>CAJBMK010000028.1 GCA_903954165.1 uncultured bacterium | reverse complement strand
CACACTAAACATAAACATAAACATAAACATAAACATAAACATACATATTTATAGTTTTTTGACACAGCTAGACAAACTTTAAAATATATAAATTTAAATAAACCTTGCGTCATGTAAGGTCATTTAATCCCAAATTATTGACGCAATAGTATCCTATATATTTTGGGTAGTTTGTGGATAACTCGCTGGAATAATATATACACAGGAGTACACTAAAGGTAGATTATTGTTAATAACTGCGATTCGATTTTGAATATCGAATACGCTTTTTGTCGTTTTATCGGTAAAAATCAAAATTAAAATGAAAAAGAAAATTGGAGTAGTTGGCGATAGAGAAATGCTTTTTTCCGAGCTCCGTTATCGTCGTTTATTTGAAACAGCTCAAGACGGAATTCTCCTCGTTGATTTTGAAACGGGCATGATTTTGGATGTCAATCAATTTTTGATTGATTTACTGGGCTATTCAAAAAATGATTTTTTAGGAAAGCATCTGTGGGATGTCGGGGCTCTAAAAGATATTGCCGCGTCGAAGGATAATTATTATACACTTCAGAAGAAGCGGTATGTTCGTTTTGAGAATTTGCCGCTTAAAACAAAAACCGGAAAGGAAGTTGATGTGGAATTTGTTTCGAATGCGTACCGTGCCGGTAAAGAGATGATTATTCAGTGCAATATTCGCGATATTACCGATCGTAAAAAGGTGCAATATTTAGCTCAAGAAGATTTGAGGGCAAGTGAGGAAACTCTGAGCTCGACTTTATTTGCCACAAATATCGGATCCTATAGAACTGATTTCGTCAAAGGTGTGTGGACATCATCGGAAGTGTTAGACGGTATATTTGGAATTAAAAAGAATTATAAAAGAAGTATTCAAAATTGGTTGGCGTTAGTATATCCGGAAGATAGGGAGATGATGAAAAAATACCTCGAAGAAGAAATCTTTACTAATCATAAATCTTTCAACAAAGAGTATCGTATCCGGCGCAAGACAGACGGTGAAATGAGGTGGGTGCTTGGTTTAGGTAAGGTTGATTGTGATAGTAACGGTAGAGCAATATTCATGGTCGGTACTATAAAGGATATTACCGATCGTAAGAATGCTGAAGAAAAACTTAAGATAAGTCAAGAACGGTACAGCGCTATTTTTGACCAATCTCTAATTGCTATAGAGTTTTATGATGCAGACGGTAATCTGGTATCGGTAAATAATGTGTGTCTTGAATTATTTGGCGTTGTAGATAGTGCTGAAGTCAAAGGTTTTAAACTTTTTGATGATCCGAATATTTCCAAAGATATAAAAGACAGATTATTGAATAATGAAACCGTCAGGTTTGACGCCGAATTCAGTTTTGAGGAGGTAAAAAAACGTCGCTTGTACCGAACAACCTGTTCGGGAGTCAAAATTTTAAATTGGTTGATGACTCCGCTAAGAAGTGCCGGCGTGACAATCGGATATATTTTGCAAATTCGAGATATTACAGTACAAAAACGGGCGGAGGAAGCTATACAACGGGAACAGCTTTTGACCAAGGCAATTATTGATAGTATTCCGGGAGCGTTCTATGTATTGGATGAAAAAGGATGTTATGTTCGGTGGAATGCATATCAGCGTGATGAAATTGTCGGAAAACCGGAAGACCAAGTTTTGGGCACAAGCGCGGCCGGGACGATTCATCCGGATGACAGAGCTCTCATTCAAGAAAAAATTGTAAATGTGCTTGTGAATGGCGTGGATGAAATTGTGGAAGGGCGAGTTTTGTTGCGCGGCGGTCCCGAGTATCGATGGCTTTTAATGACCGGTAGGCGAATGATTCTTGATGGTAAACCGTTTTTGGTCGGTATTGGTGTTGATATCACGGAAAATGTAAATGCCGAACGTTTTATATACGAGGTAAAAATGAGAAACGAGGCAATTTTAGACTCAATTGGTGACGCGGTGTTTGCTACCGACATTGATGGAAAGATTATTTTAATTAATAAAATGGCGGAGGAGATGATTTGTGTGAATGCTGATAAGGCAATCGGTAATCATTACGATAAAGTGATACATTTTGTACGGGAAAATGACGGCAAACCAAGTAATGATTTTATTGCCGCGGCAATCAAAGATAATAAAATAACGTCAATGGCTAATCATACTTTATTAGTCAGAAATGACGGCAGTAAAATTTCGGTTGCCGATTCGGCTGCTCCGGTCAAAGATATAAAAGGTGATATATCCGGTTGCGTGGTTGTATTTAGAGACGTGACAAAAGATCGTCAAATTGACAAGGCAAAAAATGAATTTGTTTCTCTGACAAGCCATCAACTTCGTACCCCAACCACGGCTATTAGTTGGTATTCTGAGGCACTTCTTGCGGATGATGCGAGTGTGTTAAATACGAAACAAAAAAAGTATCTTACAATTATTCGTGAAAGTAATCAGCGTATGGTTGATCTCATGAATGAGCTTTTGGATATTTCAAAAATCGAACTCGGTACATTTGAGATTCGCAAAGAGCCTGTTGATCTTAGTGAAATTGCTGATTCTGTATTGCAAGAATTAGATAGTCAGATTATTGCAAAGAAGCTCGTGGTGGAAAAAAAGTATAAACGTAAGGATTTCATTATACAAAACGATTCAAAACTGTTGCGTGTTATTTTCCAAAACTTATTAACAAACGCAGTTGACTATACGTCGAATCATGGGAAAATTAGCATGGGGATGAAAAAAGATAGCGCCGGAGTAACGGTGAGTATACGCGATACCGGTTGCGGAATCCCAGCTGATGTAACAGATAAAATATATTCAAAATTTTTTCGAGCTGATAATGCGCGTTTAATTAAATCTGACGGTACCGGTCTCGGATTATATATAACCAAATCAATTGTGAATTCAATAGGCGGAGATATACATTTTGAGTCAAAAGAAGGCGAAGGAACAGAGTTTGTTGTGAATATTGGCAAGAAAAAATATAATCATAGGACTATATAAGCTGTATGTTGTATTACGTAAGGTTGTTTCTATAAATTAAGTGAAAGCTATGGAATATGAAAATAATAAAAAATTAATTCTAATTATTGAGGATGATATTCCGCTTCTAAATATTCTCACTGATGAGTTATGTAGAGTCGGCTATACCGTACTGCAGGCTAAAGACGGAGAAAGTGGGCTTGCCGTGGCATTATTGGAACGACCGACGCTTATTTTGCTTGATGTGATAATGCCAAAAATTGACGGTTTAACCGTGTTGAAAAAAATACGCGAAGAAAACGAGTGGGGAAAAAATGTCTCCGTCATTTTGCTGACAAATATTAGTTTAAGTCGGGAGATAATAGATGAGACTATTGATAAGGATAAGTCGGTGAAGTATATAATTAAATCCAATATAACAATGAAAAATGTGGTTGAAAAAATAACGGAATTTATAAACAAGTCGTAACACGGGTACCGGGTTGGTCGGGGTAATGTTTGTTATGGAATTGTCATAAGTGATTAATTCTAGCGTATGGTTTTTATAATGTGATATAAACGCACAGTAATCTTAAGACAATTATGGTTTGTGTGGATAAATGGATTGTATTAATCTTATTTTTGTTGTATAGTTGTACGAGTAAGAACCGGAGCGATGCCCTTTTCGGGATTGATTTATTTTGCTCGATTTTTGGCGCTCGGTATCTTTAATTTTTAATGAAAGGATAATTCATGTTAATTAAAACGTTCTAATTATAGTGGAGTGGCGGTGGCGGTCTTTTTGAGGCCCATATTTTATAGATGTTAGAAATTCATTTATTTGAATAATGCAGAAGTGGTTGTTTGATTGCATAATCTATTGTTTTTATAAAATATGTTAAATATTCGTGATTGTTAAATCACGTGAATTATTGAGATTCTATTTCGAATACGGTATTACATAGTTTTCAATATACTAATGCGACAACATTGAGAAAACTCAAAAAATTAGCGCATGACGTTTTTTTTACGGAAAATATGCATACGGTACGGTATGCGGTTATTTCTTTTGGTTTTTTTATATTTTTCCTCATACTGGTACTTATAATAGCCGGCGGTCAGATTTTGTATCCGTCGGGTGACACACAAACAGTTCAAGTTTTTAATGCAATCCAGACGGACGGTATGTATCGAAATAATAGCGAATCTATTGCCGAGGATAACAAACCGGTTGTAACGGAAGATAAAATAACCGCTGATATTGAAAGCACAAAAGTCTCAATGCCGGTTCCTGTTACGCCAAAAAAAGTGCTTATTGCAAAAAAAATCGTTCTTCCAAAAAAGCAAATAATCCGGAAGGTATCTAATGTGTCGGTAGTAACTGAAGTGAAAAATAGTGTTGAAAAATCTGAATCTGCCAATAACGTGCCGAAACCGGTGGTAAGAATGGGAGGTTCTATTTCATTAAATACAATTCCAAGCAGTAAGCAGTCAATTATCGATCCCGGATATGGTGGCGGTGGCGCCGGTGGAGGAGGCGGTGGTGGAGGTGTGCCAGTAATTATACCGGTTATCTCGCCTGTTATCCTTCCGATACCGCAACCTGTCGTTATTTCGCCTTTGGATTATTCTGTCCAGATTGGAACAACAACAATTACATTTAACGGTACCGCACCAACTTCAAGTAGTGTGGCAAATGATTTTTCTTCATCAGTCGTTTCGGTTGGGGAAGACGGCGGATGGGTTCAGTCATTTGTGTTTCCGATTGGAACTACCACTATTCGCTTTTGGACAATGAAAGACAGTCGTATTTCTTCACAACGAGCGGTGACAATCGGCGTTACTCCGGCGCCCGCGGTAGGAAGTATTAGTTTGGATATTTCGGCGTGTACCGGTTCTATTGTTGACGGCGCTTGTTTGGTTACGGCGGGCGACATAGTCCTTTCATGGGTTACATCCGGTTCGCCGGCTAGCGGGTTTAGAATGTATAAAAATAATGTACCGATTGACGTGACGTCATCTCCGCTGGCATTATCACTGACTCGAGGCACGTATATCTTTGAAGTGAGAAGTTTAAACGAGTCCGGTTCTGTTCTGGCAACAAGTTCCAAACAAATTACCGTAGAGCCGTTTCCTGTCGTTATAAGCGAAGTGGCATGGGCGGGAACGGCATCAGGTTCGAATAATCAGTGGATTGAGCTTGCCAATAACACCGGCGAATCCATATCTCTTGAGGGGTGGGTTATTTCCACACTGATTCCGGGTACACTCGCGTTGCCTGTGGATATACCGCTACACGGTCAAATATCGCCATACGGTAGATATATTCTTGAGCGCGGTAGTGATAATGTACTCACGGATATTTCCGCCGATCTTGTGTATGGAACGGGTGAGGGAGAATCTATATTAGATTTAAACGGTGAAAAATTAAAATTACTTCGCCTCGCGACTCTCATGGACGAAACTGCTTTTGGTGAAGGCGGACGATTTCCGGCCGGAGACAAAGATTCACTGCTTACAATGGAACGGTTTGACCAACTTTCGAACGGAGATGATTCGTCAAATTGGGGCAGTGCACTGCCGTATTTTAGAAACGGCGTTGCTTTAGACGGTTCCCGAATAGCCGGTTCGCCTCGTATGAAAAATACCGTTACTCATCTTATAAACCGCAACAAAGATATTGCCGGTAATTTTACACTGACCGCTGTTAATAATCCGTATGTCATACCCGACAGAATGCTAGAAGTATTGGCGTCCGGACATTTGAAAATAGAGCCTGGCGTTATTATAAAATCGAAAGATTGGTACGGTCTTAATATTTCAGGTTCGGTCGAAGCTGTCGGATTGGGTGATGCTCCAATTTATTTTACGACATTGACGGACGATTCCTTGGGCGGCGATACGGATGAAGATGCGGGGGCTACATCTCCAAGTGATACTCGTTGGCAGGGTATTAGCTTGAATGATACCGCCGGAAATTCAACATTTTCAAATGTGACATTCGCATACATGAGTCAGGCTCTTGTATTAAACGGGCCCAAAAACATCACTTTGAGTTCGGTATTGGTCGCTTCCAGTACCGGCGGAATCGCGTGTTATTCGTGCGAGCTCATGATTGCCGATTCGAGTTTTAGAAATATAGACGGAACAGGTTTATATATAGCAGGAAGCGCTTTAAGCACTATGCGGTCGTTATCTTTTTTGGGTCACGGAATGAGGAATGCGGATGATTATTATTTTGGTCCGGCGCTATCTGTTGAAAATTCAACCGTCGTCATCAACGATACGACAATTTCCGGCTTCGGTTGGGAATACAGCTTACTCACAACATCAGCCACCGCAACCATACAAAACATTACTATTAAAAGCGACGGAACTATGATGGGCGCACGCTTTAATAACAAATCTTTCATTACGTTAAAAAATGCCGATATTTCAGGTGCATATTCCGCACTAAGTGCAAATGACGGTTCGGACATTACGGTAAAAGACAGTGTGTTCAAGGCGAGCGCAAACGATTCAATTGGCCTATTTTTTGATTCGTTATCGAGAGGAACAATTTCAAATTGTACCGTTGACGGCTATCTTGTTGCCGGAATATCGGTCAGAAAATCAGGTGTGACTATTACCGATAGTATTATCAAAAATAACAACTATGGAATCGAGCTCATGAATCCGCCACTTTTGGTGACCATACCGGTGAAACGTTTTTTCCTCGCGCAATTGTTTGAAAATTTATTTGCGACAAAAATAGCAAGCGCGCTTGAATGGCCTGATGATTCTTCGTACGTATCGATTACAAACAGCGCCATTTATAATAATATCGTATTTGGCATACGAAATAATACGCAAATTGTAAGCAATGCCGTTTCTAATTGGTGGGGAGATGCGACGGGTCCATATCATGCTTCTACAAACGCCGGAGGTCTTGGTAATCCGGTAACCGATTACGTAAATTACGGAAGTTATCTCAATAGTAATCCAAGAGAATAGGTAGTGGTGATTGAATATTGTAGCGTGTAAACTTCTATTTGTGACCCAAACAACGTGTGGTACTATTGAGACATGGAAGAAATTAAAGCTGATAATCAGGCGGAGCGAAATGTGGAATTATTGGAAAGGATTAACGCAATTTTGGCGGGGTTGGGTAGCCGTGCTCGGTGGTTGAAATTACCGCAATCACAATCGGAATATGCGACACTGAAAGATAAGCGGGTTCTTATGGTTGATGATATAGTAGGCGTACTGGAACAGTTTGTGCCTGATTTGGTTATAGCGACGGATGGTAAAGCTTCTTTTTTACAATACGTAAAACAGCCTGCGGATGAATTGGTTTCGGAAATGCTTGCGGGAAATCCGGATATTATTTTACTCGATTATAATCTTTCAGGTGATTTAAAAGGTACAGAAATCGCAGGATTATTGATACAAAAAGGGTATGCGGGGAAAATAGTCGGATTTTCATCCGAGGGTTCGACGGTTAAAGAATTTAATAAAGTCGGTGTTTCGTCGTGTATTGAAAAAAATAACGGATATCCGGAGCAGTCAATAAAAGAGCTGGCTCTCTTGTACGCATAATATATGACGCATTCATTGGTTTTATAACGCAATAAAACATTGGTTTGATATGATTACTCGAATGACTATTTATGTTTTTGGAAATCCCGACGTCCTGATGGACTCGCTTCCGCTTCGTTTGTTGCCGAAACTTCGGGAATATTTTCCGAAGGTAGTATTTGAAGTTATGGATCCGGCTGAAGAATGGAATGTTCCGGAGGATGTTGTTGTGCTTGATACGGTGGAGGGTATTTCTGATGTTGTACTCTTTGATGACCTGGAAAAATTTATACCCGCGCCGCGACTTTCAATGCATGATTTTGACGCGTTGGCTAATGTGCGTTTTCTGAAAAAGTTGGGAAAAATTAAAAGTGTAAAAGTCATTGGCGTTCCGTTCGGAACAGGCGAGCAAGACGTTTTTGAAAAAGTAGTTCGGATTCTAAATGATAAAATTTTAAAATAAAAAAGCGCAACTCCGAAGAGGTGCGCCTTGTGGTTTTCCGCTAGTCCATAATTTCAATTACGGAATGCTGGTGTACATACGCCGTTTTACCGACTTGAATCGGTAAATTGTAGATGTTTTTGACCGGAAGCATTTTTTCGTCGACTGAGACAGAAATAATGCATCCGTTAATTTTCCGCACGATTCCTTTAATAAGGTCGCATTTATGGGGTTTGTCCGGGTGTATGTGGTGATGTCTCCAGTAATCCGCGACTGAATCAAATGACCATTCGGGTATTGCGCGATCAGATTTTCGATAGTATACACCATAAGCCTTGACCGCGTTTTGAAAACAAACGGCAAGGAGCGCACGTTTTGGGATACCTCCTTTTTCAATAAGAATTTTCAGCGTACTGAAATCGGAGAATGATATTTTGTGGCTATCCAATTTATCGGAAGCGCACGGCCATGCATAACGCAGGAACAGTTCCTCGCCGGTACATTCGCATTTGAGCGAGATTTCCAGGGTATTAGATTGTGGTAGGATCATAACTCATTACACCATACGTGAGAGTCGGTAAAAAGTAAAGAAATCGTCCGCGCCGATATTGTCGGTGCGGACGATTGAGGTATTTATAATTAGCTTACTTTTATCCATTCAACTTTCAGGAAGTGGGTGGCACAGCTCATGCACGGGTCGTAGGCGCGGATAAGCATTTCAATTTCATGGGCGATTTTTGCTTTTGTTTCGTCGTTATCTTCGGCAAATTCCGGTTTAAGGAGAAGCCCGTTTACCAAAGTGCCGATATCTCGTTCAATGTTGATTTGGTTTTGGCCTGTCGGAACCACCACTTCGCCTTCTTTGACGATTCCGTCCGCGCCAATTACTACTTTGTGGTAAAGAGTGCCTCGCGGTGCTTCGATGACTCCGATACCGGTAGCTTCCTTGAATTCAACCTTAATTACCGGTTCAGGTTTAAACTCGTTTGCCGTGAGTACGTCAATCGATTCGTCAACCGAATGAAGAATTTCGATTGCCTGGGCTAAGTTGTTGTGAAAAATATCCGTCGAAGGAAATAGTGCAAGTGTATCTTTGGCCGATTCTTTTGTGTGCGGGTGTAGTTTGTCTTTGGCAAGATTAACACGAGCCAGCGAACCAACCATGTAATCCTCTCCCTGATATATGTAGGCTGAAGCCTGAGAATATGGCAATACCACATGTTCGAGATGCTCGCGAAATTTATCTCTTCCGTATGATTCGTTTTTGCTGGTGATGATTGTTCCGCCGGTGTAGCCGAAATTACCGTCCGGAACCAAAGCCATGTATTTCGTCTTTCGGTCAAAATGGAACGGTGCATTCCTAAAAATATCAATTAATCGCAATACGGCCGGGCGAATACTTTTAAGTTTAGCTATTGCTTCTTCGATACCGGCACCATCCGGAAAATGAAGATATCCTCCAATAACAGGATAATTGGCATGCACGCTCCGTCCGGCAATTAAAGTCGCCAAATAATTTCCGGCCGATTTCGTGTCGAAACCATCGTGAAGAATTTGGTGATATTCGGGAATATTTTCATCAAGGTCAAGGAATGCGTCTACGCCGTAAATATCAGGCAATGAAAAAAGATACAAATGGAGTGCGTGGTCGCGAATAATGAGCCCGTGCATGGTGAGGGCGCGCAAGAGTTTGGTTTGAGCTGACGGTTCAATACCCAAGGCATTTTCACATGCTTCAATGGCACACATAACGTGAGCGTTCGAGCACGTACCGCAAATACGGGCCAGATGTTGAGGAATTGCGGCGACCGCTTTGCCTTTCATGGCTTCCGTAAAGAATCGCTTGTATTCGTCGATGGCAAATTTGACGTCAATAACCTTTCCATTCTCAACTTTGAGCCGAAGGGAAGCGTTACCTTCAACTTTGGTGATATGTTCCATCGTTAAGTCAAATTTGTGCATGACGTTTTTGTTAGTTACTAGTTATTAGTTTGTTAGTCGTTAGTAAAGAGATGAGGTTGTTCTCTGTTTGCATAATTTCACAACGCTGATTAGTCTCATTGCGCTACTGACTGCTTCTCAATTCCGCCACGAGTGCGTTTACTTTTTCCAAAAACATTTTTGGACTCATGGGACATCCCGGGATTTCGACATCGACAGTGACGACATCGGAAACCTTTTTGACCGAGGGCAATGCGCCGAAGCGCGTGATAAGAAAATCAATGCTTTCTTTTTGTTCGGCGGTGAAGTTGTTGCGCTGGCCTGACGGCAGTCCGGTGACGGCACATGCGCCGACGGCAACCAGTTTCTTTGAAATACTGCGGATTTTTTTCACTTGTTCTTCCTGTTCCGGTCCCGCCATCGCGCCTTCGATAAAGGCGACGTCGAATTCGTCCATGATATTTTTTGATTTCATTACCCGAACATGCCTAAAATCAAAAATCTTTTTCCATTCTTGCCAGTGGTCGTTCATGACTTCGGTCATGACCACGGTATTGTCCTCGCAACAGGAGAACGAAAACCATCCGAGCTTTATTTTTGGGTAGACTTTCGTCTCCGTAGAAGTTGTATCCATTTGGTTAAATCGTATCATAGGTCTTATCCACATTGCAATAGAAGTTGTATTATAATTAGTGTTACAATTAACCTGTTATTATATTTTTTGAACGCTATTTCCATGACAAACGAATTCCATGACGTATTTACAGTTGGCATCGGTGGTGCGGCTGGCGATGGCGTCCGGGAGGCGGGTCAAAGTTTGGGAACGCTTTTATCCGATCTCGGATTTGAAGTGTATATTTCTTTCACCTATCCGTCGCTTATTCGCGGGGGCCATAATTTTTCGCGCATCAGTTTCTCTAAAGAAAAAGTTTGGTGTGACCACGGGAAATTGGATGTGTTGATTGCTCTTGATGAACAAACGATCATCCTTCATAAGGACGAGCTCAATCCGGATGCTGTCGTCTTGGCTGATTCTTTTGAGGCGGATGACATTTCTCGATTGGGAGCTAATGCCGTCGTTGTGCCAATGTCCTCATCTTCAAAAGTACTGGAAGCACCGCCTATTACCCGAAACTCCGTCGCTCTTGGCGCGACGTGTTATCTTCTTGATTTACATTTTCCGCAGATGCAGGATGTTCTTCGTCAGGTGTTTCGCGAAAGGCGGCTTGAGGTAAACATTCGCTTGGCGGATATCGGATTCGAGCATATGCAGAAACTTAATTTTCGCCATTCGCGGAATCTCACCCCGGGTCAGCATACAAAAGATTTAGTCGATGGAAATATGGCCTTTGGAAAGGGGTTGGAGGCGGCTGGTTTGAATTTTTATATTGCTTATCCGATGACGCCCGCGACCGGCATATTGCATTATTTGGCACTGAAACAGAAGGATTCGGGGGTGAGAGTCATTCAGCCGGAAAGCGAGCTTACTGTCATCAATATGGCCCTTGGGGTGGCCTATGCCGGGAAGCGTGTGGCTATCGGTTCGGCTACGGGAGGATTTGCACTGATGCAGGAGGCACTCAGTTTTTCCGGTATTGCGGAGATACCGCTCGTGGTGGCTATTTCTCAACGTCAGGGTCCGGCTACGGGCGTACCGACCTATTCCAGTCAGTCCGACTTGCGAATGGTTATTCATTCGGGACACGGAGAATTTCCCCGAATTGTCATTGCTCCAGGGGATGCGGATGAATCGTTTACAGCCGGTGTCGATGCTTTGAATCTGGCGTGGAGATATCAGATGCCGGTTTTGGTACTGCTCGATAAGCTCTTGTCCGAACATTCGGTGACCATGCAGATTCCGACCGGTGTGCCGATTGATCGCGGGCTCATGGCCGAAAATGTTTCCGAACAATACGGACGCTTTGCTATTACCGGAGACGGTATTTCACCGATGGCTTTTCCCGGCACGAGCAATGCTGTCGTAAAAACGACCAGCTATGAGCATGACGAAAACGGCATTACAGCCGAGGAAGCACTTCCGGTAAAGGCTATGATTGATAAACGCTTTGTCAAAACAGAAACACTTTTGAAGGAATTAGACCGCCGAGAAACGATTAAGGTGTACGGCGATAAAGAGAGTAAGAACGTGATTGTATTTTGGGGCTCGACCAAAGGGGCGATGCTTGAAGCTGCTAAATATTTTACGAAACCGGTCAAATTAGTTCAGATACTTTGGGTGGAACCGTTCGATTCAAAACGCGTGACGGAAGAATTGAAAGGTGCGGAGAGAATTATTAATGTGGAATGTAATCACGACGGGCAGATGGCATCGCTACTTCGCGAGAAGACCGGCATCGTGGTGACGCAGTCGATTTTGAAATACGATTCGCGACCGTTGGAACCAATGGAGTTGGCGGCGCAAATCAATAGCATAATAAACGGCTAATATTACACACTATGGCAATTAATCTCACAACAACGTCAAAAATAACATGGTGTCCCGGATGTCCGAATTCGCAAATTTTGGTTTCGCTTCGGCAGGTACTCCAAACAATGGTGGCGGAAAATAAACTGCGCATTGAAGACGTGGTTATGTCGGCCGGCATCGGTTGTCACGGCAAAATTACCGACTATATCAATATGAATAGTTTTACCGGTCTTCACGGACGAGTCATTCCTGCTATGACGGGAATAAAATGCGCCAATCCGAAATTGACGGTCATTGGTTCGTGCGGAGACGGCGACGCTTTTTCCGAAGGATTGGAGCATTTGGTTCATGCCGCGCGACGCAATTCGGACATCAAGGTTTTTGTGCATGATAATCAGCTGTTTGCTTTGACCACCGGCCAGGCAAGTTCTCGAAGTCCAAAAGGTTTTAAGGGGAAGTCGACGCCGTTTGGTAGTATCGAGGAGCCGTTTGACCCGATTCTGACGATGCTTTCGGTCGGCGCTACGTTTGTGGCTCGTACCTATGCAGGCGACATGAAGGGGACGGAGCGGGTGATACGGGCGGCCATTGAACACAAGGGTTTTTCTTTTGTGGATATTATTCAGCCGTGCATTACTTTTTTTGATACGCGGGATTTTTTGAAGGAGCGGATGTATTGGATTGATGAAAAGGAATCGACCGGCGATTTGAAAAAGGCGATTGAGATTGTAACTAGTGTGACCGACAAAATCCCGCTCGGTATTTTTCTCAATACCACCAAGGTGACTTTTGAAGAACAATTACACAATTTATGAATCTAAATAATTTTTTTAATCCAAAGACCATTGCGGTCATCGGAGCCAGTGCCGATAAAAATAAAGTTGGTTATGCGCTCATGTCTAATCTGTGCGCCGGAAGTAAGCGAACCATTCTTCCGATTAGTCTTTCCGAATCGGAAATCTTGGGATGTAAAACCTATAAGGCAATCAAAGAAATTCCCGGTGAAATCAGTGTTGATTTGGCTATTATTGCCGTTCGTTCGGATATTGTTCCAGAGATAGTCAATGAATGTGGCGAGCGGGGGATAAAAAACGTCATTGTTATTTCGGCCGGTTTTCGGGAGATTGGGGAGTCGGGAATAATTCTTGAAAATAAAGTTCGGGAAATAGCCGACAAGCATGGAATCGCGTTGCTCGGCCCGAATTGCTTGGGGACGATTGATTTAAACGCCGAATACAACGGTTCGTTTGGGGCCAAAAATCCGGGAAAGGGGAATATTGCTTTTCTTTCGCAGTCCGGCGCCTTGGGTACATCGCTCCTCGATATGGCTATCAAAGAAGGTGTCGGGTTTTCAAAATTCATTAGCTTGGGCAACGAGGCACAATTATCCGAAATTGAATTTCTTGAATATTTGGCAGGTGATAATGATACGAAGGCCGTTCTCATTTATCTGGAAAAACTTTCAAACGGGAAACGCTTTATGGAATTGCTTTCGGAAATTACCAAAACGAAACCGGTCGTTATTTTGAAGGCCGGCAGAAGTCAGCGTGGAATGAGGGCGGTTATGTCGCATACCGGCTCACTTGCGCCCGAAGATTCCATTTTTTCCGCCGCAATCAGACAGAGCGGAGCCATTGCTGTCGAATCGATTCGTGAATTTTTCAATCTGGCGAAACTTTTCCAGCTCGGAATAACCAAACCGCTCAAAAATATTGCTATCGTGACCAATGGCGGAGGTCCGTCTGTGGTAACGGCAGATCTTGTCGATTTGTCGCGGACGCTTCAGATGGTGGAACTTGGGGACGGTGTAAAAGAGTCACTTCGCAAAGTATTGCCTCCGATGGCGGCGGTGGGGAATCCGATTGATATTATCGGAGATGCGCTTGCGACGCGTTACGAGGAAGCTCTGAAAATAGTGACGAGTGAAAGTGGTATTGATGCTATAATTCTTATGCTAACTCCGCAAATGATGACGGAAGTAGAATCTACAGCCAAGCTTGTGGTTCAATACCGACAGAAGAAACCGATTATTCCCGTATTTCTCGGCGGGCCAACTGTGCAGGCGGGGCTTGATTGCCTAAAAGAGAACGGTCTGGTTAATTTTCATTTTCCGAAAGATGCGGTGGAGGCTCTGGACAGTCTTGCTCATGGTGAGACAAAGAAACAGGCCACCTTACCCGCTCATTCATCAATAATAAAACAAGCCGAAAAGGAGAGAATGATGGGCTATGAAGAAATGTCGAAACTGCTTTCCGAATATGGTATCGCGCCGGCCGGAATACTCCTCAAAGAGAAAAGCGGGCTTCCTGAGGCGATAGCTCGTCTTGGAAACGGACCATTTGCCATGAAAGTAATTTCCGAGGATATTGTGCATAAAACAGATGCCGGTGCCGTTAGTCTTCATATAAATAATCTGGGCGAGGCGGGTGACGCCTGGCATGCAATGGATGAGCGAATAAAGAGTGCTCTACCGCAGGCACGAATCGAAGGAGTGCTCATTCAAAAAATGTCTTCTGGACGGGAAATAATTATCGGTATGAAACGTGATGCCGTATTTGGTCCGACTATTCTCTTCGGTCTAGGCGGAATATTTGCCGAAGCAATCAAGGACACATCTCTTCGTGTCGCACCAATTGGCAAAGACGAAGCTCTCAAAATGATGCAGGAAATTAAAGGTGCCACAATTCTAAACGGTATGCGCGGAGAGAAACCCGTTCATTTCGATTCACTGGCTAATATCTTGACCGGTCTATCGCGACTCTCAATCGAACATCCGGAAATAAAAGAAATCGACCTCAATCCGGTTATTGCCACCGCCGACGAAGTCTTGGTGGTTGATGCACGGGTGATGGTATAAAAAAGAGGGAAAGGAATTACAACAGTATGGACTGGATTGCCACGGGCAAAACGCCCTCGCAATGACGGAGAAAATGAATTGATTTCTAAGATTAAAACGTTCTCGTAATGACAAGGGGCTATTGGTGTCATATATGATATCCAGTGATTCTAGATTGTTTTATTGTTTTGCTCTTTCCTCTGCCGTCATTGCGAGGACGCCCCGTCCGTGGCAATCCAGGATTCGGAAAAGTCGGGATTCCAAAAAAGAAATTACAACAGCGTGGACTGGATTGCTTCCCGCCGAGAGTCGGGCAGGCGCTTCAATTGCAATGACGGAGAAAAAAGATTGAATTGCTACTTGCCCGACTTTTAGCGGGCACGCGAAATACTCTCTCAATGACAAATGGGGCTATTGGTGTCAGCATAATACCCACTATTTTAGATCACAATTATTATTTCTTCGTTTCCTCCGTCATTGCGAGGACGCCCCGTCCGTGGCAATCCAGGATTCGGAAAAGTCGGGATTCCAAAATAGGAATTACAACACTATTGTCTAGATTGCCACGGGCTCCATGCCCTCGCAATGACGGGAGAAAATTCTGATACCTGGTGGTCAATAATTGGGAACTTTTTGCTATTCGTATCGATACACACTTCTTATTCCATCCTTGTCGGCTACTACGACAATCTGGTCTTTTACTACCTCAAGCGACTTGATTTTTCCGTCTATTTTAATTTCTTCATTATCAACAACAAGCACGTTTGTATCATCTTTTTTTTGAGCTCGAAAAATAATTTACCATTAAAGATTTGAGGAATTTCGATATTCTTATAGGATTCAGTGCTTTCTTCTCCATCGACGTTGGTGACCCAAGAGTTGTCGTCCATTTGGGCATAGTACACTAATTTATTACCAACGTTTTTGAGACAGCGAATATCTTTGTATGATGTAGAACTTTCTTCTCCGTTGCACACAATGACAAAGCGTTCATCGTCTGTTTGGGCACGGTATGCTATTTTGTCGTCGATGTTTGCTATAAAATTATCGCCTTTATGTAAAGTTCGGTATTCAAGTTTTCCATTGACGTGTAGGATATTACCAATAGTTTTATATGACTGAGAACTTTCTTTTCCATTACATACAATAACAAAGCGGTTGTCGTCTTTTTTGGCAACATATATAATTTTATTGTCGATTTTTTGAAGGTTGTTGATGTCTTGGTACGATTTAGAACTTTCATTTCCATTGGTGACAATGACATAACGGTTGTCGTATTTTTTAGCGGAGTATACTGACTTACCGTCAATGATTATGGGAAAGCTGACTTCTTTATACGAGTCAGGACTCTCTACTCCATGGAAGACAATAATGGCACGCCCGTCGTCTTTGTTAGCTCGATATACTAACATACCGCCGATATTCATGGGTGAACGTGGTTGTATGTATAATCCAGAGATTATATTTCCACCGAAGACAAGTACCCATCTTCCTTCGTCAGTTTTGGCACAGTACGCTACCGTGCCGTTGATATTTTCGATATCGTAGAGTGATCTATACGATGTGGATTCCTCCTTTCCATCGAAGACAACTACCCATCTGTTATCATTCTTTTTGGCACTGTACGCCAAAATACCGTCGCTGTTGCAGAGGAGGTCAATTTCTTTATACGATTCGGCATTTTCTATTCCGTTAGAAACAATAACGCAATGGTTTTTTTCTTTTTCAACATCGTAGATTACTTTGTCATCGATGTTTATCGGAATACCGACAAATCTATATTCTGAAATGGGAAAATCATTCTTCTCCATGAGTATTCCGGCACCCATAAGTTCTTCCAGTTCCGCTATGCTCTTTTCTAATTCTCCGTTTTCGTTCAGTTGATTGATTGTGGTGACGTCGCCGTCTCTATTTTCCGGAATGGCGGATTGGTACACATTATAGAGAGCACGTGCTTTTTGTATTTTCTCGGCTAAATCCTGGCAGTTATATTCCGGTTGTGACATTGGGTAATTATACAATACATGTATACAAAAAACAGCGGTGTGTGCCGCTGTTTTTTGTTTTTAGAGGAGAGATTTTAGACTAAAGTTTGGATCGGCAAGTTCTTTTAGCTTGTCGGAAACGTTTATGTTTTTTTCGATGAGTTTGGCAATTGTGGACATTTCTCCGGTGCGGTTTATCATGGTGGCACCTTCGATTTCGTTATGTGCGACGAGAATGCGCATGTAGGACTTTAATTCGGGTGAACCGCGAGCGATAATGGTGCGGTCTGCTCCCGGTGCTACATCGCCAACAAAGGCGATAGTGACGCCAAAACCTTGAGTGGTATAAAACGATACGAAACGAAATGCTTCGTGTTTGCCGGTCATGTTAAGTCCCGCGATTCGTCCTTGCTCTCTGCCGTTTACCCAATTTCCCATTTGGGTATTTTCTTCGAGTAACAAATCTTTGTATTCCGCGATGTCGCCGGCCGTGTAAACATCCGGAATATTCGTTTCGAGATATTCATTGGCCAAAATTCCTTTTCCTGTCGTGACACCACTTTTTGAAATCCATTCGATATTATTGACTACACCGATTCCGCACATAAGCATGTCGCATTCAATCGTGGTACCGTCTTTGAGCTTTATCTCCTGAATATTTTCCGCACCAAGTATTTCCGCAATTTCCGCGTTCTTCAGGATTTTTATTCCGCCGTCCGTCATTGCTCGTTCAATCATACCCGCCGAACCTTCATCAAGTGTCGGATCCCAAAAATGATGTTCGCGCAACAGCATGGTGGTGTCCATACCGGCCAGTTTAAGCAGGTCGGCCATTTCAAAGCCGATAAATCCGCCGCCAATAACTACCGCTTTCTTGGCGGTTTTAATATGTTCCATAATGGCCTTGCCGTCATCGAGCGTGCGAAGATAATGTATTCCTTTTTTGTCCGAGCCGGGAATATGTAAAGTTCTGACATTGACGCCGACGGCCAAGAGAAGTTTGTCATAGCCAATCGAAGTGTTGTCGCTGAGGTTAATTTTCTTGGAAGCCGAGTCGAATCTAATCGCAGTTTTTCCGCCGAGATAATTTATTTTATTATCTTTATACCATTGTTCCGTTTTTAGCCAGACCTGGTCAAACGGTATCTTACCGAGAAAAAAATTCGGCTTTGAAAGCATAACGCGCGAGTAAAGAAAATAGGGTTCGTCCGAAATAATGGCAATAGTTCCATTTGGGTCGTTTTGACGGATTGTTTCTGCCGCCGTAACTCCCGCAATGCCACCGCCGACAATAACATAATTAAAATGGTCCATAGTAAATAGTGTTTATTCTACATGAAAAATAATGTATATTTACTTAGGAAAAACTTGCTTTCCTTCTTTATCAAAAAGTAAAATTGCTTTTGTCGGGCAGGATTCGGCCGACATGATAAGTGTTGCGTCATCAACGGCATCACTACCGGTTACAACCGCCTTATTTTCATTGTCGAGTTCATACGTCTCGCCGGAAACGGCAATACACGACGCTGCACCGATACAGAGGTCACGGTCGACAACTATTTTTGCAATTGAAGAACCTTCTCTTTTTCTTGTGTACTCTTTTTGATTTGCCATATTCGTTGTGGTTGGTGTCGACTGCATTGAAGCGGTCTCCGCCGAACAATTATTTTAATAAAACGATATCGATGATTTCCGGAACCTCTTCTTTGAGAAGCGATCCCAGCATCTTATTATAGGTCAAATCAGCCAAAGAACAATGTGTACAAGCCCCGGTTATTTCGAGGGTAACGATGCCTTTTTTGACGCTGACGAGCGAGACGTCTCCGCCGTGCATTTGGATATACGGTCGGACTTTTTTTATGACGGCTTCTATTTTAGTGTGAGTTGAATCCATAATGGTTTGTTATTTTGCGTCAGGCCCAAAATATTTTTCCCGATAAAATCGAATCAATTCCTCTACGCGGGGAATACAGTCCGGATTGCCGATGCCGACTTTCGTCCTTTTTTGTACCGCTTCAAGGGTAATGGCGCCTTCGAGAACGGCTTCTTCAATGTCGGCTTCGGTAACTTTTGTATTGTCGTCGACTACGCGGGTACCTTCAACCACGATACGCGTAAATTGTTTTGTTTTTTTGAACCAGTCATTGATTGCCGCACGTAAAGCTTTGTCGCCTAGGACGGAGCAGTGAATCTTACGGTCGGGAAGTCCGCCAAGCCGCTTCATAATATCTTGAGGTCTAATGGTAAGTGCCTCGTCGATTTTCATTCCTTTTTTTTCGGTCACCATGACGGAAAGCATTGAAGTGGCAGCAATGGCCGATGCACAGCCGAATGTCCGCCATTTGAATTCAGTAATTGTATCTTTTTTTGGATTGATATTAATCCAAACACGCATAACGTCTCCGCAAGCCGGCGAACCAACAACACCTTCGGCGTCAAAATGAGCGTCAACCGGTTTTTCCCACAATATATTTTGCGGTTCGAAAAAATGACTACGCACTATGTCGGAGTATGCCCAAACATCGCCGGTGAATTTGTTGACCACGTCCGGTTTTTGCTTCGTTTTCTTGATTGGTGTTGCCGGTTTCGTATTAACTTTTTTTACAATGGGTTTTTTCATACATGATTATTTCTTTTTTCTCAAAAAATGCGGCGTCTGTCCGCCGATAAATGCTTTTAAATTTGAAATCGAGGCTGTTTGATTCATATCGAGATTGAGAGGTGAAATGGCGCGCAGTTTCTTTGTAATGATAGGTAAATGCTTCAGTACGTAATTTATATCGCCAGTGGTCGTGTGTTTGCCGAGCGTAAAGCGAATACTGCCGTGTATATATTCGTACGGATTTCCGAGGGCCATGAGAACATAGGAAGGCTCAAGACTTTGAGAATTACATGCTGAACCGGTGTTGACCATAATACCGAGATGGTCGAGGTGAAGCAGAATTGCCTCGCCTTCAATATCAAGAATTGAAACGTTGAGATAGTTCGGCAATCGTTTGGTTTTGTGGCCGTTCAAGACTACTTTTGGAATCGACTTGAAAATTCCGCGCTCCAATATGTCGCGAAGTTTTTTTGTTTTTTCCGTACGGATTCTCCTTGTGCTGTCGCTTATTCGCAGAGCTTGCGCAAAGCCGACAATGCCCGGTACGTTTTCTGTGCCTGAGCGCAGACGGTTCTGCTGTCCGCCGCCATAGAGAATTGGGTCGATTTTTGTTAGACGTCGTACATATAAACCGCCAATGCCTTTCGGTCCGTACAGCTTGTGGGCGGAAAGAGTCATAAGGTCGACGCCAAGTTTCTCGACTGTTATCGGTAAGTACGCGGCGGCCTGACTGCCGTCGGTGTGGAAATAGGGAAGCGAGCTTTTTGTTTTTGTGCGGAAATTCTTGATTATGTTTCCGATTTCAGCAATTGGCTGAATGGTTCCTGTTTCGCTGTCGGCATAGGTGATAGAAACCAGAATAGTTTTGTCGTTTAGTGCTTTCTCCAATTCTGAAATTCGAACAAGGCCGTCTTTTTCAACCGGCAGTTCAACAATATCAAAGCCTTCTTTTCGAAGAGCATCGCAGACCGAAATAATTCCTTTGTGCTCTACTCGCGAAATAATAATTCGGTTACCTTTGTCTTTCTGCGCTCGGGCTGTGCCCAAGATAGCCATATTGTCCGACTCTGTTGCCGAAGCGGTATAGATGAATTCATCGGGATGACATCCGAGAATGTCGGTAATTGTTTTTGTTGATTCCGTAATTGCCTGTTTTGCTTCACGTCCCAATTCGTACAAATTCGACGGGTTTCCAAACTTTTCCGCGAAGTAGGGCATCATCGCCGAAAGCACTTTCGCATCGAGCGGTGTGGTAGCTGCGTAGTCAAAATAGTAATGTTTTTTGCCGGCCATAGAGTGTCTTGTAACTATACTATAAAGGAAGATTGTGCCAATAGACCGAAGACGTATTTTGTGACGTTGTCGTGAATTTTTTGTTTTCTTGCCAAGAGTTTGCCCTTGTTTTGTTTCCCTGTTAGTATTTCTTTATAATTTAAACGTATGAAAAAAGAACTACGGTCTGGACTCCGGACATGGATAGAAATTGATACAAAATCGATTGCGCACAATTATCGGGTATTTCGCTCGATGATTCCGAAGCAGTGCAAGTATCTTTCGGTGGTCAAATCGAATGCCTACGGACACGGGCTGGTGGACTTTGCTCGGGAGGCGGAAAAGCTCGGTGCCGATTATCTTGGTGTTGATTCGGTGGTGGAAGGATTGACGCTTCGTCGCGAAGGAATAAAACTTCCTATCCTCGTGCTTGGCTATACATTGCCTGAAATGGTGGAAGAAGCCGCTTTGCATGACATAACCATCTCTGTTTCGCATTTTGAATCATTACTTGCTTTGTCCAAAAGAAAGGGCGACAAGAAGATTTCTGTGCACATAAAAGTGGATACCGGTATGCATCGTCAGGGATTCTTTTTTGAAGATCGGGAAAGGCTGATGAAAGAATTAAAGAAGTTATCCGCGGTATTATCGGTTGACGGGTTGTACACCCATTTTGCTGCGGCTAAAAATCCCGCTTTCCCCGCGTACACCGTCGGCCAGATAGATGAATTCAAGCAATGGATTACCGAGTTTAAGAAAGTCGGTTTTTCTCCCATCGTACACGCCTCCGCTACGGCCGGCACAATACTATTTCCACAGGCTCATTTCGATATGGTGCGAATTGGTATCGGACAACATGGCGTCTGGCCCGCACGAGAGGTGCGAGCATGGGCGGAAGACAAATTTACCCTGAAACCGACTTTGACATGGAAGGCTATCATTTCTGAAGTAAAAGTCATACCTGCAGGCGGGAAAATCGGTTACGATTTAACCGAAACGGTCACTAAGGATACCAAGGTCGGGGTGTGCCCAATCGGCTACTGGCACGGTTTTCCCCGCGCATTATCGGCAATCGGAAAAGTAACCATAGGCGGATGTACCGCCAAAGTACTAGGCAGAGTTTCCATGGATATGATTGTGCTTGATGTATCAAATGTCGAAAAAGTGAAAGTGGGGGACGAGGTGACGCTTATAGATTCAAAATTAGGTAGCGGTATTTCTGCCGATGATATGGCCGGACTAGCTGATGGATCAGTGTATGAAATACTGACTCGAGTTAATCCATTAATAAAAAGATTTTATATATAGTTTGTAATAAAAGATTGGTAATATTTTTCTTACTACCTAATCTGTCTTACTCTATTTATTGTAAAGAAAAACCCGCTGCGACGAGTTCTTCATGAACTATCGCAAACGGGTTATTTTGCTTTGCTTTTCGGTTTCCGGTCTTTGTAGGTGACCCAGAATCCGCGGTATGACCCCTGGGAAGTGTCGTGAGAGACAATGCTTACTATCTTCTTGTCGGGGTTATTTTTTTCCCACTCCGACAAAAGTTTCGCACCATACGCTCCATCGGAGGATTTATGATTTCCATACAAATCCTTAGAACCTCCTGCGCTAGCGTTGCATGGCACGTACACGGTTGCCGCGTTGGCTGTTGTGGTGACGAGGAGAATGAGGGTAAAAAGGACGTATAAGATTTTCTTCATAAGTATAATTCTTTCTAGATTTTCTGTATTTTCTGACAACAATTTGGCCAATTACGGCTCTAAATGTCTTTTTATATATCAAAAATCGATTCCATTTTTAATAATAACATATACACGTGTATATGTCAATACCCCACGTAATGATGTGTGTCTACCATGAATATGCTGCCACATCGCTTCGAAATATCTTTGGGGTGAGCAGCCAAAATAACAAAACCCTCTTGCAACACTTGAAAGTCGTGTAAAATAACAAAATAAAGAAGTTAAAACCCTCAAGTTACAAGCTACCCGTTTTAGGTAAGACAGTGGGAGAGACGGCATCCACCACCTACCGAGTTCGTAGCGGGAGAAGTAGCATTCAAGCCAAGCCCACCAGAGCCATTTGCGCCTGCTTGAACAACAATAAAACCGTCATCTGGACCTTTAAGTGTGGAACCGGGAATCCATGGGAAATTACCAGTGTCATCGAGGTGTTTTCCAGTTTCCTCAAAGAATTGTCTTTGGTATATGAGGTAGTCGGTGAGAGTGAGGGTTTGGCCCGATTTTATGAGGTTATTAACTGTTTTATCGAGTGTACCTTTAAGTTCCGGTCGGTCTTTCAGATTTTGGGCGTTTTTTTTGTGAATAAGGATAATGTGTGGTTCTTTTATCTTTTCTATCACAATTTCAAAAGAAGCACGCGAATGCAACCGCGGTTTGATATCTGTTGTGGAATATCCCTTGCTCATTTTGGCATGAACATCAGGTATGTACAAATCTCCGGGAATAAGGAGGATTTCATCGAATCCTTGTTCTTCGATGGATTTTTGAATTACATCAATATTTCGACTCCAGATGTCGGTCATTATCTCCCTGAAGTTGTCGGGCAGGTCGATGTGGTGAGTTTTGTAAAAGGTAACGGAATATTCGAGTTTTTTCTCAAAATCAATTGTGATGGTTTCGGAAGTTTCGACACCGTTCTCGTCTTTGTGGGTATACGTAGCGGATATGGAATCTGGTCCAATACTCTTTTCCAATTCCAAAATATGCTTTTCAATTTCTTCCGACACTTTTCCCGCTTCAGCAATCAAAGCAGTTTCTTTCTCGTTCCACTCCCGTGAAGTATCAAATGAAAGAACTATTTCCGCTTTCACGTTAAAGTCGGCATTCAGGGTTTGAACTTTCTTTAGTTTTTCAACTATTTCTCTGCAGTTTTCTTTATTCATATAATTACTCAGTTTTTATGTAGTAATTTTAACATGAATTGGGGCGGTAATCATTACATTCTCTTGAAATAATGTATGTTCATTCAGAATACAACAATCCTATCGTTTCGGGTATCTTTTGGTATTGACCAATAATTAAGGCCATAATACAACTTAAAAGTTGCGTAAAATAACAAAATAGGATATAGTTACGGAGCTTTAATTAATAAAAATAGCCAATAAAATCAATGTCTCAACTCCATCTGGTAAAACTTTCCTGTACTAAGTGCAAGCGCATTAACTATTGGACTACCCGAAATAAGAAGCAGGTAGAAAATAAGCTTGCGTTCAACAAATTCTGTAAGTGGTGCAGAAAAGCTACTCCTCACAAGGAAACAAAGAAATAATCGTTTTTTGAAACAACCCCGAGGAAATCCTTGGGGTTGTTTTGCGTATGTCGAAACTTTTTTCCGTATTTGGCAAAATAGCGCTTTTCGTTTATGATTACCCGTGTTGGGCTTGTAGTTTCAATGGTAAAACATCGGTCTCCAAAACCGAGGTTCCGCGTTCGAGTCGCGGCGAGCCCGCAGAGAGCAAATTTGAATATTGTCGGGGGTTAAATATCAACTATCATGGAACCGCTTGCTTCACGCATACGACCGCGGACTCTCAAGGAGTTTGTCGGTCAGGAACATTTGGTCGGCAAAAATCGCACGCTTCGCATTGCCATTGAAGAGAAACATCTTTTTTCTTTTATTTTGTGGGGGCCGCCCGGTGTTGGTAAGACGACGTTGGCCAAAATGTATGCCCACTCACTCAATGCTCGTTTGTACGAATTGTCTGCCGTCTCGGCCGGTAAGGACGATATTAAGCGCATTATTGATGAGATAAGCGTCTTAGACCAAAAACCAAAAGTTTTGTTTCTGGATGAAATTCATCGGTTCAATAAGGCTCAGCAGGATTTCCTGTTGCCGCATGTCGAATCGGGACGGCTAACGCTTATCGGAGCAACAACCGAGAACCCAAGTTTTGAAGTGATACCTGCCCTTTTGTCCCGTTGTCGGGTCTTTGTGCTCAATCGATTGTCGGAAAAAGAATTGGGGAAAATTATCAAGCAGTCAAAAATGAAGCTTGATGCGGAGGCGACGAAATGGCTGTCTCAAATGGCAAATGGTGATGCCCGTATTGCCGTTACGGTTCTCGAAAATACGGAACGATTGTACGGTGAAGTTACTGTTGAAAATTTGAAGAATACGCTCCAGCACACCTTTGTTCGCTTCGATAAAAAAGGGGAAGAGCATTACGATACAATTAGCGCTTTTATAAAAAGCATGCGGGCTTCGGATGTTGACGCGGCTTTGTACTATTTGGCGCGAATGATTGAGGGTGGGGAAGATCCGAAGTTTATTGCCCGCAGGATGGTTGTTTTTGCTTCGGAAGATATCGGCTTGGCTCAACCGACGGCACTAGTGGTGGCCAACGACGTATTCCGCGCCGTTGAAATAATCGGTCTGCCCGAAGCGCAAATCAATCTGGCCCACGGTGTTGCTTACCTTGCTCTTGCCAAGAAGGACCGTAGTGCACACGATGCCTATTTCGAAGCGCTTGCCGACGTACAAAAGCTGGGTAATTTACCTGTTCCGCTTCGGATTCGGAATGCACCGACTAAACTGATGAAAAATCTGAATTACGGTAAGGATTATGAAATGTATTCTGATGTCAGTAATTTACCGGATGATTTGGTAAAGAAGAAACGTAAATATTTGAAGCGAAAAGAGGCGGAAAAATAAAACGATAAGAAAACAGACTCGCACGGGTACGCGCGAGCCTGTTCTGTTAGTTCTTCAAAAATTCTTTTACCACTTTTTCTATATCATTGTAATCCTGCGGGCTAAACCATTTGATTTCCTTGTCTCTTCGGAACCATGTTTTTTGTCTTCGTGCATAGTGCCAGATGGCAGTAGAAAGCTCAGAAATCATATCCTCCTTTGAAAGTTTCCCGTCCAGAAAATCGGCCAGGAATTTGTATTCAAGTCCCAACTCCCGCATTCTTTCAAATGATAGACCGTTTTTGTGGAGGTTTTCCGCTTCCTCAATCATGCCTGACTGAAGTCGAGCCAACAATCGTTTGTTGATTTTATCTCGGAGTATTTCGTCTGGAAGAATGAGGCCAATCTTCAAAACCTGTCGGTTTGAATATTTTGATAAAGGAGCGATTGGCGGCACCTTGCCGAGTGCTGTGGCGATTTCAATCGAACGAATGACGCGACGCTTATTATGAGAATCAATAGTAGAGGCGCGAATTGGATCAAGTGTATGAAGCTTCTTCATTAGTGTGTCTTCGTCGAGAGAAAGAAGAGATTGACGCAATACTTCATTCGCCGGCACTTCCGGCAATACTATTCCGTTCGTTATGGCCTCAATATAAAAACCGGTGCCACCGCAGATGATGGATACCTTATTTCTACTAATGATGGATTCGATAATTGTTTCAGCTTGTTTTTGGAATTCAACAACGGAAAATCGCTTGTCCGGATTTTCGATATCGAGAAGGTGATGGGGAATACCGCGCATTTCATCTTGGGAAATTTTGCCGGTTCCAATATTGAGTCCTTTGTATATCTGGCGAGAGTCGGCCGAAATAATTTCACCGTTTATAGCTAAAGCAAGTGATACCGCGATATCACTTTTTCCGACTGCTGTCGGTCCTTCTACCACAATTAGTCGTTCATCACTGACGCTTTGCATGACTGCAATAGTATATACTTTTTCAACTTTGTAAAGACAACAAAAAACCGGCTCATGCCGGAATTCGATTTTTGGTTAGTATTTAGTCAAAAAGTTTTTTGTGAAGAAGGTGAACGGCAAGATGAAAGAAAACAATAAGTATAGCCCACAAGAGTCCGAATAGAAATCGGCGGCCAATCCAGTATATTCCTGCACCTATGATAAGGTACGCGGCTAGGTCATTCCCATTCATACGAGAGGTATTTTTGCAGAAAATGAGGGGAAAGACAAGGGGAAAAGGGGATAAATAGTGAGGGAAAGTGTGGTGTAAAAAAAGCATCAAAATCGGGTGATTTTGATGCTTGTGTAAATTTTGTTTCGGATTTAGAACCGAGACCCGTGACCGCCGTGACGAGAGAGGGTCAGGTCGGGGGCGGGTGAGTTATTTGCATCGATTGGTATATATCCGACACAGCCCTGAAAAATCCAGCGTCTTTTTCCATTTCCATTTCCTCTTCGAAGGAAAGAGGAGGTATTTTGTAATTTTCAGGTGCCAGTTCGCAAAAGTGCTCCACAAGAAGATCGGCATCTTCAAATGGGAGGTTCCAAAACGATTCTTCGTCTATGTGCAAAAATTCCGCCGCGCATTCAACATATTTTCGATACAAAGCATCGATATGGGGATTATCTTTTATGGGGATGTCTGAATCCTCCCCTTTGCACCCGGGGCCTTCTGCTTGCTTCAGTGTTTTAATGAGCTGGTCAAGTTCGATGGTACTTTTGGTGGTGCTACTATTGCGCTACAGACTTCTAACGACGGCGTAACTTTTTTTAGTATGAGAGACTTAGGCGGCACAGTTATTAGTGCTACTGCCGCAGGTTTTTTTGAGTTTACTACCGCAGCAATGTATATTCGCCCTGCAATTAGCGGTGGCGCTGCTAACGCTGTAGATGTTATTGTAATACTGCGGGGCTAAGATGGCGCTTAACATTGTCCTAATTATGCGGCGCGTTCGGAGGCAGACCTCTGCGCTCCTCAATAACTTGCTGGCTGAAGACGGCGATGACCTGCTTCAAGAGAACGGCTCATATATTCTGCTGGAGTAACTATGCCCATTAAACTTGCCAATAACGCCACTAGTACTATTGCTACAGCAATTAATGCCTCAGATGTTGGGGTTGTTCTTGCAACCGGCGATGGGGCTAAATTTCCTGCGCTTGCTGCGGGGCAGTACTTCTACATTACGTTTGAAAGTACCGGCGGTACATATGAGATTGCTAAAGCTACTGCTCGTGCCGGTGATTCCCTTACGATTGTTCGTGCGCAAGAGGGTACTACTGCCCAGTCGTTTGCCGCTGGAAGCCGGGTTGAGCTACGTGTAACTGCACAGGGTGTAGAAGATTTGGTAGATGACTATGATGATGCGCTGCGTGCTGACCTTGCTGCGTCTGGCGGAGCCGCCCTTATTGGCAATACCCCAGCAGGAACAATAGCTGCAACGACTGTGCAAAGCGCACTTAATGAGATTGTTAGCGACCTTGCTGCGTCTTCAGGCACTTCTTTAGTTGGACATATTCAGTCTGGAAGTGGGGCGACAGCCCGTACAGTACAAGCTAAACTGCGCGACACT
>CAJBMK010000027.1 GCA_903954165.1 uncultured bacterium | reverse complement strand
TACGGGAAGTAACCCCCTGGATTTGTGATGAGACAAGAATTTTATAACTGCCGGTTGGAATGCTCGAATCATACAACCAACGATAACTGCCGGTATTCGATAGCCCCGTTGCGATTGTTTTTATAATCGAACCGGAAGCATTAACTAATTCAATACTAATCGGATAATATCCCACATTGGCGGAAGTCCATGTAATAGTAGCGATGGGATTTGACGTCGGTGTGCCGTCTCCCCGAGAAAGATTGTTGTACAATGTGTAGCCTGTTTGAGGATACGTTACCGTAATCAACGGTTCAGCCGCGCATTGATTCTTACCAATACTAATATTGGCAAATATTCCGCGATTTAATGACTCCGCCTGACTTCTACTGAAACAAGCGGAACCGACGGTACTGTTATCAATTAACAGTCGATATCCGTTACCGCCTAGAGCACACGAATCATTTTGATATGAATACGGATCGCGACGAGATGTTCCTTCCGACGCCATTTCAAGACCGCTACAGGCCGGTACCGTTGACTGAAAAACGGCAACCGACGTTGTTTTAACTAAAATGTATACCGTGGATTCAACATATGAATTCGCCGCATATGTATTTGTTGCCCGAACTTTGAAACCATAATTTCCTATTTGGGTCGGTACGCCCTGGAGACGAGCGGATTGGGCACCCTCTCGAACAATAGAAACTCCCGACGGAACGGAACCAATTAACTGCCAATCAAACCAACTACCTGACTGCTGACTTCCCGGAGTAACCGTAAACCCAATCGAAAGAGATGAATTAACATACACTTCTTTACTGACAGATTCAGGCGTTATGCTCATATACGACCGCGTTTGAACAACGGCAGGCGGTATGTAAATAGGTTGTATTACAACAGGTGAGGATTCGGTTTTACACGCATACAACGCATTCAACTTGGCTCGCGTCGTCGGCCCGACGTATCCCGTACCGCGTCGAAGACCGCTCGGAGCAAGAATATCTGACGCGTACTTTTCCTGAAAACCAACCACTGCCGAAGCGGTCATCTCATCAAAGCTGAGTACAGTTCGTCCGTCCTGAAAAACTTGATCATTTGTAAGAAACCCCTCCCTGACGAGAACGCGGTCAAGTCCGGTCACGTCGCTATTTTGATCGCCAATCTTCAAATTTTGATTAAACGTATAACAAAATGAATCAATATACGTTACGCGAGAAGGACTATTCAAAACAACAGCCGCCTGCTCGGACTGAAGGATTCTTATCTTCGCAACAATCGCATTTATCTGCGCCTGAATGTCGGACACCGAGTCGGCTGAAGCGAGCGGCGCACCACCGAATAAGAGCGCCAATACGGCAAAAATAATAGCTTTTTTAAACATTACAATTGAATTAGATGTTAATCTGCATAAACAATTACCAACCATGGAATACTATCATTTCTCATATTTAATTGCAAAAAATGACAGGATTGCTTAACATATCGTCCGTACGAATATTTTCTCACTTTTGACACAAGATACGTCTGACTTTATTACGCCCCGCCCGGTGAAGTTTCGCGAATCCCTGCGTATGTTTATTTATACCCTCCACGGTATTAAAAAGAGAGAAATTATTGACAAAACTGATATAAAGTAACAATATTATATACGGACAAAGCACCCTAAATAAACGTTGATATGTACGGTCGAAAGATATGAATCAAACGATAACAAGTACCATTAGCCCGAATTTGATACGACAACTCCAAAAAATCCCGATAAAAGGAAAAAAAAGAAAACTTCAAAAAGCTTTCTCAAACTGCAATAAACTAATCGGGCATATTCAAAAAACGACACACGAGAAACTGGATACGCCCCACAAAACAGGAAGTCTTTTTGACGAGGCTGTACATGAAGTACTGGAGCACCTTCAAAATCCGTACACCAAAATAAATGCAACGGTTGACTGTGTGGATATATCCTACAAATACAAACTGTTACGAGTATCAATCACAACGGTAAACGAAAAAAATGTACCGATAACATGCATCAGCGCGTACTTTGATGAACGCGGGATGACATGCCTCGTACCATTCGCACAATAAATATCTCCCCGAAAAAGATCCGCTTTTTCGGGTCTTTTTTTAATTCGATACCCATCTTCCCTATTTTGCCGTAGTTGATAACTCTATTTGTACAAATACATGAGAGGTTTATAATAACCAGAGGCTCTGCAATAAATAGCTTTTTATTAATAGGTTATTCACTAATTGTTCAGTACACATGAAAATAAATAAAAAAATTCTCATTGTTGAAGACGATAGCGCGTTACTTGATTTATTGGGGGAAAAATTCACCAGCGAAGGATTTGACGTATTAAAGGCTCAACACGGAGCAATCGGTTTGGAAATAGCGCTTAGGGAACATCCGGACCTTATTCTTTTGGATATCGTCATGCCTGTTATGGACGGCATCACCTTGAGCGCCAAAATACGCGAAGATTCCTGGGGTAGAACTGTTCCTATTTTAATATTAACCAACCTTTCCGACACCGAAACAATGTCAAAAGCGTTACAAAACAACGTCTTTGATTTTCTCGTGAAAAGCGACTGGAAAATTGCCGAGGTGGTAGCGCGAGTGCGCAGTAAACTTTCGCTTAACCTATAACACATCTCATATGATGTGTTACCCACAACTCCCCGACAAAAAAACACAGAAACCGCCCGCAAACACCATTCCGTTCCTTACACTATTTTTTTATCGGAAAAAAATACGACTCTCTGCAAAAAAATCATTCGCTCTTTTCTTTATATTTTTTAGCGTACTATTATTCGTCTATTCCTTACCGGCCTACGCCGAAGAAATAATTAGCGCAGACATCCTCGAAATTGACATTTTTTTGCAAACAATTCTTGAAGTAGGCATTCTGGTTATTTTTGCGTACTTTATTTATTTTGGCAGAAAGTGGAACAAGGGCGAAATTTCTATACTCGACAACGACTCAATTAAGCGCGCCGTTGCACACGTTGTCGGTATTTACGGATTTTTCGGCAGTGTGTGGATTTTTCTTTCCGACACAATTCTCGGGTGGGTAGTACAAAACCAAACAGTACTCATCCAAATTGCAATCCTAAAAGGTTCTCTCTTTATTATTACGACCGCCACTCTTTTATATTTTCTATTTTACCGCAATCTCTACCGATACCGAAAATCAGAATTAGCCCTCAAAGACAGCGAAAAACGTTATCGAAATATGATAGAAATTGCACCCGATGCCATTTTTACTCTAAACCATGAGGGAATTTTTCAAACAATCAACCCTGCCGGCTGTAGACTACTCGGATACACCAAAAAGGAACTCGAAGGGTCGTCGATTGAAATAACATACGCCACCGAAGAAGTGTCAAATATGCGTGAACGCCTGAAACAACTCGCACAAAACAAAACACTGAGGTTTGAGCGTCAAATGGTCCGAAAAGACGGTGTGCATATTTTTGTGGACGTTGTTACTTCTCCAATCGGAGAATCATCATATCAAGCATTTGCCAGAGATATTACCGAACAGAAAACAAACGAGCGAAATATTATTGAAAGTAGAGAAAATCTTTCCGTAACCTTGAATTCAATTGGTGACGCCGTCATAGTAACCGACACGACAGGAATAATAACAAGAATTAACAACGCGGCTGAACGCTTACTTGATTTATCTTACAATGACACGGTCGGCAAACCGCTCAATTCGATTTTTAATATTATAAACAACGAAACAGGAATGCCTGCGGAAAATCCGGTGGAACAAGTTGTGAAATCCGGAAAAACAGTCGATCTTGCAAACCATACGGCGCTTATTTTGCACAACGGAACAGTTCGCCAAATCGCCGACAGCGCTTCCCCTATTCACGGAAAAAACAACGAACTCACCGGCGTGGTCATTGTGTGCCGAGACGTCACAGAAACATACGCAAAAGATAAAGTCATTCGAGAAAGTGAGCTGCGTTTTCATGCACTTTTTATGGAAATGAATGAAGGTTGCGCGTTGCATACAATTATATACGACGACAAAAAAATTCCGGTCAATTATCGAATACTCGACGTCAATCCTCAATATGAAAGTATTATCGGCGTCAATCGAAATGATGTTATTTCAAAAACGGCAACCGAGGTATACAAGACCGCCGTTGCACCGTTTCTTTCCGAATGTATTGTGGCGTGTAATTCAAAAAAATCCTTTTCTTTTGAAACCTTTTTCCTTCCGCTTGAAAAATATTTCCACATTTCTATCGCACCGCTCGGACTAGACTCTTTTGCCACCATCTTTTTCGACATTACGGACCAAAAGAGAAACGAAGCAAAAATAAAAATGCAAGACGAACGCATGACTGAAAATATCAAAGAGCTTCAAATCGAACAGGAAAAACTTATCCGACTGACGATCGACCTTGATAAATTTAAAAAAGCCGTCGAAAATGTTTCCGAGCAGGTTGTCATATGTAATCCGGCCGGAAAAATCATTTACTGCAACAAAGCAACGGAAACTATCACCGGACACAGTCAAGATGAATTTCTTGAAAAACATATATTTACCGTCCGAAGCAGTCCCGACAAAAATCAACTCGCCCAATTACTCAGCCACATTGAAGGATCCAAGGAGCATTGGACCGGAGATGCACGATTCTTACGAAAGAACGGCGAAATATATATCGCCGATATCAGTATTTCGCCCATATCAGACGCGAACGGAACCGTTCTCTTTTACGTTATAGTAGAACGCGACATCACAAAAGCCAGAGAGGTGGAACGCGCCAAGACTGAATTTGTATTTCTTGCTTCCCACCAGCTGAAAGCCCCCCTAACAATCATTAGTTGGTACTTAGAAACACTCACCAGTGAAAACTTCGGCGAATTAGACGAAAAACACCGCAAGTACTTTGACGAAATCAACACGGCCAACAACCGCATGAAAAAACTTGTTGGCGATTTGTTAAATGTTGCCCGCATCGACATGGACACACTTGGACTGCACAACAAAAAAACAAACGTTAACGAAATCTACTGTTCCGTTGTAAAGGAAATTGAACCGCTTACCGCAAAAAAAGAAATCACCATTACAGCAAAATGTCCGGCCGAATCCCTAGATTTTATTCTTGATCCGGACCTTTTCAGGATTATTATTCAAAACCTGATAATGAATGCGGTCAAATATACTCCGCAAAAAGGAAGTGTTGTATTTTCGTTAACCTGCAAAGACGACACACTCCTGGTTGATATTACCGACACCGGCTACGGCATCCCGGCAAAAGACGTCAACCACATTTTCAGCAAATTTTTCCGTGCCGACAACATCAGATTAATAGAAGCCGAGGGCACAGGTCTTGGTCTTTATATAGCCAAATCCTTCATCGAAAAGATGAAAGGCTCAATTACTTTTGAATCCAAGGAAAATGTCGGAACATCCTTCCATGTCGCCATTCCGGCCGCTCAGGAGAAAAACTAGCCGGAAACACCGCCGTTTGTTGCACCAAAAACGAAAGTATGCTATAAATTAAACCTGTCAGCTTAGCCTTAATTACATACTTTGAGCACTGTTAAAGCAAGGATAAATCATCAAATACGCGCAACTGAGTTACGTGTCATTGGCGCGGGAGGCGAAAATCTCGGTGTATTGCCGATTCATGATGCGCTTGTCCAGGCGGAGTTAGCCGGTTTGGATTTGATTGAAGTCTCACCCGACGCCAAACCACCGGTCGCAAAAATTATGGACTTTGGCAAATATCAATATGCCGAAAACAAAAAGCAAAAGCAGGCAAAGGCAAAATCAAAGACAGTTGAAATAAAAACCATTCAAATAAAAGTCGGCACAGGAGAACACGATTTAGCCCTCAAGGCCAAAAAGATTTCCGAGTGGCTGACCGAAGGTAACCGCATCAAGATAGATCTTTTCCTCGTCGGACGAAGTAAGTATATGGATCCGAAATTTCTTGAGGAACGTCTCAAACGGGTACTAGTTCTCATAACCGAAAACTATAAAATAGCCGACCCGACCAAGCGAGGACCAAAAGGATTATCTACGATTATAGAACGGGCTTAACCATTATTAGAAACACACGCAATGAAAACAAACAAAGCATACATGAAGCGGTTGAAAGTGACCAAGAACGGCAAAATTCTGGCACGAAAGGCCGGGCAGAACCATTACAACGCAAAACAGAGTGGGCGATCACTCCAGGTCAAACGACGTTCGATGCCGTTCGACATTTCAAATAAAAATATAAGCAGATTTATCACAAAATAAACTACCATGGTACGAGTCAAAAAAGCGACAAATGCGCTCAAATCGCGCAAGAATATATTACGCAAAGTTAAGGGTTACCGACACGGCCGCTCCACAAAGGAACGCATGGCCCAGGAAGCAATCTTCCACGCCGGTGCCTACGCCTTCGCCCACCGCCGAGACAAGAAGAACGATTTTCGCAAATTGTGGAATGTTCGCCTTGGCTCAGCCCTCAAAGCGGAAGGACTTTCATACAGTAAATTTATCGGTTCCCTCAAGAAGAAGAATATCGAACTGGATCGCAAAATTCTTTCAACACTCGCAGGTGACGCTCCGGAAACACTCCGCAGAATAATCGTCAAAACAGCCTAAGACAAAAACCGCCCTTCGGGCGGTTTTTTCTTTTCTTTCTTACTAATCCCTAACGACTAGTGGCTAATTACTATCCTCCTTCCCCTACTCCAACGTAACCGTCTGCCCCGATTCCGGGGCGACGGCATCGACGTTTAAATATTCGCGAAGTCGCTGAGTCAAAAATAATGACGACTTTGGTTCGCCCATAACCACAAAAACTTTTTTTAGTGTTCCAACACCGCTCGTGACAAAATCAACCAACCGGTCGCTATCCTTGTGCGACGAATAGCCTGAAATAGTTTCGATGACCGCCTTAACCGGAATAACGGAATTATTGATTGATACTCGTTTTTCACCGGCTTGAATTTGGCGACCAAGCGTCCCGACAGCCTGATATCCGACCAAAAGAAACGTACTTGTCGGGTCACTTAAATACATCCGCTCATGATTCAAAATACGACCGCCGTTGGACATTCCCGATCCGGCGATAATAATTTTCGGATTTGGCGTTTCTTCGATAGCTACCGATTGTTGCATCTTCGGCGTAAACCGAAGCTTTGGAAAACTAAATACGTCATCACCCGCAGAAATTTCTTTCCGAACAACCTCATTAAAAAGCTCCGGGTAATGTCTATACACATCCGTGATATGAATAGCCAGCGGAGAATCAAGAAAAACGGGAATTTGAGGCAATTGATTTCGTTCAACCAACACGTTCAATTCATAGAGCAATACTTGGGTCTTTTCGAGAGCAAAGGCGGGAATAATGATGGCTCCTCCACGCGCTATACCCTCCAAAATGACCCGCTTTAGCATTTCACGGCGTTCACCCCGCATTTCATGGTTTCGGTCGCCGTAGACGCTTTCCATGACCATATAATCGACACCGGTAATTTCTTCGGTATCCGGAAGGAGTGAAGACGGTGAATTTCCCAAATCGCCCGTAAATAGAATCTTCTTTCCGCCCATTTGGACTTCAATCATTGCGGAACCAAGCACATGCCCGGAATCTCGAAAATAAACTGAAACACTTTCATTTAAAGCGGTAACTTCATGATATGACACCGTCCGCCACAGCCCAAGAGCCTTTTCTACATCAACTCGCCCGTAGAGCGCCGAAGTTCCCTCTTGACGCGCCTCCTGCTCCATAATCTTGAGCGCATCATCAAACATAAGAGAAGCAATAATCTTGGTCGGTGCCGTGCTAATTATTTCACCGACAAAACCGTCTTTTATTAACTTTGGAATGCGGCCAATATGGTCAATGTGAGCGTGAGTAATGAGCAAGAAGTGAATGTCAGACGGTTCATATAAAAACGGGTCTCTGTTTGCATCGTCCGCAAATTTGGAACCCTGATGCAGTCCGCAATCAACCACAATTTTCGTCACACCATCGGTCAGTAAAAAGTTTGCGCCTGTCGCTTCGCCTGTTCCACCGCAAAATGTAAGCTTTAATGGTTCCGATTCTTTCATGGATATCATTATATCATGTTTAATTTTCAATCAAGACACAGAAGTTGAAAAAATACCCCAACTCTCTATGTGTTTTTTCTATTCAAAAAATACGCATTCTTCCGGCTAATCGTAAGTACCGCCACCGAAGCACAAAGAGAACCGACAAGTCCGTTTACGATATCTTTTCCGGTATCAAATGCGTATGAAAAATAAGGATTTCCTCCGGCACGAAACGCGTATTCAAATACTTCCCACCCGAGAGCAACACAGAGAGTAACCAGCAGAGGAAACGCGATAATGGTTAATTCGTTTTTAGTATAATCAACAAAATATTTTTTCCCGAAAAAAACCGACAATACATATGAACCAACAAAGAAACCACCTCCCAGGTGCATTGGTATATCAAACCACCACACTATTTCATAGAGAGATATATATGAAGCCGTCACATGCAGAAACGCAACAATAAGAACGGTGACGCAGGCAATAAACTCCAGTTTCTTTGATAATAATTGATATATCAACATAAAAAATATCGTACAGATACAAAACATCCCGCTTGCGCGGGGTACTTTGTGGGAACTACTGGTAAACTACCCTAGAATATTCTAGGTGGGTGTCCGCAATCGCAATCATCGGAATGCCCCGAAAGGCGCTCGCCAGAGTGCAACAATTAAGACTCCCTGTAATATATATTTGTGGATAATTTACACACTAGCCCCTGTAAGATTATATACCACTATTAAAGCATAATGCAAATTGCAGTTTTTTATTTGTACGAAAGAGAACCCTATTCTCTACCAACTCCTAGTGGCTAATAACCAACATCTCTCTATTCATACTTATACACACTCCTCACCCCATCCATGTCAGCCACC
>CAJBMK010000026.1 GCA_903954165.1 uncultured bacterium | reverse complement strand
CTCAACAATCCTGATATTCGGGATAATCTTCCTGCGGGAATAAAGCTAAGTGAAGAAATTGAAACGATATTGTTGGAATTGGAGGAAATATTACCTAATGAAAATATATTAGAAATAGATCGCAGTATTAATCTTGTTGAATTTCTCAAAAAACCTACATCTGAAGGCGGTCTCGGTATTGACTGTCTCGATTCCGAAAAACCGATTGATGAGTCTGACGAGCGAAATGACGGGTTAATCGAAATTGACCTTTCTAAAGTTAGATTAGATACTGAATGGTTCCGTGATGAACTTAAAAATGAAGATGGATATGTCCTCGGAGAAAAACGTCTGGAGGATTTAAAAAAACGAGATACTATCCGCCTCGACCTCTTCGTCTTTGCCTCCTTATGGAAACTCCTCCAAGGTAACGAAGAACAAAAGAAAGAGTTTGAAAACAAATTAACTATAATTGCTAAAGCAAATGGAGTGAAATTCGATGACCTCAAAAAGATGTATTATATTGTCTTTGACGATACTATTATTAGTAGAATTAGTCCCTTTATTCCTCGCGAGCCCGGCTCTCGCAATACGCTGTACCTCCGATGGAGAAGGGAATCGGGGTGGAGATGGGGCATATACACTGTCGACGTTGATTGGGATGGCAACATGTCGTCTCTTGTCCTCAAAAGTTAATCTTATATCTGAATTTTAAATTTTCCTCTTTTGAATTTGCATTGGTTCCATAAAAAAAGCCCCGTTTCCGATGGAAACAGGGCTTTTGAATTTTTTATGCGGCTTTTGTTGTGGCAACTTCCTCCAAATATAGGGTTAGTTCCTCGTTGAGGTCGTCCGAAATAACGATGGTATTGGCGGTTTGTTTGACCGTTGTCGGATTGATCACAATAGTGTAATCATCCGGCTTATCGTTTTTTTTGGTCGGTTTTGGCTCGGTTATGATGGTAGTCATTCCGTCGTCTCGTTTTTCCTCTATGCGTGGCGATTTTAGAGTTAATCTATTATTCGCATCGTCATAGGAAATGTCGGAGATAACTCCTTCAAATGTGAGGTCCCGTTTGAGAGAGAACTTTTTCCCGTTGCACCGAGAAAGTGCCCCTCGATCAATCTTAACTGTCTTCTGTAACATAAGCACCTTTCTTGGTAGAGGGTTATTTTCTGGGCGTAATAGTAACATACTCAAGCTTTTTGTTCAATAATGCGATGAACTGAAAAAAAATAAGCTTTCCACATTGCGTATAATTATGAAAGGACTGTATAATAGTATCAATCACGTTATTTTTATGTTAAAACTACGCATTCTATTTATTCTTGGTGTCTTGGTTATTTTAGTTCCGTTGCTCGGTTTATATACCGGATGGAAGATTACGATTTTGTATATTCTGGGCGCGTTGATTGTTGTGCTTTCTTCACTTGCGTATAAAGAGATTTTTGGAAACACGGGCGCGGATAAATCGGGGACATTTGTTGATAACTTAAAGAACCCTAAAGAATAATGGCTAAACGAAAGGTATCGTGGAAGAAATTTTTTACAGTTCACTGTTGTAAGGGGAGCCATTTGCTGTTGCCGATTATTATCGGGACTTTTGTTTTCGCTATTTATTTATGGTTCTTTTTTATTGTAGCTGAAACAAATCGACATTCGGTCATGATTGCAAAATCAGCGACATCTGTGCGTGTATCACCTGCCGCAAAAAGCAAAAAACCTTTGGGAGAAATCAAAAAACCGGTCATTGTTACTCATATTCAAACACCATCGGCAGTGAAGGCTATTTACATGACCAGCTGGGTGGCCGGTACGTCGGGCAGGGAACGGCTCATTAAACTTTTGGACGACACTGAGGCCAATTCTGTTGTTATTGATATCAAAGACTATACCGGTAAGGTTGCTTTTGCTGTCGAGGATCCGTATTTGAAAAAAATAGTTTCAGTCGAGAAGCGCATTTCCGACATTCGGGAGCTGATTGATCGTCTGCATAAGAAGAATATTTACGTCATCGGCAGAATTTCGGTTTTCCAGGATCCGCACTTGGTCGCTATCCGTCCCGATTTGGCTGTCAAAACGATGCAGGGCACGGTGTGGAAAGACCGTAAAGGTATTTCGTGGCTTGATGCCGGTTCAAAAGAAGTGTGGGATTACACTATTGCCATCGCCAAAGAATCCTACAATGACGGTTTCGACGAAATAAATTTTGATTACATTCGTTTTCCTTCCGACGGCGACATGAAAAATATCGCTTATCCGTTTAGTGAGGGAAAACAGAAGTCGGTAGTCATGAATTCATTTTATACCTATCTTTCAAAGGAAATGCGTCGCCAAACGAAAGCGGTCATCTCGGCGGATTTGTTTGGTATGACCGCAACCAATAAAGATGATTTGGGTATCGGTCAAATTTTGGAAAACGCATTGGCCAATTTTGATTATGTCGCACCGATGGTGTATCCGTCGCATTTTCCCGTCGGTTGGAGTAATCTTGCTAAGCCGGCGGAAAATCCGTACGACGTGATTAAAATTTCAATGGGGAAGGCTGTTACACGCGCTTCTACGACACCTTTGAAACTTCGACCGTGGCTTCAGGATTTTAATTTGGGTGCGGTTTATACCGCCGCGATGGTACGCGCGCAAATTCAGGCGGTTTATGATGTTGGTTTGACCAGTTGGATGATTTGGTCTCCTTCAAATAAATACACAGCGGGAGCACTTAATGCGAATCAATAAGAGTCTTTGTTCGGAATCCTGTAATGATGGTGCGGGGTAAAATGATGCGTGGAAACTCCGGAAATGGGGTTTTTATGTGTTCTATACTTTCTCCGCGGGTGTCTATTGGAATTACTATAGTGTCCTCCTCTTTCAATTTGCTTTTTAAATTTTGATTGGCTTACAGCTCATTGACTTTATCACGCATTTTGTTATCATAGCGTCTACGCTTATTAGTGCGTCGGTCTTCTGTCTTTGTGTGCCTTTTTGCATCGCAAGGCGGGGACTACAATTATTAGTACTTTTAGTTGTTTGGATTGAGCTAACGTTCTCGCGCGCTCACTCCACACAAGTAATGTAAAAAAAATAAAATGGCAACATTTGATAGAACTAAGCCACATGTGAACGTTGGAACGATCGGTCACGTTGACCACGGCAAGACAACCTTGACCGCGGCTCTTTTAAACGTTTTGCACCTCAATGGTATGGAGGTCAAGCTTAAGAAAGTTGACGAAATCGACTCAGCCCCGGAAGAAAAAGCTCGTGGTATTACGATTGCGCTCTCGCACAATGAATACTCGACAGCAAATCGCCACTATGCACACATTGATGCTCCTGGCCATGCTGACTATATTAAGAACATGATCACGGGTGCCGCCCAGATGGACGGTGCAATTCTCGTGGTTGCCGCAACTGACGGTGTTATGCCTCAGACTCGCGAGCACATTCTTTTGGCCAAGCAAGTCGGTGTTCCAAAAATCATTGTCTTCTTGAATAAGGTTGACATGGTTCCTGAACCTGAGCTTATTGATATGGTTGAAGAAGAAGTTCGTGACCTTTTGACCAAATATGACTACGACGGAAAGAATGCTCCTGTTATCCGCGGTTCAGCTTTGAAAGCACTCGAAGCAACATCAAAAGATGACGAATGGGCAAAGAAAGTCATGGAATTGGCCAATACATTGGATACTTATATTCCTGTTCCTGTCCGTGAGACAGACAAGCCGTTCCTTATGCCGATCGAAGACATCTTCTCAATTGAAGGCCGTGGTACGGTCGTTACCGGAAGAATCGAGCGCGGTATCATCAAGGTTGGTGAAGAAATTGAAATCGTTGGTATTAAACCAACAGCAAAAACAACCGTCACCGGTATCGAAATGTTCAACAAGCAGTTGGGCGAAGGTATGGCAGGGGACAACGCCGGTATTCTTCTCCGCGGTACACGCAAGGAAGATGTACACCGTGGTCAGGTTTTGGCCAAAACAGGTTCCGTTACTCCTCATACAGACTTTGAAGCTGAGGTTTTGATCTTAAAGAAAGAGGAAGGTGGTCGCCACACTCCGTTCTTTACCGGTTACAAGCCACAGTTCTACGTTCGTACAACCGATGTTACCGGAGAAGTTACACTTCCCGAGAAGACTGAAATGGTTATGCCGGGCGATACCGTTACTTTCAAGGTTAAGCTTGTTGCTCCGGTCGCTCTTGAGCTCAAACAGCGTTTTGCCATCCGCGAAGGAGGTAAGACTGTCGGTGCGGGTGTTGTTACTAAAATTGTTGCCTAGTTCGCCGTCTATTCACCAAAGACATAATTATGATTACTAAAGATACGACCAAGAAAGTAGAGGCTCCGATAGCTAAGAAAAAGCCCGTCGCTCACAAAGCGTCAGCAATAAAAGGCGAAACGGTTTCAAAGCTTCGAATCAGAGTGCGCGCCTATGAGTACAAGATACTCGACGCTTCTGTGAAGCAGATCATGGATACGGCGCTTCGTTTTGACGCGAAGGTTCTTGGTCCTATTCCTTTGCCGACGGAAATCAAGAAATATACGGTCAATCGTTCGTCTTTCATCTACAAAAATGCGCGAGAACAGTTTGAGATGAGAGTTCACAAGCGTTTGATTGATATTATTAATCCTTCGGCAAAAGTGATCGAAGCGCTTACTAATATGAGTCTTCCGTCTGGAGTCAACATTGACGTTAAAATGATGTAAATAGACCCTCCGTGGTCGCTATACAGCCCCCAAAGCATTGACTTTTGGGGTTGTGTATTATAAGCTTCAGGTTCATCGGCTTTATGAAATATATTCTGGGAACAAAAATTCAAATGACGCAGGTTTTCGGTGCAGACGGCACCGCCTACCCGGTGACGGCTATTTCCGCCGCTCCGGTTGTGGTAACGCAAGTAAAAACCGCCAAAACTGATGGCTACGACGCTATTCAGGTTGGTACAGGCACACGGAAAGAGAAGAATGTGCCGAAAGCTCAAAAAGGACACACCAAGACGCTCGGTAACTTCCGAGAACTTCGTGAACACCGCATCGATCCGGCCGTAAAAACATTTACTGTTGGTGAGAAAATCGACCTTTCTGTCTTTAAGGAAGGAGATGTTGTTTCGGTTATCGGTACAACAAAAGGTAAGGGTTTTGCCGGTGTTGTTAAGCGCCATGGTTTCTATGGTGGCCCTCGCACACACGGACAAAAGGATAACGAACGCGCTCCGGGTTCTATCGGTGGCGGTCTTCGTACCCGTGTCCCTTCAGGTATCCGCATGGCAGGACGCAAAGGCTCTGATCGTTTAACAACGAAGAGTACCAAAGTTATTCAAATCAATCCGGCCGAAAATATTATTCTTGTCAGTGGCTCCGTGCCGGGCCACCGAGGCTCGCTAGTCGAGATTGTTGGTTAATCGTAAAACACTGAAATGGAATCAAAAGTTTACAATCAGAAGGGAAAGGAAGTAGGAACGGTTGCATTACCGGAAACATTTTTCGGTTTGAATTGGAATGCAGACTTGGTTCACCAGGTTTTGACCGGTATGCAAGCAAACCTTCGTACAATGGTGGCACATGTCAAAGACCGCGGAGAAGTTCGCGGTGGAGGTAAGAAACCATGGCGTCAGAAGGGAACAGGACGTGCTCGTCACGGTTCTATTCGTTCACCGCTCTGGCCGGGTGGAGGTGTCACTCACGGACCAAATCCGAACAAAAATCTTAAGAAGACAATTACCAAGGGAATGATGGCGAAGGCGCTTGGAGTTATTCTTTCAAAAAAATTCAAAGACGGAGAATTGCTTTTTGTTGATACCCTTTCTCTTGAAACGGGAAAGACCAAGGATGCAAAACTTGTTTTGGGTACCTTTGGAGGTATTAACGGGTTTGACGGTATCGCAACCAAGAAAAACAACGCTCTCTATATTGCAATGGGTAAGAAAAATATTTCTGTCGAGCGTGGTTTCAATAATTTCGGTAATGTTTCCGTGGCGGAAGCTCGCAATATGAATCCTCTTGATTTGGCAACGTACAAATATGTCGTTATCACGGATCCGGAAAATACAGTCAAGTTTCTTTCATCAAAATTAGCTAAGTAATACATTACTACAATGGCAACGACTACGACAAAAACAAAAACAACAAAAGCCAAGGCATCTCCGAAGAAAAAAGAGGTTGCGTTGGTTGTAGCGGGAACAGCATCCACTCCTTCATTTCAAGGTACGGGTTTTATGGATCCGGCATCCGTTCTTCTTCGCCCGCGTGTGACTGAAAAAGCAAGTTTCGTAGCGGAAAAAAATAACGTTTACACCTTTGATATTGACCCGCGTGCCACCAAAAATGACGTAGCCGAAGCGGTGAAAGCTTTGTATAAAGTGACTCCCGTTAAAGTTGCGGTCGTGGTAAGTAAGAGGAAGCATGTCGTTGTCAGAGGTAAGATTGGCATGAAAAAAGGCGGGAAAAAAGCATATGTATATTTGAAGACCGGCGATAAGATAGAAATTATTTAGTTATTAAAAGTGAGAGCGGCGTTTCGATTCCGCACCTCCGTTCTAAGAAAACGATGAAAACCTACAGACCAACAACAGCATCACGCAGGCACATGTCGACCGTATCATACGGCGAGCATTTGACTGTGTCGAAACCTCATAAGGCTCTCACGAAGGGTGGTAAGCGATTTATGGGGCGCAATAACGCGGGACGCATTTCCGTACGCCATAAAGGAGGAGGAAACAAGCGTGTTTTCCGTGATGTGGATTTTTTGTATAATAAATATGATATTCCCGCAACAATCCAAACGATTGAATATGACCCAAACAGAACAGGGTTTATCGGATTGGTGTGTTACAAGGACGGCGAAAAGCGCTACATTGTCGTTCCAAAATCGTCCAAAGTCGGCGATACGTTCATAGTGTCTGAAAAAGCAGACGTGAAGGTTTGTAACCGCTTACCACTGAAAAAAATGCCGGTTGGTACGCTTGTCTACAATGTTGAGTTAAAACCTCGTGGCGGAGCTAAACTTGCTCGTTCCGCGGGTAATTACCTCGAAGTTATCGGTCAAGACGCCGGTTTTACATTCATAAAATTACCTTCAACTGAAGTACGCAAGGTTGACGACAATTCATGGGCAACCGTCGGTTCAGTTTCAAATGATGAAAATTGGTTGGTAAATGTCGGTAAGGCGGGACGTTCACGTTGGTTGGGTATTCGCCCGACTGTCCGAGGATCCGCAATGAACCCGATGGACCATCCATACGGTGGAGGTGAAGGACGCCAGGGTCGCGGTACACGACGCGCCAAGACTCTCTGGGGCAGACCGGTAGGAAAAGGTCAGAAGTCACGCGCTCCAAAAAAATATTCAAACGTTTTTATTGTTTCTCGAAGAAAAGTTGGAAAGAAGAAGTCGGAATAACGACTTACAAAAAACCCGCCGATTACGGCGGGTTTTTTGTATGAAAAGGCACAAACAACAACTCTTGCTGTATATGTCTTTGTTTGAGATATTTCGGTCTAGAGAATTGTTTACGATAGAGTGGGGGGTATGGGAGAAGAAAAAAACTTAAAAAATTATATGTAAGACGTGTCGTCAGGATTTGCTGTGCGGATTACTATTTTTAACACGTATCACCTATAATAAATAAGCGTACAAACAGGATGGTTGTACGCTTAGGGTGTGATTATTCGGCACATGACCGATGGTCGTCTGTGGTGGTTGTGTAAAGTTGACGATCCTCCGGTATGGGGAGTCCGATAGCTTCAAGAAAATTGTATTGAGTTTGGCAGATTTCATTCTGCCTCGTCACGTACTCCGGACTATCGTGCTCGGGAGTATTTCCCGACGGATAGTCTGTTTTAAGTTTATTTATTGCTTGAGTGGTGTGCTGACAGCCGTTTTCCCAGTCCATTTCTCCGACCGCACGTTGTTGTTGCAGAATAAAATTTTTCATATTCGTCAAAAAAACAATAGTATCTGCTCTGTATTATTTTAGACTTCATGAATAAAGTCAATATGAAGAATGTAGGCCTAAAAAACTTGCTTAATTGATCGCTACGAGATTTTTTCAAAAAATATGTTCAAATGTATTACACCATTTATGCAAAAATGACGTATTTTGCCAATATAGTCATATCTGGAGCCAAATATGCTCGAAATGTCCGATAAATGAAGAGTGTTCAATCGGGAATATAGGTATATAATTCCTAATCGAATTGACAATAATCTAGGTTCTGCTAATATACACCGAAGCTCTAAAAAGGGCTTGTTTAATTTTTATGACTCGATCACTCAAGAAAGGACTCTTTATAGAAGAACGACTTCTACGAAAAATAGCGGGCAAAAGACCGGAGACTTCCGGCCCTATTAAGACATGGGCTCGCGACAGTCAAATAAGCCCGGAAATGGTAGGGTTTAAGTTCCTTGTCCATAACGGAAAGGATTATCCCGAAGTGTTGGTTACGGAAGATATGGTTGGCCATAAGCTTGGCGAATTTTCCTTAACCCGCAAGTTTATCAAACACGGCGGTAAGATGCAGAAGGATTTGGAAATTAAGAAGAAAGAACAGGAAGTTGCAGCCGCACAGTCTGCAAAATCTTCGACTGACGCTAAGAAATAATTCACATAATTACAACGTATGATTACCGCGCGTTTAAATGAATATCGTCAGTCACCTCGCAAGGTTCGTCTTGTCGCGACTTTGATGAAAGGGAAGAGAGCTCTCGATGCAATTCGTCTGCTTAATGTGACTATCAAGGAAGCGTCCGGTCCGCTCAAGAAATTAGTTGAGGCAGCCATTTCGGATGCCAAGAATAATTTTAATATCGGTTCAGAAAATCTTTTTATCAAGGAGTTTCGTGTAGACGCCGGCACCACAATGAAGCGCAGTATGCCTCGAGCTCGTGGTTCGGCATTTCCGATAAAAAAGCGTACATCTCATATTACTCTCGTTCTCGAAGAGCGAGTTGGAAAGGGTGAAAAAGGTGCGACCAAAAAAGCTTTGGAAGCTTCGGTTGGTGAGGCAAGTGCAAAAACCGCCAAAAAAGCCGTTAAAAAAACAGCAACCAAATAACGAACAATTATTTAAATAAACTACAATGTCTCATACAGTCCACCCATATGCGCATAGGCTCGGTATCATCAGAGATTGGAAATCTCGTTGGTTCGGCGTGAAAGGAAAGTATCAGAGTTACCTCAAGGGAGACATCCTTATTCGTGAATATTTGGAAACACGTTTGCGTGGTATGTATGTTGCGGACATAAATGTTGAACGAAACGAAAAAATTCTTCGTATTATCATAAAAACTTCCCGCCCCGGTATGATCATCGGAAAGAGCGGAGAAGGCGCGACAAAAATTAAAGCCGAAATCATTAATTTACTTCGCAAAAATAAGGCTCTTACGACACAAGAACTCAAAATAGATATTGAAGAAGTAAAATCGCCGGAATCAAATTCGGCTATTGTTGCGTATATGATTGCCGAAGCCCTCGAAAAGCGCTTACCGTTCCGTCGCGTCATGAAGCAGACTATCGACAAAGTGATGATGAATCGCGATGTTAAAGGTATTCGCGTGTATCTTGGAGGTCGTTTGGGTGGAGCAGAAATGGCCCGCGTTGAAGAATTGAAGAAAGGTCGAGTACCTCTTCAGACACTCCGTGCGGACATTGATTTTGCTACGGAAAAAGCGCATATGACCTACGGCGATATCGGTATCAAGGTTTGGATTTACAAGGGTGATATCTTCGCCGAGAAAAATAAACAGCCACAGAAATAATTTTTTAATATACTACTATGCTTTTCCCTAAAAAAGTCAAATTTAGAAAGTGGCAAACCTTCCGCCGAAACCCGGCGAAGAAGTATGTCGAAACTCGCGGTACCGACATTTCATTCGGTTCATTTGGATTAAAAGCGATGGCTGCCGGACGTGTCCGTTCTAATCAGATCGAGGCCGCCCGAAAAGTTATCGCTCATACAGCGGGAAAAGCAGGAAAGCTTTGGACTCGAATTTTTCCGGACATGCCGTATACTCAGAAGCCGGCTGAAGTGCGCATGGGATCCGGTAAAGGTGATCCGCAAGGATTTTGTTTTCAGGTACGGCCGGGAAGAATGGTTTTTGAGGTTGACGGTTTGGAAGAATCAGTCGCCCGTGAAGCCCTTCGAAAAGCCGGAACAAAACTTCCGATTAAAACCAAGATAGTCGCCCGTTCATAACAACATTATCATGAAAGAATATTTAGGAAAAACTGAAAAAGAAATACATTCACTTATTGCCGAGCGACGTGAAAAGCTCCGTCTTTTTCGTTTCGGAATGTCCGGAAGTAAGGCAAAGAATGTAAAAGAGGGTCATAATCTTCGCAAAGAAATTGCGCGCTTGATGACCGCAATAAGCCTAAATAAAGGTAATATTAAATAACCCCTATGGAAAATACACTGAAAAAAGCAGTTGGCGGGCGCGTACTTTCCGGTACGGTTGTTTCCGATAAAATGAAGGATACTGTTGTTGTGAAGATCGACCGTTTTGTCAAAGTACCAAAATACGGTAAATTCGTGACAATCTCCAAGCGCTTTAAGGCACATGACGCGGGTAATACAAAGAAAACGGGTGACAAGGTAGAAATTCGTGAAATACCTCCGATGTCAAAGGATAAGCATTTTATTGTTGTATAAACAACCTTTATGATACAGCCACGTTCAATCGTTAAAATTGCAGATAATACCGGCGCCAAGGTCGGGAGAATTTTCAAAGTACTCGGCGGTGCCGGCAAGAAATGGGCACAGCTCGGTGAATTGGTCGTTCTTTCGGTTCAGAAAGCGGAGCCAAGAAAGGCGGTAAAGAAGAAAGACGTGCTCGTGGCGGTCGTCGTGCGCCAGCGCAATGCGTATCGTCGCAAGGATGGTTCGTATATTCGCTTTGACGAAAATGCGGTCGTTATCGTCGATAAAGCAAAGTTAGAACCGGTAGGCGGCAGAGTCTTCGGTCCGATTCCACGCGAAGTGGTTGAGGCCGGTTTCCAGAAGGTTGGGTCGCTAGCTCCGGAATTAGTATAATTTCCATTACTTCAATGCGTATAAAAAAAGGGGACACAGTGTTGGTTATAGCGGGAAAAGATAAAGGCAAGAAAGGTAAGGTTCTTACGGCTATTCCGAAAGAGTCTCTTATTGTCGTCGAAGGGGTCAATAAATTAAAAAAGCATCAGCGCGCTACCCGCGGCGGTCAAAAAGGCCAGATTGTTGAAAAAACGATGCCGATTCATGTTTCTAATGCAATGGTTATTGACCAATCAAGCGGAAAGCCGACTCGTGTCGGAAGAAAAGTTGTTGGCGGGAAAATGGTTCGTATCAGCAAAAAGAGCGGTAACGAGCTTTCAAACTAAGAAAATCTTATGAAAACAATTAAAGATAAGGAAATAGCCGTATTTAAAGATTTTCAGACAGCGTTTGGTTTTAAAAACCCAATGCAGTCACCGCGCATGTCAAAGGCGGTAATTTCCGTCGGCGTCGGTTCGTTCAAAGATAAAAAGAAAGTAGACATCGTTGTTGACCGTTTGAAGAAAATTACCGGACAGAAGCCGGTGCTTCGCGGTGCAAAAAAATCTATCGCGTCGTACAAGACCCGTGAAGGGGATATTGTCGGGGCGGTGGTGACACTTCGCGGTAAACGAATGTACGGTTTTGTGGACAAGCTTTTGAATGTTGCTCTTCCTCGCACGAAAGACTTTCGTGGTATTTCAGATCGTACGATTGACGAGATGGGTAACATTACCGTCGGTATCAAAGAACATATCATTTTTCCGGAAGCAACTGATGAAGAACTAAAGGACGTGTTCGGTATGGCTGTCACAATAGCCACAACCGCTAAGAATAAAAAAGAGGCGCGATTATTTTTTGAAAAAATTGGTTTCCCGTTTACAAAAGAGACGAAAGAATCCAAAGAATAAATAAAGATGACTAAAAACTCCGCAAATGGCGGGGTTTTTTAGTCTTAATCCTCAGGTTTTTTCCGCGTCAATGGTGTGCGTGTGTGTATACGAGGTAAGAACAATGAATCTGCATACAGAAAGTGCTTCGGTTACTGTCCGCTTTTTTGTTTTGAAACGGCGGTGGGTGTCTTATTTATAAAAAAAGGAAACGACTGATTGGTAGTGCGTTTGCGAGTAGGTGGTGGTTTTGTCCGAGAGTTGGGGGAATAATATCTATAGTGTTCTGTTCTCGAAAAAGTTAGGAATTGGCTTTTTTCGAAAAGCCGGTACCAAAAGTCGTTTTTTAGAGCATCGGCCTAAAATAGGCGGATTTCAGCTCTCTTTTGGATTTAACCCTTATTTCCGAGCCTTATTTGTTAATGCTGGTTTAAGGGCAAAGAGAACAATGTCTAAGAATAAAGGTTTTGTTGACTTTATCGGGCTTATTTGTTAGCATAGTCGGAAGCTTTTGAAAAAGCTTTTTGTTTTGACGAACTGGCTCCATAGCGGTTTCAGGGCGCGGAAATAAAGGGTGAAAGCTACTTTAGAAAGATTACATATAAGCGGATTCGATTGCGTTTCGGATTTAAAAGAATTCGGGACCATTTTATAATTTTACGTATGGCAAAAACATCAGTAGTTGCACGGTCAAAAAAGACACCAAAATTTAGCACGAGAATCGTTCGTCGCTGTTTTCGTTGCGGACGCAAGCGCGGATACATGAGAGACTTCGATCTTTGCAGAATTTGTTTTCGTGAATTTGCCAACCGCGGTATGGTACCGGGTGTTAAGAAATCATCTTGGTAATAATATACAATAATTTTATGATGAAAGACCCGATATCAGATTTTATAATTAGACTTAAGAATGCGAGCAATGCCCGCAAGGATGTAATTACTTTTCCCGCATCAAAGGTTGTTACGGCTATTGCCGATATCTTGGAGAGAGAAAAATACCTTACCGCCGTTGCAAAAAAAGGTAAGAAGGTAGGAAAAATACTTGAAATTACTATGAAGTATGATGAGGGCATTCCTGCAATCACTGACGTAAAACGCGTTTCAAAACTTTCCCGTCGCGTGTATCTCGGTGTCAAAGATATTAAGCCGGTATTGAACGGTATTGGACGTATGATTATCTCCACTCCAAATGGCCTTATGACCGGATCAGAGGCACGAAAGGCAAAAGTCGGCGGTGAAGCTTTATTCCAAATTTGGTAATCATTATTACAATGTCAAGAATTGGTAAAAAACCTGTAGTTATTCCAGAAAAAACAGAAGTAACTGTTTCCGGTTCAGTCGTGACGGTTAAAGGACCGCTCGCGACACTTGTTCGTGATTTCCAAAATCCGGTGACGATTACGGTTGTCGAGAAAACGGTTGTTGTTGAACCGACTCGAAATAGTAAAGATGCAAAGTCGGCATGGGGTGCGGTTTCGGCTCATATTGCTAACATGGTTGCGGGCGTCAATAAGCCGTTTGAAAAGAAGCTTGTCATTGAAGGAATCGGCTACAAAGCGGACGTCAAAGGCACTGAAATGACATTAAACTTAGGTTTCTCTCATCCGATTAAAGTTGTTATTCCAAAAGAGCTTAAAGTCACGACCGAAAAAGGTCTTATCACTATTGTGGGAAGTAATATTGAAATGGTCGGCCGATTCGCGGCAGAAATTAGAGATTTGAAAAAACCTGAACCATATAAGGGTAAAGGTATTATGTACCAGGGTGAAGTTGTCCGCCGTAAGCAAGGCAAGAAGACCGTCTAAAATTGTAACATACTACTATGATTAACAAGTCAATTCTCAAAACAATAAAACGTGAACGTCGCCACAAGCGAATCCGAGCAAAAGTGTCCGGTACTGTTGAACGTCCCCGTTTGTCTGTTTTCAAGTCAAATAAGTTTATCTATGCCCAAATCATTGACGATGTGTCGATGATAACGCTTGCATCCGCTTCTTCCGAAAAGGCAAAAGGTAAGACTGCAATACTTCGCGCCGCTGAAACGGGAGTTCTTATTGCAAAGGCTGCCTTGGCCAAAAAGATTGAAGCTGTCGTCTTTGATCGTGGCGGGTATGTTTATACAGGTAAAGTAAAGGCTCTTGCGGACGGTGCACGCGAAGGCGGACTTAAGTTTTAATACATCACTATGGAGAACGAAACTCAGAAAAAAACAGTAACAGCTCCGGCACCGGTCACGGCCAGTGTTCCGACAGCACGAGATGGAGGCAGAGCCCCGTTTGTTCGTGGTGCACATCGCCCGTTTGACCCTAAGCGCGCCGGTGGCCGAAAGCCGGGTCCTCGTCAGGAACGCCCAAAGCCGGAATTTGATCAGAAGATGATTAATATCCGTCGTGTCGCTCGTGTCACGGCCGGAGGCAAGCGATTTAACTTTAGTATCGCCATGGTTCTTGGCAACAGAAAGGGTATGGTTGGTGTTGGTACCGGTAAGGGTGCGGACACAGCTCTCGCGATTGATAAAGCAACCAAGAGTGCAAAAAAGAACATGATACGCCTTCCTTTGACCGATACGGGTTCAATTCCGCACACAGTGTCGGCAAAATATTCAAGCGGTCGCATTATGATTATGCCTGCAAAAGGAAAGGGAATGGTTGCGGGATCGGCCGTTCGTGACGTGCTCGAGCTCGGAGGCGTAAAAGATGTCGTTGCCAAAATTATTTCTCCTTCGAAGAATAAACTAAATATCGCCCGAGCAACTATTGACGCTTTGAAAACGTTAAAGGCCAGAAAAAGTAAGGTTACCGTTGCAGTTCCTGTTCAAGGCGGTGCGGTGGCAGAAAAGCAAAAAATTGAGATTAAGAAATAATCTCGATATCATCAAACTCACATGCAATTACATACACTAAAAAGACGGACGAAGTTAATGGGAAAAATCACGGTTGGCCGTGGAGGCAAGCGTGGTAAAACTTCCGGCCGTGGAACAAAAGGTCAGAATGCCCGTGCCGGACACAAGAAATATCCGGAAATACGCGATCTTATAAAGCGCACTCCAAAGTTGCGCGGGTATGATTTCAAATCAAGAAAAAAAGCATTTGTTCCAATCAATGTTGCGGCTCTTGATGCTCACTTTGATGCCGGAGAAAAAGTAACGCCCGCATCACTTATTACAAAGGGCATTATTTCACGTACAAAAGGAAAGAATCCTCGGGTAAAAATATTGGCCGCCGGAGAAATTACAAAAAAAGTGGTGATTTCAGGATGTGATGTTTCTGAAGAGGCTAAATCAAAAATTGAAAAGGCGGGGGGGACGATTACAAAATAGATTTCGCGGGGCGACTTCGCCCGGCGTTTTCTTTAAAACGATTGTATGAATAATCTTATTACGAAAATCGGTCTTGTATTCAAGGATTCACTTCTTCGCAAGCGAGTTCTTTTTGTCGGTGCTATTTTGATTGTTTTTCGACTCTTGGCGGCGATTCCAATTCCGGGAATAGACATGCTGAAATTGCGTTCAATGTTCGAAAATAACCAATTTCTCGGTATGCTCAATTTGTTTTCGGGCGGCGGAATGGATAATCTTTCTATCGTCATGCTTGGTGTTGGTCCGTATATTACCGGCTCGATTATCATGCAACTTTTGACCATGATGTCACCAAAGCTTAAGGCTTTGTATCATGAAGAAGGAGATCTTGGACGAAAGAAATTCAGCCAATATTCACGTCTACTTACGATTCCTCTCGCCTTGCTCCAGGCGTTCGGTTTCATTATTTTACTTCAGCGTCAGGCGGTTCTCGGTTCACTTGATACATTTCATCTTATTGTAAACGTTCTCGTTATTTCCGGCGGGTCAATTCTTTTGATGTGGATGGGAGAACTTATGACGGAGTTTGGAATTGGAAACGGCGTTTCAATGCTCATTTTTGCGGGTATTATTTCGCGCATTCCCACAACGCTTTCTCAGATTATTGCGGCCTACGACCCGTCACAAATTCCGATGATTCTGGCGTTTGTTATTGCCGGAGTTATTATAATTGCCGGTGTAGTGTATGTGTCCGAGGCGGAACGACCGATACCTGTCACGTATGCAAAGCGTGTCCGCGGTGGAAAGGTTTTTGGTGGCGTTTCAACATACTTACCATTACGAGTGAATCAGGCCGGCGTTATTCCAATCATTTTTGCCCTTTCGATTCTCTTGTTTCCGCAAATGATTTTGAATTTTATGCAAACAGTGCCCGCATTGTCTGCGTTTGCAAAATTTGGTTTGTCTATAGTCGGTAATGCGTGGATTTACTCCGTGTTTTATTTTATTCTGGTATTTTTGTTTACGTATTTTTACACGGCGGTGACGTTTGATCCCGATACTATTTCAACGAATTTGCAAAAAAGTGGCGCGTTTATTCCGGGCGTTCGTCCGGGCCAGCCGACTTCGGAATATCTTTCTAAGGTATTAGTGCGAATTACGCTTGTGAGTGCGTTATTCTTGGGCATAATCGCGGTGTTGCCTCTTGTTATGCAAGCGATAACCAACGAGAGTTCTCTGGCAATCGGCGGTACGGCGCTTCTCATTGTGGTTTCTGTTGTTATGGATTTGGTCAAGAAAGTTGACGCTCAGATATCAATGCGTGAATATTAAACAATCAATAAAAAATCCGCCTTCGGGCGGATTTTTTTGTAAAATAGCTCCGTTTCACTCGGGAATTGAACGATTATTTTACGACACGTTTTTTGGGTGCGGAATGGTTTCTCCGCGCGACAAGTGATACAATGCTCGTATGCAATTAGAAACTTTTATGTTTATCGGGCGGTCGGGTTGTGGTAAGGGGACGCAGGCCAAATTACTAATTGAATATCTTCGGAAAATCGATCCGGAACACGATGTTTTTCATTTGGAAACAGGCGCCAAGTTCCGTGAATTTGTAAAGAAGAAGGATGTAAACTATTCAAGCCGTCTTTCTGCCGAGATTTACGATAACGGCGGTTTACAGCCGGAATTCTTGACTATTCGGCTGTGGTCGGATATTTTTATTGATGAATTGCGCGATGACGAACATATGGTGATTGACGGTACGCCTCGTAAATTAAATGAGGCGCGTGTTTTGGATTCGGCGTTCAAGTTTTACGGGCGGAAGAAACCGCATCTTCTTTTTTTGAATATAAGTCGCGAGGCGGCGACCGGACGCTTGGCTTCACGCCGGCGCATAGATGATAATTCCGCAGAAATAAAAGCGCGTCTTGACTGGTATGAAACGGAGGTCGTAAAAGCGATTGAATTTTATCGCGGGAACGACGACTACCATTTTTTGGACATTAACGCGGAACAATCGGTGGAAGATGTGCACAAAGAAATCGTTCGGTTGATGTTTGAGGCAAAAGAGCAATCATGATTACCATAAAAAAACCTGAAGAAATAGAGAGACTGCGCGAGTGCGGTAAACGGCTGGCGCGTATTTTGGGCGGACTTGCGGGAGCGGTAGCACCGGGTGTCTCTACTTTAGAATTGGAAACTCTTGCTCGAAAACTCATGAAGGAGGAGGGCGTATTGCCCGCATTTCTTCATTTGACACCGTATGGAGCTACTCGGCCTTACCCGGCGTCTATTTGCGTTTCTATTAATGATGCTATAGTTCACGGCATACCAAACGAGAATCCGAAGACTATAAAGGACGGAGATATTGTTTCGATTGATACTGCGGTGATTTACGAAGACATGTATACTGATTCGGCGCTGACCGTGCCGGCCGGTGCGATTGACGACGAGGCAAAAAAACTTATGGATGTTACGCGGGAGGCTTTGTACGAAGGAATAAAAGTAATCCGTTCCGGTGTGCGGACGGGTGATATCGGTGCGGCCATAGAAAAATATGTGAAACCGTTTGGATACGGAATTGTTCGGGAACTTTCGGGACACGGAGTGGGGTACGAGCTTCATGAGGACCCGTATGTTCCTAATTATGGGAAAAAGGGTACTGGTGAAAAATTAGTTTCGGGAATGGTTATTGCTATCGAACCAATGTTGAACGAAGGGACCGAAAGAATTGTACTTGAAGATGACGGATACACGTATCGTACGTATGATAAAAAACGCAGTGCACATTTTGAACATACAATTGTGGTAACTGACAATGGGGCGGAGGTATTGACTCTCATATAGATATGATAGAATGATGGGCAATTAAAAAATAATTTCTCAACACAATGGATGAGTTTGATGATGTGCCTTTAACAAATGATGCGACGCTAAAAGAAGAGTTTGGCGAAACTGTCGTTGAAATCGTTGCCGACATTGAAGACGGCGACGTCGAAAGTGCCCGCGAGTCAATTCAGGAGGCGCGGGATATCGCCCTGCGCATGCAGGACGAAACGCTTCGCGAGGAGTCACTCGGTCAATTGAATGAGTTTGACCGACAAGCCGACGATTTGGAATCGAATAGTTAGCGGTTGATGTTGACGACAAAAAACAGCCCCGCGGGTGAAACCGGTCGGCTGTTTTTTGTTGTGCATAATGTTTTCCCCAACTAATTATCCAATAATTGTGTAAACCGTTATATAATAGAGGTAAATGTCGCCGGTATTCGAAAAAATGAATACAGAAAATCATCAACAATTCGTTGGTGGCGCTTACGCAATGGGCGGTGGAACAGAAGTTTTTTCAACCGCTCGAGAATCAGCGCTCAAAAAAATCGTGGATGAATGTGTCGAGTCGGGAAAACAGGAGGCGTCGCTTGACGCCGTAAGTAATTTTCTCATAGGTGCGCGCTCCAGAAATGACATAATGGGGAAATTCAGGGAAATAGAGGGAATGATTGGCGGAGAATTACCCGAACCCATAAAAGCATTGCGCGACGGAATAGATAGTGCATTACGGTTTACCGATTCGCGCTTTATAAAAGATTCTCAACCAAAGGTAAAGTACGAGGCCGCCAAAGCAATGTTGAAAGAGAGGAGGATGTGGTTTCCTGCGGTTGGAGAGATAATTGCGTCTGTTGTCGGATATGGTTCGGAGGTGTCGGGGGTTCGTGAGGGTAAAAAAGGGAACGATATATCTGTTGAAAGTACTGTTGAAAATAGTAGTGTACCTATCGATACTGTTTCTTTGCCGGATGTTTTGGAAACAAAAAATAGTGAAAATGGTATCCCGTTAGCGGAGGATATTCCGGGTGAAATTTTGCCGAAACAGCAAGAAATTATACCCGCACCCGCGCAGATTGTTCCTGAAGATCCTTCGTTTCTTGCGTTGACTCGTGAAGCGTATCGGGTGAAGGATGAACTCAAGGAAAACCTCAAAGAAATAGCAAGAGAAGAAGTCCAAAATATCGCTAAAGTTAGCGGACATTTGCTTGAAGCAATTCCCGAGGAGGATGTTATGGAATACATTGAAGATATGGCGAAGACAAATCCGAAAGAAGTTGTTGCTTTATGGAATATGACGCGCGATTTCATTGAATTACCAAAGCGAATTCAGGCGCTTGAGGAGGAAATGAATGCATACAAAGACCGTGCTGTTTTGATGGATGAAAATCAAATAATCCAACGTGAAGATGATATACGATTGGTGGAGTCTCCGGGGCGAAATGGTGGGGAGGCGCTTATATGGGGGCTTGGCATAGAGTGGCTGTATAATAATGCTGTTCGTGTTTCGGACGGGGCCGGGCAAGATAGTGTTTGGTTTTCTTCGCCGTCTTATACGCGCACCGCACAAAATAATTTGAATCATTTTGGGGTAAAATTACATCATCCCGCTGTTCAAAAAGAAATAGGTGATGTGAAAAATGAATTATCTTTGAGTAAGACCGTCCTCGATTCGATTCGTATTGTAGAAAACAAAAAAACGGAGTTGGAGCCGGCGTACAAATTAAATCGTTCAATTCTGTGCGAATCAGTTAAAGCCTGCAGGCAGATTCGTGAAAAAAGCATCGAAAGTACAAAAAAATCGCTTCACGATAAAATTAATCCTGTAGACGGGTTTGAAGACACGGATGAGGCAAAAAAAGCTCTTGAAAGAATTGTGATTCCTGATAAAACAACGCCGGGTGGATATGTGCTTGCGGACAATGTTGATATTGATAAGTTTAAAGGTACGCTCGGACAAAAAATTCATAGTATCGTTGAAAAAACAGTTGCAAACGCCATGACAAAAATACCGCTCGGATCTGCTCCGTTGGACAGATTTATTCAAGAAATTCGTACTATGACGAAAGAAGAAAGAAACGGAAATATAAATAAGGACAGGGTTCGGGCGATTGCACTCAGTGTGGTTGAGTCCGCGGGGAGAAATTTACCGGAAGATTCCGGTCAAAATATGAAGCGAATTATTTTGGATGTGATGCGTCGGCAAATTGCGTCTTAGTTTCTATGCATGCTATGAATTTAGAATTACTTGAAAAACATTTTAAGGAGGGTAAGTACGATGAGGCCCGGCAAATGATGGAGGCTTTTTTGGCGCAGCCTTTATCCGGAAAGGAGAAGGCGGGTGGTACGGTGGAAATATTGTCTTTGTACATGAAGCTTATTAATTCGGTAAATTCCGAATACGTGGTTCGGCTCGAAGAGATTTCAAATCGCCTTCGCGAAGTAGACAGCGATGAAAAGAAAACAATGAACGAGATAGATTTGTCGCGTGTGCGGAGTATGCTTTCGCAGGGAAGATAATTTTACGGCTGTTTTTATGAATAACACAGAACATCAATTCGAGCAAAAAAGTTTTTCTTCTCCCGAGGAGGAGTTGCAGTATTTGCGCGCCGAAGTGGGAAGAAAAGAAAAAGATTTGGCCGATAACGGAATTGAGTCAAACAAAGACACATTAATTTCCGCGGAAGTCGAGAAATACTCGGTTCAAAAACCGGAGCTTGTTTTAGAAAAATCGTATGTATTGCCGAAAAAGCATGCCGACGCCATTGTGCTTGATTTGGCTCCGGAAGAGCACGATAAAAAAATGGAAGAATTGGTGCTTATTATGCAAACAAAGGGTGTGTATAACGCTCTTTCGGTTGTGTCCAAAATGCATGACTCTCATTTGTATGATGATTTTCATCGGTTTCTTGTTGCGTATGTAAAAGCCGGTTTTGATGTGGAGCGATTGAAAGAAAAAAGTCCGCTATGGAAGGCGCTTCACATGACACTGTATGAAATCTCACTGCCTGAAGCATCAAAAGAAGAACAGGAACAGGATTTGAAGCATCTTGTCTCCGGAATGGAGCAGTTTTATGCCGGTATGTGTGCGGCGTCCGATCGCGACGGTCAACATACTGCTTTTACGATTGAGATTGCAAAAGCTCACAAAACGGATGAATTTGTTTTTTATGTTGCCGTTCCGAATGCGAGACAGGTTCTTTTTGAAAAACAAATTTTATCTATTTTCCATAATGCCAAAATTCGGGTAAAGAATGACGATTACAATATTTATAACGAGTCGGGTGTTTCTGTCGGGGCCGTTGCAACGGTAAAAGGGAATGCCATTTTTCCGCTTAAGTCATATGAACAGTTCGATATTGATCCCTTGAATGTGCTGTTGAATAGCTTTTCAAAAATCGATAAAGACGGTGAGGGTGCGGCGGTCCAGTTTGTTATCAATCCGTCGAGTGATTTTTATATCAAAAAATATAAACACGCCTTAAAAGAATTGCAGAAAGGCGTAAAAACTAAGAAGGCTATTGATGTTCCCATGACCGGCGGCGAAGAATTCATGAAATCCATCAGGGAGTTATTTTCGAGTGATACTGTAAAAAAAGATAAAGACGGCGTCAAGGAACAGCCAAAAATAGATGAGACGGCAATTGAGGAAGTGAAGAAAAAGATTACCAGCCCGATTGTTGGGGTAACGATTCGGATTGTTGCTTCTTCGGGAAATATGGAAGGGGCGGAAGAAATTCTTTCCAATATTGAGGCGGCGTTTGAACAGTTCGAAAATACCGTCGGCAATAAACTTGTCTTTAAGCAGGAAAAAAAGAGTTCGTTGGAACAGTTGTTGCACGATTTTTCGTATCGTACAGGCGACTCCGGTCATACTATTCCCATAAATTTGCACGAGCTCACGACGGTCATGCATTTTCCTTCCACCAAACTGAAGTCCTCAAACGAGCTTATGGTCGCTCGTTCGGTTACCGCTCCGGCACCGGCCAATATGCCGAAAGAGGGAACGCTGATTGGTGTTAATCGCGATCGCAATACTGAAACTAAAATTTTTATGCTTCCGGAAGATCGCATGCGTCACTTTTACAGTATTGGTCAGACCGGTGTCGGAAAGACGACGCTTTTGAAAAATATGATTGCTCAGGATATTCTGGCCGGCGCCGGTGTCTGTATGATTGACCCGCACGGCTCTGATATTCAGGATATTCTTTCTATTATTCCCAAAGAGCGTTTTGAGGATGTTATCTACTTTGATCCGAGCTATATGCCGCGTCCGATGGGGCTCAACATGCTCGAGTACGACATGCGGTTTCCGGAACAGAAAACGTTTGTGGTAAACGAGCTCCTATCCATATTTAATAAGCTGTTTGATATGAAAACGGCGGGCGGGCCGATGTTTGAACTGTATTTCAGAAATTCCGTTTCGCTTCAAGGACGCGCTTATAACCGTCCAACCCGGAGAAGCAACGCTCTTTCGGAACGCCAAACTTCTCGCCCACCTTCTCGGCCTTGGCCTGAAAATAGTCGCTGACTGCGCAAATTTCATAGCCGCCATGCTCCTTCATAAGATTCGCAATGAAGTTACCACGCCCACCGCATCCAATAAGGCCAACCTTTATCTTCGCTCCCGTTAAATTGAT
>CAJBMK010000025.1 GCA_903954165.1 uncultured bacterium | reverse complement strand
GAGGAACTTGAGGCGGTTTTGAACCAGTAACTAATGGTGCGGGAGGTGGAACCGATGGGGAGGGCGGAGTCGCTGGAGGAGGCGAATTGCATGGTAGTGGAGGCGTAGGTGATAGTGGTGGAAGCGTTGAAGATTAATGCTTGGTTTATTTTACCGAGGATGGTCGTGCCGAAGTTTGAAGTATTGAGAAGTACGCTAATTTGAACCGAGCCGGAATCGGCGGAAACAATATCAAGCTTTCCGTCATTATTAAAATCTCCGACAGCAACACCATACGTGCTGGTACCTGTGGAGTAAGGGATGCGAGTAGCAAATGTGCCGTTACCTTTATTTAGAAAAATGCCAACTTGAAGTGAACCGGAATCGGCGGACACAATGTCAGTTTTACCGTCACTATTGAAGTCGCCGAGGGCAACACCATATGGTTGCGTACCGGCTGTGTACGGCGCACGAGTTGCAAAAGTACCGTCACCTATATTAAGAAACACCGAAATTTGAACCGCACTATAATCACCGGTAATAATATCAAGTTTATTATCACCATTAACATCACCAACAGTAACGCCTCGAGGAAAAGAACCGGTAGCGTACAGAACACGAGCGGCGAACGTACCGTTACCGCTGTTCAAAAATACTGAAATTTGGTTGGTACCATTGTCGGCGGAAACAATGTCAATCATTCCGTCGCTATTAAAATCACCGACAGCGACATTGTAAGGGTTAGCACCGGTAGTATACGGAGCGCGAGCGGCAAAAGTGCCGTTACCGTTGTTGAGGAATACGGAGATTTGAGCCGAACCGTTATCGGCGGAAACAATATCAAGCTTTCCGTCGCCGTTAAAGTCCGCGACGGCAACCCCGCGAGGATTAGTACCTGCCGTATACGCAACACGTGCTGCAAATACGCCGGTACCTTTATTTATAAATACACTAATCGAAGTACCGCTAAAATCTGCGGAAACAATATCGAGAAAACCATCGCCGTTAAAATCACCGACGGAGACACCGATGGGGCTTGAGCCTGTCGTGTACGGAGCGCGAGCGGCAAAAGTGCCGTTACCATTATTGAGAAATACAGAAATTCTAGTGGACCCATTATCAACCGAAACAATATCAAGCTTTCCGTCATTATTTAAATCTCCAACAGCGACGCTATATGGACTAGTGCCGGTAGTATACGATGTGCGAGTCTTAAACGTTCCCGCGGGCGAAAAAATCGCATCATTTCCCAACCCGCTTTTATCAATAAACCGAGTCGAACCGCTACGGTCCTTACCGTCAAATGTCCAGTAACCGAGAAGTCCGGTTGAAGGAATCGCCTTTGTCGTAAATGTTCCGTCCGATGAATACCCCGTTCCCGAACTATTCACCGCGTAGCCGCGATAATAAATTAATGTCCCCAACGGTAAACCACTTCTCGCTTGATAAAAAGTAGTCGTGGCTATCAATCCGTCAGAAAGACAATTAGTCACCGGATTAGCCGACGTTCCCCAACACGTACCGCGAGCGGTAATTGTTCCTCCACCAGCGCTTGTAATATTTGCACCAAACGTAGCACTCGTTCCGGTAATATTCGATACTGTGAGAGATATGACAGCTGGAAAAGATGTTGTGGTAAATGTTCCGTCTGAAGAATAAGCCGTTCCTATACTATTGGTGGCATATCCGCGATAATAAATTAATGTTCCCGAAGGAAGACCCGTTCGTGCTTGAGTATAGACACCAGTGGCAGTACTGCCGTCCGCAACACAATTCGTAACCGGGCTTGCGGTGGTACCCCAGCACGTACCGCGAAACGTTATCGTTGCACCGCCGTCTGAAGTAATGTTAGCACCGAGAGTAGCGGTAGTACTTGCGATTGATGTTGCAGTTGGAGAAGTTAGAACGGGAGATGTTGGTACTGTGTATGTTACATTCAAAGTCGGGCCGGATGACACAAATGAAATTATTTCATACGTAGTAGGCGGCGTGTTATTGAAATCATTACTGTTTCTGAGACAATAATATGTATTTCCGGTTTTATTTATCCACGCCGTTGACAGCGCTCCGCTTGTGTATGTCGTATTGAGCGCCATGCCCAACGTATTTCTCCAAATACTGCTGTCCGCAGTACCTGTTAAACAATTATCGTATGCTGTTTCTCTATTCGCATCACTAACAGGGTCTTGCGCAGACCAATTACTTTTTATAATTTGCACATCAAAGTCAGCAGTACTCGTATCTCCCGAAGCCGCCATACTCAAAGAAACAGCCGAGACCGTACCAAGCGAACTAATGACACTCGTATCAAACTTAAAAAAAAGTCTATAGACACTGTAAACACTAGCATTTTTTGATTGTCCAAGTGAAAGAAATATTCCGAAGCTATTTGAAGTACTTCGTGCCGTCGCTGCAGATGCACCACTACCAGAAATGTAAGTTTCACTCGAAGTAACGACATTTAGCACAGCCGCATACGCTTTCCCTACCACCACATCAAATGGTGACGTCGTCTGTAATGCAAACGCCTCATTTGTCGTTGTGGCATATGAAATTTCATACCAACTATCCCCTTTCTTATGAAACGCATCGGCACCGTAAATAGAAGCCTGATAGACATCCTTTCCGTCGTTATCTTTTCCCACATACCACGTTCGAGACTTTTCGGTTCTCTTTTCCACCACCTCAGAATAATTTCCCTTCATCTCGGGAAGTATTAGTTTGTCGGATATATAGGTATAGCGAGTGGTGGTACCAAAAGTTTCGGTACCGAGAATATCGCGTTCAGGTGCTTTTAGTTTTAATTCTGAAGGCAGGTGTTTAATTTCAGATTGTACATACACACCATAAAAACCTGTCCCTAGTATGAACAGTAAAACAAAAAAACCGACCAACACTAAAAACCTTTTCACCTAAATAAACATAATAAAATCATCGACAATATATAATTTTTATTAAAAAGCTTATTGAAGTATACCACCATTTCATTCAAGCCCGTTAATTATGACGTGTGGATAAACCGATGTATTTTACCCAGAGAAAAATATACATATTGTCAAAAAATTACTATTATAAAACTTACTGGCACATACATATTTCGCTTATCGAATTTTTGTCACAATAAACTATATTTGGCAGTTTAATCCGGTAAACAACCAACAATAACCGACACATATTTTTTCGATTCAAAAAGCGAAATGTGCGATAATTTTTGACACAGTTATATCTTTGTGATATTATTTCACAGGGACTTTTACACAGTCATTTGATTTTTAAAACAAAAAAAGAATAGAAAGGCATTCGTCTGAAAGAACTTCTTATTAATCTCGCGGGAATTCTCTCGCTCGTCAATTTAATCTGGTACGCGGCCAAAATTTGGCGACATCGAGCCGACCCGAACAGCACGGCTAGTTGGCTCATGTGGTTCAGTTTGGATATTATTTTGCTCGCTTGCACGATCGCAACGGGAAAGCCGTACAGACTTATTTTGAGTTACACCATCGGTTCGCTCATTGTTCTAATCGTCCACTGCAATCGTGGAAAATGGATGTGGACGCACATAGAAACACTGTCGGCGGTAGGGGTAGCTGTTACCGCCGTCCTTTGGCAAACACTCAGTCCGGAACTTGGCGTCATTGCGGGAGTTTCAGCCATGACAATCGCCGGTATTCCCATGACGATTCACTTGTGGGAACATCCTGACCGAGGGGCATTCTGGATGTTTACGAACACACTTATCGCCTGCACGCTTACCCTTATCGGAACGTGGCCGTGGTCAATTGGAGGTTCATTGCTACCCGGTGGCGGGATTTTCTTCAACGGTCTTCTGGCCTGGATAGTCTTAAGAGACAATCGAATTGCCGTCACGTATCGAAAAATATAATCAATCACAAAAAACCGCTTTTTTTTAAAGCGGTTTTTCTTTTATGTAACGACTAACTAAATTTGCTATACTATGTATTATGAAAGAAGAATCCGAAATACGCAGACCGAATGAAGAACTTGCTTCGGTAGCCGAAATAACTATTTCAAAAGCGAAAGAACTTATTCTCCAATCCATTCCGAACGATGAGATTGTTTCTATGTACATCAAAGGCAGTTACGTTCAGAAAGAAATGCAACCGAATAGCGATGTTGATATCGTCGTCATTCTCAAGACCGAACAGTATCTTCCGGCTGTCTATGAATTGACCGAGCAATATGGGGAATCCGTCACTCCCCCGTTTCAGGCCGTGGTCTACACCATGAAAGAATTACAAACCGGCGAACGAGCCTCCAACCGAACCCGAAATACTACGACCATCAGTATTTTTGTAAAACAGATGGAATATCTTCCGCTCATTTACGGCACAAAACCGGAAGGACCACTTTTTACCCGCACCGACAAAAAAGACCTAACTGCCTATCTCGGCGTATTCCGAAAAACTTTTATGGCGGAGCTCAAAGAGGGAAAACTATCGTTCAAAGGATTAGTCAAATTAACTCTGTGGCTCATCGAGCGAGCCGAACGTGCCGGCGGAAACCCAATCACCTACTATTCCTGGCAAAAACTAGCCGACTCAATCAAAGACCCGAACCACATCATTCACACGACTCTCCGCCTTCGCCGACAAGAACAAAAAGCAACCGAATCGGAACAAGCCATTTTCCTCGAACAATTGGAAGATTATTTGCAATCACTAGAGAAAACATACAATACAAAATAAGAAAGGAATGAAGGAATGAAAAAGCCCGTAAGGTCGAAGATGACCTTACGGGCTGTGATATTTATTTTGGAGTTTTTTCTCCTTTACTTTTTATGGTTTCGCCATTTAGGACAACCGGTTCCTTTTACCCGACTATTTCCCGTCGCTTGCCACTCGTAACCACACCCTGGCTTACTGCATTTCCACCAGAGTTTTTGGCCTGTTCCCGCAACCACTTCATTCGCAGGACATGGGTTTTTGGCGGAGTATTCTTTGGCGAGTTCGAGGTGGGTTATTGCCAGGTTATTCTTTTTGGTGAACGCATAGCCAGTACAACCAGGACAACCACTTCCTCGTACCCGATGGCCCCCTTTCGTCTGCCACTCGTAACCACACCCTGGCTTACTGCATTTCCACCAGAGTTTTTGGCCTGTTCCCGCAACCACTTCATTCGCAGGACATGGGTTTTTGGCGGAGTATTCTTTGGCAAGTTCGGGGTGTGTTACCGCTAAGTTGTTCTTATCGGTAACCTCATTGCCCGAGCAAGAAGGGCAACCATTTCCACGTACCCGATTATTTCCTACCGCCTGCCACTCGTGTCCACACTCCGGTTTACTGCATTTCCACCAGAGTTTATTGTTTGTTCCCGCAATCACTTCATTCGCAGGACGTGGGTTTTTGGCAGAGTATTCTTTGGCGAGTTCGGGGTGGGTTATTGCCAAGTTGTTTTTTTCGGTAACAACTTTATTCGAACAAGCGGGGCAACCTTTTCCCTTTACCCGACTACTTCCTACCGCCTGCCACTCGTATCCACACTCTGGTTTACTGCATTTCCACCAGAGCTTGTTATGAGTTCCTACGCATACCTGACTCGCAGGAAGTATGTTCCTGGCGGAATACTCCTTTAAGAGTTCCGGAACATCCGATACATGCCTCGGTTGGAGTTTCTCCAATATCTCGAGAATATTTATCTCTTCGTCACTAAAGACAAAGTCATAACTATTTCCCTTAATATGGAGCTTCTCCTGTCTCGGTTTAGCACCTTGAGTCAGCGTATTTGCCGAAATAATCCTGATTTGTTCCGCCATGTCGCGAATGACCATCATTCGTTCGATATTGGCAACAAAGTCAAGAACAATGACGACCTTCTTCTCTCGGGTCTTCCGCAAACCTCGTCCCAGCTGTTGCAGGAAGATTCGTTTGGAATCTGTGCAACGCAGGAAGACAATCATTTCCACTTCGGGAATGTCCATTCCTTCATTGAATGAATCAACGGCGATAAGACGGTCAAAACCTCCCTTACGAAAAGCTTTGAGCGTTCGATCGTTGGCGTCATCCGATTTACCGGAATGATAGACCTTGGATTCGGGAAGGAAGTCTTTGAAGTTATCGGCGTGAGCAATACTCTCGCAGAATACAATGACTTTCTTTTTGCCGTACCCAAGAATGGTCTCGGCGACTTTCTCGTCTCGAGCCTCGATGAAGATGGTTTCATTGATCTTGCTTAAGGGAATTCGTTTTCCCTCTTTCAAGACTTCATGAGCCAGCTTCTTCAGGGCTTCGTTGTCCAGGTTGTCGCTCAAGAGCCGATATTCAACATCGGCAAGGTAACCCTTGCCGATAGCTTCTTCAAGCGTCAGTTTAACCACCTCTTCACCAAATATTTCGCGTATGTCCTTTCCGTCCATCCGATCGGGAGTGGCGGTAAGGGCAAGGCGATAGTTCGGGGAGAAGTAGTCGATGACCGGTTTGAAGGTAACGGCTTGGGCGTGATGAGATTCATCTACGATAATGTAGCGGAATTCACCGGCATGGAAGACGTGCTTCCAATTTTCCATGGTTTGAAATGAAGCGAAGAGGATATCCACTTCGTTCCATTCTTTCTTTTGACCATTGAAGAGACCGAGCGTCACCGACGATCCGAGGACTTCTCTGAATGTCTTCAGAGACTGTTCCAGGATTTGATTGTTGTGGCAGAGGAAGAGTCCGCGGCCTTGTTTGACTAAGCGTTTGATCGCGTAGGCACCGACGACGGTTTTTCCCGTACCGGTAGCCATGTCGACCAGGGCTCGGCCTGTTCTCTCGAGGGCAAGACGAATCTTGTCGACGATGGGAACTTGGTAGTCGAAGAGAGTATACATGTACTGTCCTTTCTTTTTTTATTGTTTTCTCTATTAAAGCTTTCAAATAGCTATAGATTTCAAAAGTGAAGATAACATAATTTGTATATTTCGTCAAGGGATGATTCGTTTGATTTTCATTTCTTCTTTGGGTGGTAAAGACGGATTTTTAGGTGTGTAGAAAGGGATTGTAGAAGACTAAATGAAACAAATCGGGCGGGTATCGATAGGACACTCCCCACTATCGGTAAAAATGATATAATTCATTCATGGATTCAAAAAAGTTACTATGGCTTGGGGTGGCTGTTGGGGGGATGGTGGGTGCGTACATGCCGGGAATATGGGGAGATGCTGACGTGTTCGGAATGGCTTCCATTATTCTAAGCGCGCTTGGTTCTCTTATCGGTCTCTGGCTTGGATATAAAGCGTCAAAATTTATCGACGGTGAATAATTAATCAATTAATAAAACACTATGGAACAAAAAATTGTTGAATCAAAAATCGTAGCGTCACCCAAAGATTTTTTTCTCTATCTTGGGCTCGTGGTCACTCTTTATACCAGCACATTCAGTTTGCTCAATTTGCTGTTTGAGATAATCAACACGGCCTTTCCGGACAAACTGCAGATGTATACCGATCCGTACACAACCTCAATTCGCATCGCTATCGCTACTCTCATTATTATATTTCCAATCTTTCTATATATTTCAGCGCTCATCAAAAAGGATATTAAAAATGTACCCGAGAAGGCATTTATTTTAGTACGTAAATGGCTTTTGTTTTTGACGCTATTTTTGGCGGGTACTGCAATTGCCGTTGACCTCATTGTGCTACTCGATACATTTCTACAAGGGGAAATTAAAATGCGTTTTGCATTGAAAATTCTTTCTGTTCTTGCCGTAAGCGGAAGTATTTTTAGCTACTATCTGTATGAATTAAAAAATAATTTTACCAACAAATGCATCTCAAGGCGTTCCGCACTTGTTTCCGCTTTGACCGTTCTCATAACTATTATTGTCGGTTTTACCATCATGGGTTCGCCCGCAACGGCACGCAATAGGCGTTTCGATGAAACGAGAATAAATAATTTGAATTCTATACAGTGGCAATTAACGAACTATTGGCAATCAAAAAACCGCTTACCGGAGCGATTGGCGGAATTAAAAGACCCGATTAGCGGATTTGAGGTGCCAACCGATCCGGAAACAAATAGTCCGTATGAATATAATCCCGTTTCCGAAAACGGTTTTGAATTATGCGCCGTCTTTACTACAAATTCAGGCGATACAACGAGAGATATTTCAGTACCGCTCGGCAAAACAAATTGGTCGCACGGTGTCGGACGAACGTGTTTTAATAACACTATCGACAAAGAACTGTATCCGCCTTACGCCACAAAAGCGGTTCCCGTCATTAGATAAATGATACAAAAAAACCGCCCGCAGTTTTAAAAAACGCGGGCGGTTTTTTTCCGGCTTCCGTTTCCCGTAGCCATTCATCTCAACATATGCTATTCTCGCGACAGAACAGAAGGAAATATATGGCGCGACAACGAATTATTGAAATCTATCTTAGTGCGGAAATCGCGGAAAGAGCGAGACGCGAAACACTGGTCATTCTCGGGAAATGCGGAACCAGACAAATCCAGTATTTGATAAAATCCCTTCAAAACGGAACACTAAACGGATGTGTGACGTCCGGACCGCGCTCGGACCTTTACGGTACACTTGCAAAAGCGAGTCGTCTTGACCGCGAAGATATTCTTCGCCAAGTCAGAGCGGTCAAAAAAGCAGACTGCAAACTTTGCACAAAAAAAGGCAAAGAAAAAAAGAAGGGGTGCTCGAACACCCAATTCGAATGGGCGGACTACTGGTTTTTCCAGATTTGTACCCCCGGGAATGATGCAATTCAAACTCCGGACAACAATCAATTCGTCAAAAGAACAATAGATTGGTGCACACGCTTCTTGAACCGAAGAAGGAAACGAAAATAATCAAAAGACTCCGACACTCCAAATCCCGCTTAACAGAGCGGGATTTTTTATGTGGACAAAGTCCATTACAATAGACAGACTTATACTATATAATCAACGTAATTATTAGTACATTATTATATACACGCATTCATGCATAAAAATATTAACATTGAATTTAATAAAGTCACTTGGTACTCAAAACTACTGGCTTTTATTTTTATTTTTGGAGTTATGCCGGTTATCGCCTTTAATATCGGAGTTTCGTACGAGTCTACGCGAGCAATATATGACGGCAGTAATTTTAGTTCGAAATTATTCTCTCATGTAAAAAAAGAAATCGTTCCGGCGGGAATAACAGGAACAGTAACCGTTGGTCCGACATGCGCGGTCATAAAAAAGGGAATGGAAAAGAAGTGCGCGGACAAACCACTTGAAATTGTCTTACTCTTTACCAGTTATGACGGCAAAATCGCCACGACCACCAAATCCGATAAACTGGGAAAATACTCGATTACTTTAAAACCGGGTAAATATTTTACCTCAAAATCCGACACGACCTCTCGCCTACCGCTGTTTGTACCGCAAATCTTCGAAGTGAAGAAGGGCGCGTACACCGAGGCAAACCTTAAATTCAATAGTGGCATAAAATAATCACATACAAAAAATACTCCGCCTCAAAAAGGCGGTGTATTTTTTTGACTATTATTCCACAAAGAAACAATCTACGAAAATCCAAAGACGTATGGTACTATATAATCGTAAGCCGACCGCGGCTTTAATTTTACACAATAACTATATATATGACCGCATCAGAACTACGAAAAAAATATCTTGATTTCTTTAAAGCGCGCAACCACGTTATCATTCCGAGCGCTTCACTTTTACCCGAGAATGACCCGACAACACTTTTTACCGGCTCCGGAATGCAGCCAATGATTCCTTTTTTGCTTGGCGAATCTCATCCTGAAGGCAAACGCATAGCTGACTCCCAAAAATGTTTCCGCACGCAAGATATCGAAGAAATCGGCGACAACAGACATACCACCGTTTTTGAAATGCTCGGCAATTGGTCGCTGGGCGATTATTTCAAAAATGAACATATCGAATGGATGTTTACCTTTCTTACAAAAGAATTGAAACTGGATCCAAAACGACTTTATTTTACGGTCTTTCGCGGTAATCCGGCACTCAATATTCCGCGGGACGATGAGGCGGTTTCCAAATGGCAGGAGCTTTTCAAAACTATCGGGGTTGACGCCAAGACGGCGGACTTTTCGGAACGAGACGGTATGAAAGACGGACGCATCTTTTTCTACGATGAAAAAAAGAATTGGTGGTCACGCGCGGGAACTCCGGACAAAATGCCTGTCGGAGAACCGGGAGGACCGGATTCGGAAATGTTTTGGGACTTTGGCGCTGAACTGAAAATTCACGAGACTTCTCCGTGGAAGAATGAAGTCTGTCACGTCAATTGCGATTGCGGTCGCTTCGTTGAAATTGGCAACAACGTTTTCATGCAGTACAGAAAGACGGCAAACGGATTCGAAACGCTGGCACAGAAAAATATCGACTTCGGTGGCGGACTGGAACGACTAGCAAGCGCTGTTGACGATAACCCGGACATTTTCCGGAGCGACGTCTTCAAAACCCTGAGAGAAACAATCGAATCACTTTCCGGCAAACAGTACGGAGCTAACGCCAATGAAACATTCGCGTTTCGTATCGCCATGGATCATATGCGAGCTGCCGTTTTTCTTATTGGCGACGGGGCCACTCCGAGTAATAAAGACCAAGGCTATTTCACACGCCGACTCATTCGACGAGCTCTTCGTTTCGCCGACAAGCTCGGTATCAAAGAAGCCATGGCCACAAAAGTTGCCAATGCCGTTATTGCGTCCTATGGAGACCACTACACAGCACTTCAATCAAAGAAAGACTTCATCCTTACAGAACTTGAGAAAGAAGAAGATAAATTTAAAAAGACGCTTGCCCAAGGATTACGCGAATTCGAAAAGATTTCTTCCGGTGCCATTTCCGGTGTTGACGCTTTTAATTTATACCAATCGTACGGCTTCCCCATCGAAGTAACGGAAGAGTTGGCAAAGGAACGCGGGCTTTCGCTCGACCGAATAGCATTTGACCTTGAATTGAAAAAACACCAGGAGTTATCTCGAACCGCCAGTGCCGGTATGTTCAAGGGTGGCTTGGCCGACGCCAGTGTTGAAACAACCAGACTACATACGGCGGCTCACCTCATGCTGGCGGCACTTCGAACAGTTCTCGGCAATCATATCGAGCAGGCCGGCTCAAACATTACCGCAGAACGTCTCCGCTTTGACTTCCGTCACGGCGCCAAAATGACCGACGAAGAAAAGAAAAAAGTGGAAGATTTAGTCAACGAAGCCATCATCAAAGATTTACCCGTAACCATCGAAGAACTTTCAAAGGATGAAGCAAAGGCCAAGGGAGCTACCGGCATCTTTGATGAAAAATACGGTGCAATTGTTAAAGTTTACAAGATTGGCTCCGGCTCAAACCAATTCTCGTACGAAATCTGCGGAGGCCCGCACGTCACCCATACGGGAGAATTGGGCGGTACATTCAAAATAACAAAAGAAGAAGCCAGTTCACAAGGTGTCCGAAGAATTAAAGCGATTATAGAAAAAAAAAAGATATCCGCCCCGAGGTAATCCCGGGGCGGATATTCGTATACCAATGAAGACAACCGCAAAAATAATTCAAGCCTTGGAAGCTCACGCTAACCCGGAAAAAGCGTCAATACTTCGCCGGTTTTTTAAGACGGGAGTCGGACAATACGGCGAAGGCGACAAATTTATCGGCGTGGTCGTACCCGACTCGAGGACGGTGGCAAACGAATTTAAAGATCTCGCCACCACAGACGACGTACAAACGCTTCTGAATAATCCCGTTCACGAAGTACGCCTCACCGCACTTCTTCTTATTGTTGAACAATTCAAAAAAGCTTCGCCTGAGAAACAGAAAGAAATATTTGATACCTACCTCGCACAAACAAATCGAATCAACAATTGGGATTTGGTCGATTTGTCCGCACCACAAATTGTCGGAACATTTTTACTTGAAAGAAGTAATCGAAAAATCCTAATCCGTTTAGCAAAATCAAAACTACTATGGGAACGCCGTATCGCCATCATTGCCACTTTTGCATTCATAAAAAATAATCAATTCGAGGACACTTTCAAAATCGCCGAACTACTACTTCAGGACAAACACGATTTAATCCACAAAGCCGTCGGCTGGATGCTTCGCGAAGTAGGTAAACGAAATCAAAAAGCGGAAGAAACATTTTTGACTGTTCACGCCAAAACAATGCCCCGAACCATGCTTCGCTATGCAATCGAACGTTTTGACGAGAGAAAACGAAAACACTATTTATATGTCTTTTGATACATTTTAAAAATACTAATAAGTACGTATATATAAAAATATATAATTTTTTTCGCAGAGATAATTTTACGAAGATTGACCAAATTGAAAAAAGGAGTACTATCAGGCGGGGCTCGTGCGATAGCACACCCCCTAAAACCCTCAATCCCCCTTCTGGATTGAGCCTATACCCCGGAGAACTCACGGCCATTTGTTCTTCGGGGTTTCCTTTTATTTTTTTTCGATATGATATACTGAGATATAATTATCAGTAGTCACCTATATAATGAATACAATCATAGACGCTCTCAACTGGCGGTACGCAACGAAAAAATTTGACCCGACAAAGAAAATTTCTTCCGCAGATCTTGATACTATTCTTGAATCGCTCCGCCTTTCGCCGTCGTCATATGGTCTTCAACCCTGGAAATTCATAGTGGTAAAAGACGAACACACCAGAGCCGAGCTGCGCAAAAGTGCCTGGAACCAGTCACAGATTACCGATGCATCGGATCTTATTATCTTGTGCCAATTCGAAACAATGACGTCGTCCCATATTGATTCATATTTCGAGTCAATGGCAAAGACAACCGGACAAGCACCAGAAAAACTTGTCGGCTACAAAAAAATGATTCAGGATTCCGTCAATTCGATTAGCGACGAAAAGGCCGGGGCGTGGATGAAACAACAAGTCTATATCGCTCTTGGAGTCGCAACGACAACGGCGGCAGTTCTCGGTATTGATTCTTGTCCTATGGAAGGATTCGATAATGCTTCCTTTGACCTTATTCTTGGATTACAGGAACTCGGATTAAAATCAGCGGTTCTTCTGCCGATTGGATATCGCACAGCCGACGACGCACAAGCCTCTCTCAAAAAAACACGATTTGGAATAAATGAAGTTGTTATTGTAAAATAGTACCAATGAATCGATTTTCGAAAATAATTATCGTATTGTTGCGCATATCGTTAGGATGGATATTTGTCTATGACGGCCTTTCCAAAATACTTGACCCGCGCTTTTCGGCAAAAGACGCGCTTGATTCCGCCAAAGTATTGCCCGCGTATTATCATTACCTGGCGTCTCCCGGTCATATCGCGTGGACAAATATCGCCCTTTCATGGGGACCGATTATTCTCGGAACATTACTTATTGTCGGTTTATTCGTACGGTATGCGTCAAGTATCGGTATTGTATTTTCTCTTACGACGTACTTTTCACTCCTCGCCTTTCCTGTCGTATTACCGTCGTCGTATGTCATAGATGAACATATTATTTATATTTTATTGCTTATTCTTTTTACCGCAATAAACGCCGGAACGTATTTTGGACTTGACCGGTATATTTTCACGAGACGGGATTATTAGAAACGAAAACGACGAAGCATAGTGCCCCGCCGTCCCACAATCGGGAATTTTTGTTATTGCTTCTTTTCACTCACACACCCGCCGTTTAACGTCAGCAAATATATGACGCCGTCAGTTTTTCGCTTTGATATTTCCGTAGCCAGCAACCTGTCGGTGGAAGATGTTCCGTGAATAATCGGCTGAATTTCGGTGCAATGATTACCGCCAAAAAATGACAACACCAAAAAATCACGCTCGTTGTCGAGTGACCGGGATGTCCACGGTAAAAGCTCATGTCGAAGACCGCGGGCGAAACTTGCAGTCGCAACATATATAAAGCGACCGCTTTCATCTTTCATATTTGTTTTCCATACGCGAACGACGTGGCGTTCGCGTATGTCTTTTGAGCCTGTTGACGAAACGAATGCGAAATCATTCATTCTACCCTGCCAAAATAACGGGGTTACAGGCGCACCCGCAAAACGTTCCCGAAAAATAATCGCCTTACCGAGCAACAAAAATGAACCGATATTAAACGTATCAGCTTCGATCCATCCCATCATCCCGAACTGCCGATGAAGTGAATCGTCTGCGGAAGAACCGCTTGTCTCCAAAGCAAATACCGCCGCAAACGGCGCTCTGCTTTCACCGAATACAGTTTCCGCCGACAACTCAATTTTAGATTGTTGCCCGAACGCTTGAACGCTATTGACTGTTTCAAATGAATTTTCGCGCGACACATCGGTATCCAGCCGCGGAAGTGATTCTTCGAATGAAAAAATCGAACCGATATAAAACAACACCCACAGCACAACAAGAATGCCCGATACTATTATTTTACCCCGTGAACCGATTGTGTGGTAATTAAATGCATACGACTTTTTTGCGTGATTATATTCTCCAAGCAACACCAGCCCAATCGAAATCAAAAGCCACATCACGCCCAAAAGAACTCCCGCCCACACATCGCTCGCATAATGAACTCCAAGATACAGTCTGCTAAAGCCAACCAAAACAATCAATCCAACCGCGCCGAATAGCGTATTGACCCGTAACGCGATGGAATGAAAATTTTTCCAGACCGCGTACGCAATAAAACCAAATATGACGACAGCAAAAGCGGTATGTCCGCTCGGAAATGAATATGATGACTCCAAATATAGCGCGAGATCGGACCGCGGACGTTCAAAAAGAAATTTCGCGTATGTTACTGTCGCATACGTGCCGAGCAAGCCAATTAAAAACGGTGCGATCTCCAATCGTCGGCGCCACAACAAAAGCAGTAATGTTACAACAATTGATAGGAAAATTGCCGTCTTTGTATTGCACAGCACCGTAACGCCCGCAAATAATTTTATGAAAAAAGGATCGCGCAGTGCGTACAATATATCAGCGAGCCGGGTATCAAATACAAATACGCTTCCCCGCGCGGAAAAATTGAGCGCGACTTGAACAAACATATATACATCAACACATAGAGCTAACGACAAAATAGAAAGCGTGCGCCCGAAAAATGAATACTGATTAAAACGGTCCGCCAAAACCCGAGCCAAGCCGGGAAAATTATTCTTGAAATTTCTCCACAGCCTGCTTTTTCGTATAAAATCAGCAGCGGCATCTCGTATGTATGAATAGGCCAAACCGACGTATTTTCCCTGACTTCCCCAAAATCGTTTCAATAAATATAAAGCCGTGAAAATAATCGCAAGGTTGAACACAAGAACCGTCGCCCTCGACGACCACAACTCAACAGTTTTCCACATGTGACCAAAAAAGAAACCGAGACCGGCATAGAGGAACCCCCAGCCGATTCCCGACAAAACATTCCAGAAAATAAATTTTCGTTCGTCCATTCGAAGCATTCCCGCCACAAACGGAATAATCGGCCGGATTGGACCGACAAAACGACCGAGAAATACACTTTTTATACCATGCTTCTTGAAAAATACTTCTCCACGCTCAATCAGACTTTTTCTAATTATTTTTCCGTCACCAGAAAACTTACCGAGACGATTACGCCCAATATAATAACTTACAATATCGCCACCAATTGCTCCGGCCGCAGCAATAAGCGAAAGTGGAACGAAATGAAGGGCGCCTTGAGAAGCAACAAAACCGGCCGCAGCAACCAACACCGCTCCCGGAATAAGAATACCGATAAAAGCAATGGACTCAGCGAAAGCCACAACAAAGACAATGAGATACGTCAGTGCCCCCCATTCCGCAATCTTCATTATGACTTCCTGAAACAAATCCATTGCGAATATTGTAGCATATTCATACAAATTTGAATGTTTGTCCGTTCATAAAAAAGGACACCAACATAAGTTGATGTCCGTGATTTTCCGCAAAACAATGCGTAAATATAATTACTTTAACCGAAGAGGGACAGGAATAGCTAAACGAGCACCGCCCCAAGCAAAAACATTACTCCCCTTTGGCCTTTCAAAACCGGTAGCGTTACCAAAAAAGGAACAGCACTCCGCGGTTTCACCTTCGCCCGGGAACCATGTAAGTGTACTCCTACATGTATCCCCTTGAGGATCAAGTCGACAGGTATCGTGTGTAAAACGGAGAGACATTGCAAGGACATATCCTTTTAGAGAAAGCCATGATGCACCCTTCTTGATTAATTCATCGGTAGAAAGACCCATCGTATCTTTATCGGGCATTAATCTATTCGCAATAAGGTACAATCGAGATTCTGAGGAAGATTCACAGCCGGGATACTGAATATAACCATAGTCCATAAAGCTGGGATTACCGGTGACGTCTGAAAGTACACGAAAGGCTTTGAGATTATCAACGCCAGCCGGGATGAAAACCGGCAAGACCGATTTCCAAGGAAGATATTCCGGCAGAACAGAATGTTCCGCCAAATAAATACCTACATCAAAATATCTCAATATAAATGCTTCCGCACGTTTTAAATTTTCCAAGAGATCAGTCTCAGCAATACGAAACGATACAGCATTTTCAACGGAATCCGCCCCCTTGTTTAACCCGCCGTTAATCTCCAATCGACGCTTCATAAAGTCGGACAGATTGATTTGTCCTGCGTATTTCTCGGCGAATTGCCGAGACATTTGAAGGCTTTCATCAAAACTTCCAATCAAACCGGGGTCTGCCCCTTGAGAATTCACAAGAAGGGCATACGGTGAAAACCCGCGACGAAGCGCATCCCGTATTTTTTGTTTATTAGCAAGGAAGTAGTCAACGACTTCATCCGAAAGACCCGCACCGACAAGATTGGCCTGGATGGCAACCCCGAGGTCTAGAAGTTCTTTTCTAACGAGAGTGCTCATAATAGAGATTTCTCCTTTCTGAATTTTCTGTTTGAGGTGAATTGTACTCAAACAAATTCTTCGACATGCTGCGACTGGACGGTAGCGGTTGGTTCATACGCCGAAGATTTTTATTCACAGTGAATAATGAACAAAAATCTTCGGCGTATAACGGATGCATAGTTCCGTTTCAGACTATCAAAGTACCTATACTAGGTACAGTTTTACATTATTTTTTTAATGCTGTCAACATATACCACCATAACGAAATAATATTGCCCTCGCTTGCATTTTCGCCTATACTTTTCAAATGGCAACAGAACCAATACCCACCCGAAACACGGAACAGAAGGATACGCAGAACTCTTTCTCTCTCTTACCGATTGCTCTCGCTTCAGTTTTCCCCTATACTTTCAGGATGAACGGGACACCGGAAAATAAAAATACCGACAAAACATCCGATACGCCGTTTACATTATTACCTCTTGCCCTCAATATCGGTTTCAGTATTGCCGTTCCAATCGTATTACTAACACTGCTCGGACGTTTCGCCGATCGCAATTTTGAAACGAGTCCGCTATTCCTTATTATCGGCGCAGTCGGAGCGGCGGTGGGCGCAAGCATTATTGTCTGGAATAAAGTAAAAAATTTGTTGAATTAATATATGCCTGAAATTTCAATCAAAGCGGAGCCGTTAATTACCGCGCTCGGAATACCGATAACCAATTCCCTCATAACATCATGGCTCGTCGTCGCGTTTCTAATCATGTTTTCGTATATAATTTTTCGCAGCAGCAAAAAAGAACACAACGGGAAACTATCAACGCTTCAGGCGGCGACCGAATTGATAATTGAAACAATGCTTTCCTTTGCGGAATCAATCGCCGGGTCGCGCCAAAAAGCCGAAAAATTCTTTCCGATTGTGGCCACTGTTTTTTTATTCGTCATTACGGCGAACTGGATCGGCATCTTACCGGGAGTCGGTTCTATCGGTGTGTATGAAACAATTGAAGGAAAAGAATTATTTATTCCGCTCTTTCGTTCCGTCAATTCAGATCTCAACATGACACTGGCGATAGCACTTCTCATTGTTACCCTAACGCATATAATCGGAATCGCCAGCATCGGCGTCGGCAAACATTTCGGCAAATTTCTTAATTTTAAGGGACCGATTTCATTTTTTGTGGGACTTCTCGAAGGCGTGAGCGAATTTGCAAAAATATTATCATTCTCTTTTCGACTTTTCGGTAACGTATTCGCCGGTGAAGTCCTTCTTACCATCATTACATTCCTGACGCCGTATCTTATTCCAATTCCGTTTTTGGGATTAGAAATTTTCGTCGGTTTTATTCAGGCGCTTATTTTTTCCGTACTTTCGCTTATGTTTCTTTCAGCTTCAACGGAAGCCCACCACTAATTTCATTTTCTCGTTCGATTATCGTCCGTAAATACTATCCTATGTTTTTGGGCCCGTCTTCACCTTTTTTATAGGTGTGAAGCGGAGTTTTTTTCCATTTCTTTTGTACCGCGCTGACAAATTTCCAGGAATATCGTATCTCGTCCGTACCGGCAAAAAGGGACTGATCACCGCGAATCGCATCAAACAAAACGCGCTCATATGCGCCAGGTCCCGCGACAGTATCCCCGCCCTGAATAGTAAATAATTGTTCACGGAGCGAGTGTTCAAAGCCCGGCTTTTTTGCCCAAAATCTAATCTCTATTTTTTCCTCGGGCTGAAGCGTAAACGTAATTCGATTACCGTACAATCGATCAACTTCCTTTGTTAATACGGAATCGCAATTTTTGAACGTTACCGTAATGTCCGCGCGCGCTTCCGACATAGCCTTACCGCTTTCAATTATAAACGGTACGCCGTTCCAGCGAACATCTTCAATTGCCGACTCAATACGAAAATATGTTTCAGTTACCGAATCAGCCGCTATTCCCTTTTCGGCCAAAAACCCTTCATATTGGCCACGAATAAGTTTACTTCTCGGCCGTAATACTAATTTTTTGAAAACAGAAGCGCGTTCGTCGCGGATATGATCTTCCGATAAGTTCATCGGATTTTCCATCGCCACAAGAGCAAGCATTTGCAGCGCGTGATTTTGACCGACGTCACGTAGCGCACCCACACCTTCATAAAGATTTGCGCGACCTTCAATGCCGATTTTTTCAAACAAACGAATATGAACCGATTCAATATAATCACGATTCCATACCGGCTCAAACAGTGTATTGGAAAAACGGAACGCCAAAATATTTTGCAATGTTTCCTTGGCCAGATAATGATCAATGCGGAAAATCTGCTCTTCTTTATAGAGCTCGCGCAACATCAAATCCAACTCGTACGCACTTTTTCCGTCACTACCAAACGGCTTCTCGACAAGAATACGCGTCCACCCAAGCGTGCCTCCGCACGGAATGGCCAAACCCGAGTTTTTTATATTTCGAATCAGTAATTCGTACGATTGCGGAGGAACAGAAAGATACAATAATTTATTTGAGCAATGATTCCATTCCGTATCAAAAATAGCAAGTGCATCGCGAAGCCGTTCATACGACGACACATCGTCAAAATCCCCTTTCACGTACGAAATGAGCTCCAAAAATTTCCCGAATTGAAGACTTTCTTTTTCCGCCACGGAAAAATTCCCTTCTTCGGTTGCAAATCGACGATAATCCTGATCCGTGAACGGTCGCCGTGAAAATGCAATAATTCGAAATTCTTCCGGCAACATTTCCTGTTTCCACAGCGAAAAAAGACTCGGTAAAAGCTTCCTGCGCGTCAAATCGCCTGTGGCTCCAAATATAACAATGGTTGTCGGATGTATTTCTTTGTTAACCACCATATGATTCTTTCTTATCGTAATGTCTGATAATATCCGATTCGTCAATTGTATACTAAATTATTTATACTGTATAATACAGCCGGAATGCATGACCTCATGCATTGAATATTTTAATAAATAATTCACCATTGTAATGGAAAATTTGAACGGTATTGCGGTCGCATTAGCAATCGGGCTCGGTTCTATCGGTCCGGGACTCGCTATTGGATTACTCGGCGGTAAGGCAATGGAAGCCATCGGACGAAATCCGGAAGCGGCACCGAAAATTCAATCAGCCATGATTCTCGCTATCGCCTTTGCTGAAGCTATCGCTATTTATGCGCTGGTTATTTCTCTCATAATTAAATTCGCTTAGCTATCCTCTATGGCGGAATTGCTACACCATCTCGGTATCAACTGGAAACTTCTGATTATTCAGATGGTCAATTTTGGTATATTGCTTTTTGTCTTACGACGATTCATTTACCAGCCGGTCTTGAACGCCATCAAACTCCGCAAAGAACAATCGGAAAAAGCTTTTGAAAAATCACAGGAACTCGAAGAGAAAATTATTCAGATTGAACAAACGAAAGAGCATCTTTTGGGAGAAGCTCGAAAACAATCACACGCAATCCTTCAAAAAGCTGAAGTCGCCGCGGGGAAAATAAGCACTGACGCTTTGGCAAAATCACAAAAAGAAATTGAACGATTTGTCGCCGAAACCAAAAGTAAAGCCCAAAGCGAACGCCTGGAACTTCTGCTTTCAGTCAAGAAAGAAATCGGCGGTCTCGTCGCGGAAGCTGTCACGGCAACATTATCAAAAAAAGGCGGGATTTCAACCGACACAAGCCACGCGCTGACCGAGGAGGCGGCCGGACATTCTTTATAATACGCATTATGAAAATCTCTCCATTTATATATGCGAAAGCACTTCACGCGGTAAGTACATCCAAACCACCACACGAACGCTCCCTTATTCTCAAGGAACTCGCAATAATACTCAAAGAAAATGGCGACGAGCGAAGTATTGAAAAGATTGCGCACGAATTCGAAAAACTGGCCCCCGAGACAATTCAGAAAAAATATTTTATCACCGGTGCAACAGAAGACGACATTGCGACCGTAAAAAAACATCTGGGGAAAAACGCGAACATCCTTAAGTCCACAATCGACGCGACACTTATCGGCGGAGCTATTATACAAACAAACGACACTATTATAGACGGCAGTATCAGGCGCCGAATAGAAAAATTAACGGAGACAATAGCTTAAATCATATGGACAAAGACACTATCATAAAAGAATTGAAGCAGGAAATAGCCTCTCTTCGCCACGAGCCTGCGGTAGAATCAGTCGGCCGAGTCACCCGCGTTGGTGACGGCGTCGCTACTTTGAGCGGTCTCGGCGGTGTCATGTACTCCGAAATTATTCAATTCGATACCGCAAGCGGTCCCGTTTCAGGACTAGCTTTAAACCTGAACGAAGATTCTATTGGTGCAATCGTCCTCGGCGATTCAATCAAAGTACAGGAAGGTCAAACAGTTCGCGGTACGGGAACTATTCTTTCCGTCGCGGTCGGAGATGCGCTTATCGGCCGTGTTATAGATTCACTTGGTAATCCGATTGACGGCGGTGTCGCATTTTCAAAAGACAAAATGACCCGTTACCCGCTGGAAAAAATAGCTTCCGGCGTCATCAGTCGCGAATCGGTCAAAACACCGCTTCATACCGGCTGGAAATCTATTGATGCAATGATTCCAATCGGTCGCGGTCAGCGCGAGCTTATCATTGGCGACCGCCAAACCGGCAAGACTTCGCTCGCTATTGAAACAATAATCAATCAGGGTAAGGATACCTTAAATAAAACGCCTATTTGCATTTATGTCGCAATCGGTCAAAAGGAATCTAAAGTTGCTCAAATCGTCAAACGACTCAAAGACGGCGGTGCAATGAAATACACAATCGTCGTTTCGGCTCCGGCCGGCGCGCCAGCTTCACTTCAGTATCTCGCGCCATACGCCGGCGCCGCTATCGGTGAATTTTTTATGGATCAGGGAAAAGATGCGCTTGTTGTGTATGACGACCTTTCTAAACACGCGTGGGCATATCGTGAAATTTCTCTCCTCCTTCGCAGACCGCCGGGACGTGAAGCATACCCGGGCGACATTTTTTATCTTCACTCACGACTTCTCGAACGAGCGGCAAAAATGAGCAAAGCTTTCGGCGGAGGTTCACTCACCGCGCTTCCAATTATTGAAACCCAACAGGGCGACATTTCCGCGTATATTCCGACGAATGTTATTTCCATTACTGACGGCCAAATTTATCTTGAACAGGAACTTTTTTACCAGGGTATTCGTCCGGCGGTAAATGTGGGACTTTCAGTTTCGCGCGTCGGTTCTTCAGCACAAACGAAAGCAATGAAAAAAGTTGCGGGAACGCTTCGCCTCGAATTAGCCCAATTCCGTGAACTTGCCGCATTTTCTCAATTTAGCTCGGACCTTGACCATGCTACAAAGAAAAAACTTGAACGCGGTCGAAGACTGACTGAACTTTTGAAGCAAGGCGAAGGTGAAAATATTTCTTTTTCTGAACAAGTGCTGGTAATTTTTGCGGCAATTAAAGGTTTTCTCGACACTATTCCCGTTGAAAAAGTCGCGTCATTCCAAAAACAGTTTATCGCTCATATACGTACGGAAGAATCGGCATTACTAGGAATCATACAAGAAACGGCCGACCTTTCGGACGACACAAAACTAAAACTTGAAGCAATAACACAGGAGTTTCTGAAAGAGTATTTTAAATAAATATGTTATCTTCGCGAGCTATAAAAAAACATATTCAGTCCGTCAAAAACATTTCGCAAATCACACGCGCAATGGAAGCGGTTTCTGCCGTCAAAATGCGTAAAAGCCAAACAATCGCTCTTGAAGCTCGGCCATATGCCCTTTCGGCACTCGAATTGCTCCGCAACCTCACGACCGGACTGAACAGCGAAACGGCGGAACTTTCACCCCTACTCCAAAAACCAATCGCCGAAAAAAACCTCCTTGTGGTAATTGCATCCGACAAGGGACTTGCCGGCTCTTTCAACAGCAATATTTTTCGCACTGCCGACCGCTTTTTGATTGCTAATCCGACACCGACCGACATAATCGCAGTTGGTAAAAAAACAAAAAGTTATTTTCTGCGCCGTAGTATTCCCGTCGTCGGCGAATTTTTTGAAGGCGGCGATTATTCAACGCTCGAAGAAACCGAACCGATTGCAGTACTCATAGAATCGCTCTTTTTATCGCATCAATATTCGAAAGTTTCTATTGTGTATAGTAATTTCATTTCGACGCTTAAACAAGATCCGATTATTCACGATTTACTGCCTTTCAGTAAAGAAACGCTTGAAGCGGTTGTGGCCGGAATTGTTCCCTCCCACGGCAAATACGCCAATGTCCCCACTCCGTTCGGCAAAGAACATTCCGGAGCTGTTCAGGAATTTATATTCGAACCGTCTCCTCAGGAAGTCCTCAATAAATTATTGCCGTCCCTTCTCCGTATTGAAATATTCAACAGCATGCTCGAGGGGAACGCTTCCGAACATTCGTCCCGTATGATGGCAATGAAAAATGCCTCCGAAAATGCAAAGAACTTAAGCCAAAGTCTAACCAGAACATTTAACAAAGCGCGACAATCACATATCACCAAGGAATTAAGTGAAATAAGCGCGGGAGCAAATTCACAGCATTAACATCTAATCAATATATGAAAAACACAATTGTGCAAATAATCGGTCCGGTGGTTGATGTTGAGTTTGAGGGAACAATTCCCGAACTCTACACCGCGCTTGAAGTCACTTCAAACGGCAAAAAAACCGTTCTTGAGGTGGCGGGACATCTTGGAAACCGACAAGTCCGAACAATTTCAATGGGTGCGACGGAAGGCCTCAAACGCGGTCTTGAAGTCGTAAACACCGGCGCTCCGATTTCAGTCCCCGTCGGTTTAGAAACCCTCGGAAGAATGTACAACGTCCTTGGCGAGCCGATTGATGGACTTTCCGACACTCCCGAACTCTCTTCCGCAAAAAAGCCGAACACTCCGCCCGCAAAAAAAGAACGCTGGCCCATTCACCGCAAAGCTCCCGCATTCACCGATCAATCAACCACGGTTGAAATTTTTGAAACGGGAATGAAGGTTATTGATCTTTTCGCTCCATTTATAAAAGGAGGAAAAATTGGTCTCTTTGGCGGCGCGGGAGTCGGCAAAACCGTTCTTCTTCAGGAATTAATTCACAATGTCGCTTCAGTACACAAGGGATATTCCGTTTTTGCCGGTGTCGGCGAACGCACCCGTGAAGGGAACGATTTGTATAATGAAATGAAAGACTCCGGTGTTTTGCCCCAAACGGCACTTGTTTTCGGACAAATGAATGAGGTTCCGGGGGCGCGTCTCCGTGTGGCCCTTTCCGGTCTCACTATGGCCGAATATTTCCGCGATACCGAGGGAAAAGATGTACTGCTTTTTATTGATAATATTTTCCGTTTTACACAGGCCGGTTCCGAAGTTTCAGCATTACTCGGCAGAATGCCGTCAGCCGCCGGCTATCAGCCAACGCTCGCATCTGAAATGGGAGCGCTTCAGGAACGCATCACCTCGACCAACCACGGCTCGGTCACGTCGGTTCAGGCTATCTATGTTCCGGCCGACGACATTACCGATCCCGCTCCGGCTACCACATTTTCTCATCTCGACTCGACCATCGTTCTTTCACGCGCGCTTTCAGAACTTGGCATTTATCCGGCCGTCGACCCGCTCGACTCCACATCAACGGCTCTCACCCCGGGTATAGTCGGTGAAGAACATTACAACGTGGCCCGTGAAGTCCAACGCGTCATTCAGCGCTACAAAGAACTAAAAGACATTATCGCCATTCTCGGCATTGAAGAGTTGTCTGATGAAGATAAACGTCTTGTGGACCGCGCCCGCAAAATACAAAAATTCCTTTCCCAGCCTTTCTCCGTAGCCGAAGCTTTTACCGGACGGCCCGGCAAATTCGTTCCGCGAATGGAAACGGTACGCGGTTTTAAAGAAATCATAGACGGTAAACACGATAACGTGCCTGAAGACAATTTCTACATGATCGGCGGTATCGGTGAAATAAAAAAATAAAAGTAAGCATTGACGAATATCGCCATCATGAAACTTTACATTTACAGCAAACACAAAACACTATTTGACGGTCGGGCTTCCGCCGTAACTATTCCTTCTGACGACGGAGAACTTACGATACTCAAAAATCATGTACCGCTCATCACAACACTCAAAGCCGGCGCCGTAACCATCCGTCACGGCGAACACGACACAAGCGAGACAATTACAATCACTAAAGGATTTGCCAAAATAGATTCGGAAAATACTATCCTTCTCATTGAGCAATAATCAAAAACTCCCCGCACCATTTCGCGGGGAGTTTCTATAGAGCGTTATATTTACCCATTTATTTCACCACTTGTCAATTTCATACAGAGGTGTATACTATAGACACTATTATCAGTCTAATATACACGCTATGTATAAAACAAACGAAAACATCGCTGATCGCGTACTTCGTGCAATAGTTGGCATTGGGCTCATAATGACAAGCTATTATTGGGTCTTCAGCCAAAATTGGCAAATCGGCCTGTATGGTGCGGGAGGAATACTCATCCTGACGGCCCTGTCCGGTTTTTGCCCCATCTACGCTATTTTCGGCGCGAATACGACCTACAAAGAATACGAAGGAACATTCGACACCCGTTAACACACCCGTTCATACGTATTCCAAAAAAAGACTAACCATCCGCCGTTTTTGATGTGCCCCAATTTCAAAGTTATAAAACACCCCGTTCATTTGATTTTCCCCTATTTTCTAGTACACTAGTCCTCATACGTGTTTTTTACGTATGAACTTTGTAGAACTAGAACCCTTAGCCGGGATGGCGGAATTGGTAGACGCACACGACTCAAAATCGTGCGGAGTAATCCATGGGAGTTCGATTCTCCCTCCCGGCACATATGAAAAAAGACGCTTTCCAGCGTCTTTTTTCATATGTGCCGGGAAGCATTCGGGCTGCCCCGAATGCGCGGGAGAATCGAAAGGGTTCTCCTATATTTCTGAGCGATTCTTATCGTGAAGAAATAGGAAACCCGTACTGCCGCTGTAAGCGGAGATTCTCATAAATCGGAAAGTCCATTATGATTTTATCGAATCAACATCCACAAATAAACAAAATAATCTATAAATACAGCCATTTATTAAACCCCGTCTCGCTATTGACAAATATGATATATTAATTTATGATAGAAAATAGATAAATACCATCCACTACATTACGTATGGCTTAAAAAATATTACAGAAAGTAAAAAAATGCTGACTAAATTCGAACTTGACCAGCTCAT
>CAJBMK010000024.1 GCA_903954165.1 uncultured bacterium | reverse complement strand
TTTCAGTGGCATCAACCAGCACAACTTCAAATTCAACATTGGTTTTTTGAAATTCTTTTTTACCTGGCAAATGAAATTGTTTGCACTTAATTAAAATATCTTCTCAATTTTTTCTACCTGTTTTTTCAAAAACTTCAAATGAGGCGCGACTTCCCGGCGAAGGGACTCGACCTGCATCAAATTTTCTTCAGTCTTGGTAAGCTTTTTTTCGCTTTCTTCTTTTTTGTATTTATAAATCTTCAAACCGAGCGTGTCTTCAATCATGTCGCGACGTTCGCGCGGATTTGCGTTCAATATCCTATCCGCTTCACCCTGGGAAATAATATGATGACCGGACGCGCCCACGTGCGCCCCCGACAATAACTCTACAATATCTTTTAATCGCACCTGTGTGCCGTTTATGTAATATTCCGACAAAGAATCCCGATAAATAACACGTTCGAGCGTCACCTCATCAAAATCTATATTGAGAAAACGGGAATGATTATCAAACGTCAGTTTAACCGAAGCGCGATTTGACCGTGCCGTCGTATTCGCACCGTTAAAAATTAAATCTTCCGTCTTCTTACCGCGCATGCTTTTGATAGACTGCTCGCCTAAAACAAACCGAAAAGCTTCGGCAATATTTGATTTACCCGAACCGTTCGGCCCGACAATAGAAGAAATAGGCGTCGTAAATTGAAGGACGCTTTTCTTTCCAAATGATTTAAACCCGGCTAATTCTAATGATTTAAGATACACAAATAACGTAAGGTTTAGACCTTATCATAATTATAACAAAAAAAATACAAAAAACATATTTCCTTTTACCCCATTCGCTCTATCGGCTGTCATGGTTTAAAAACAATAAAAAATACCCGTTCATCTGCTGAACGGGTATTTTTTATTACGTTAATCGTATATTTATTATATACCGTATTGCGCTTATCTTCCGACAACTCTTCCCTTTTCCGTAATACAACGAACACATACGATTTGTCTGTCGCGGGTTTTAATATATTTATTACCACACACACAGACAAGCACTTCAGATCGGCGCGGGCGTTCTACCCACTTGCCGGCTTGCTGAAACGTTTTACGAGATGGCATTTTTATATTATGCATAGAATGTAAAGATTAACCGATAAAAGTCAACGCTTTCCCTTTCTTGTTTCCTCTTCCCGTACGGCCGATACGATGTACGTAATCGTCATACGTGGCCGGAATATCATAGTTAATAACATGGGTGACATCGGGGATATCAAGTCCTCGGGCGGCCACATCGGTGGCAACAAGTACCTGAACAAAATTATCCTTGAATGAACGAAGCGCTTTTTGTCGCTTAACATGATTCTTATCTCCGTGGATTGATTCGGCCTTAAAACCGCGTTTAATCAAATCGACAGAAATCCTTTCAACACCGTGCTTCGTGCGTCCGAAGACAAGCACTTTTGTAAATTCCGGTTTGTTAAGAAGCTCGTGGAGAATTTCTATTTTATTTTCCCCTCGTCCGACACGGACAACATCCTGGTCGACGTTCTTTGCGGTATCTCGTGTTTTCACTGAGATACGAACGGGTTCACGAAGAAATTCTTTAATAAGTTTTTCAATATCGTGAGAAAGAGTTGCGGAGAAAAATAATGTATGACGTTCTTTCGGCATGCCGTTCATAATAGAACGCATATCATCAACGAATCCCATATCCAACATTCGGTCGGCTTCATCAAGCACGATTGATTTGAATTCCGAAAGAATAATTCGCTTGCGGTCAATCAAATCTTTAATGCGTCCCGGCGTACCGATAATAAAATTGTACTGATAGCGAAGCTCGGACAATTGCTTGCCGATACTTGCACCGCCAACGCAACAAACGGAAAATATTTTCATTCCGGCTGTAAACGCTTTCAATTCGGCGTCAATCTGAATAGCTAATTCGCGGGTTGGAGCAATAATCATAACCTGCTCCTTACGATTCATAAGAACCTTATGGATAAGCGGAATTAAGAATGCGCCCGTTTTACCCGTACCGGTGTTAGCGATACCGACAACATCTGACCCGGCCAAAACATGGGGAATAGCCTTATCCTGAATCGGAGTCGGCGTTTGATACCCCTTGGCAATAATACCGCTTTTTAATTGCTCGATAATTTGAAAATCGGCAAAATTATTTTCCGGAATAAAATTTTCAACTTCTTCGGTTTCCACGGCTTTATTTACGAAACGAGCAGCGTCAATGCGCTCTCCTCCTCCGCGGTTTGACCTTCCGCCGCCGCCGCCGCGACCGCCGCCGCCGAATGACCGTCCTCCGCGACTTCCGCCGCCAAAGCGACTACCGCCACTCGAACGACCACCAAAACTAAAACTTGAAGAACCTCCTCTGTTTGAAGAAGGTTTACTTTTTGAATTACTAAAACTGCCGTGCGAACTGGTCGTAAATACGGCCGGCGACGCACTGTGTGAACGAGACGATGAAAAATCGGAACTTCCTGTGGAAGGCGCCGACCTCATATCATTATATCGCGGACGGAAACTCGGCTTAAAACCTGTTCCTCCCGTACCGTGTGAGCGTGTCGTAAAAGACGCGCCTGTTTGGGGACGTGATTCGAATCGTGAACTTGGACGAGCGTGTGAAGAAGTTTTGAACTTCGACCCCGGTCGTGAACTTCCGCGAGTGCTAAAACGGGCACCCGAACCGGAAGCGGATCTCGAGGATCCACTGTGTGAAAAATTTTGCATAGTGCTTTATCTATTAAGAACCGGCACAAAATCTAACCGCAAAGGACCGAAAACATAGTAGTTGCGTGTCTGCTCGACATTAGATTTTGGGGTTCAGAGAGGCTTTCGACCTCTATAACTTTCCGGCCATAATAATAAACAAGGCCTGGTGTGTCTCGAAAGTTTTTTAGATAAAGCCATAAGGCCTTATAGTACCAACGTATTTTCGGGATGTATACCCGAAACAATGAAAAAACCGATGAGATTTAGTTACCTCGTAATACTAGCACAAATGACCCTATTTTGTCAACACGTCGCCTTGTTTCGATTTATAGGCGTGTTCCCCGGCCACAAAGCCCGTTGTCCAGCATAACTGGAGAGAATATCCGCCGGATTGACGGTTTATATGCAACAAATCACCGGTAACGTAAAGACCTTTATACAGCTTCGATTCCATTGTACGTGTATCAATTTCTTCCATAATAACACCACCGTCTGAAACTACCGCCCGGTCAAAACCCATAAGGCCGGTAATAGTAACCGGAAGAGCTTTCAATATTCGCACAATCTCCTTTCGAACTTCTTTACTAATACTGTGCACTTTTGTATCAGGTGCGAGCCCCGGAATTAACGGAAGAATTGCTTCAGAAGTACCCTTGGGAGCAATTTCTTTAAATAGATTTTTAATGTCTTTATTTTTGTTGGCGTCAAAAACGGTAATTATTTGTTTTTCAAGCGAACCCAAATCCGTATCGGGAAAAGCATCAATTGCCGCCGTCACCGTCCCACCCTGCATCAAATCGCGTACAAGCCGCGCGCTATTCAAAATAAGCGGACCGGACAGACCAAAATGAGTGAATAATATTTTCCCCGTTTTTGAGAATGATTTCTTTCCGTTTACAAAAAATGTAATTTTCATAAACGACAAATCAACGCCGGAAAGCGACTTAACCCATTCATCAGCCACCGACAACGGAACAACATCCGGTGTGGACGGCTTTATAGTGTGGCCCATATCTTTTAGCCAACGAAAACCGTCGCCTGTTGAACCGGTTTCCGGATGAGAAATCCCGCCGGTAGAGAGAATGATTGAGGATGTTTTATATTCAACACCGCCGGCAATAACACCGGTAATTGTATTCTTTTCGGATAGTATCTTACTGACCTGAGCCGAATACTTTATCGTCACTCCGCTTTTTTTTACATAATTCACCATAGCCTCGGCCACATCCTCCGCACGTTCCGTCTTTGGAAATACCCGCAAACGAGCCTGGATCACCAGAGGCAACCCGTGTGATTCAAAAAAAGTAAATGTATCTTTAACTCCAAACTGAGAAAATGACGAAAATAAAAAATGTCTACTTGAACCAAAAATATCCAAAAATTTGTGCGTATCGTACTCGGCGTTGGTAATATTGCACCGGCCGTCTCCGGTAATGCGCAATTTTTCCCCCAAACGCTTATTTTTTTCCAGAAGAAGAACCCGTGCGCCACATTCCGCCGCTCGTCCCGCCGCCATCATTCCTGAGGCTCCGCCGCCAATAACGACAACGTCAAATTGTTCTATTTTTTTCGACATAAAATGTATGAGGACAATTAGAACATATTTTCCGAAATTTTACAATACACCCCAAATCAGCCGAACATGTACCGCATTCGGTTGATGTTTCCCTGTATGTACCAATCCTATAAGAGTCTTCGCACTTCCCTTTTTCTTTCGGCGGGCTTTTCTTCTTCCCGAGCATCTTCAACCGCGCTCGAATTTTTCGGCCGAGTATTTGCCTCAATCTTTTCCAGCAAATCACACACCTTATTAATCTTCCAGTACCACGCGATAAGTTCTCGTGTTACCAAAAAAAACACGGCTACTCCGACTAAAATATAAAATATATTTGGAAGTGAAAAATATGTGGACATAATGGTACTATTATAAACAACACGGTGAATATA
>CAJBMK010000023.1 GCA_903954165.1 uncultured bacterium | reverse complement strand
GGTACATTCAACATTGAAGTGCAACACTCTGACGGTTAAAGGTTTCTAATGGTGTCCTCCATCCAAGCCTCTTCCTAGGGCGATTGTTCAGTGCCCTCTCCACTGCTTGGATAGCTTCATTTGGTATTGTGGCAAAATCTGTACCCTTTGGAAAGTAATGTCTAATTAAACCATTGGTATTTTCATTGGTCCCACGTTCCCCTGAACAATATGGGTGAGCAAAGTAACAAGAAATCTTTAACTGATTTTGTATTTTTTCAAAAGCAAAATTTTCTGGTCCATTGTCTGTGGTTAAAGTTTTAACAACTTCCAATGGTAAATATTTTAACCGACTGACGACTACACCTGCTGTTTCATTTGCTGTACCATTTTGTATTTTGGAAATTAACACTAATCCTGTTTTTCTTTCGACTAAAGTATTAAGTCCAACTTTGCTTTTCCGTGAGATTACAGAATCACCTTCCCAGTGTCCGATGGATTTTCTCTTTCCAACTTCTTTAGGTCGTAATTCAATTGAAATACCCCTATGCTGAAAGGTTTTCACACTTCGACGCATACCTTTCCTTACCCGTCTTTTGTGTCTCCTTTTCAAGTAACTACGTAAATCTTGGTGGCAAGGTTTGATATATCCATATCCTTCTCGATATACCTGATGGTATATATATTGGTATATTGCTTCATGAGAGATTGTCTGCTTGAGGTCAATTTTGATTCTTCCCGAGATTTGTTCTGGTGACCAGTTCAATTTTAAATGAGCAACTACATAGTTTCTGATTTCTTTGGTTTTTAACCTTTCAATCCTGCCTCGGCATTTGCGTTTAAAGAGGGCTCGTTCATTAGCTAAACGAGGTGTATATCTTCTGTGTTCTTCTGGAAAATTTCTTCTTAATTCCCTTGATATTGATGCAGGTGACCGATTAAGTGTCTTAGCCATATACCTGATCGATTTCTTCTGCCAAAACAATTCTTGAATTTTTTCGCGTTCACAAATACTTAAATGCTTGTATATCATATACTTCTATTTTACTAGAAGTGTTGCACTTACTTGTTGAACCTATGCGCACATTCAACACACAGACGGAAATATATTCATGGCGAAATTAATGATTTATGTATATCGTAAAATTGCAAAAGTGTGTGATAATGCAGATACATTATTGACTGCGTATTGAAATATGCCTAAAATTAAAGGATATTTTAATTATCATTATTTGCAAAGATGAAAATCGGATTATTGTGCGGAGGGCCATCGTTGGAACGCGGGATATCGCTTAATTCGGCACGCTCGGTCTTGGACCATTTGGCTGATTCACATATCGAAATTGTTCCGGTTTATTTTGACTATAAGAAACGAGCATACAAAATATCAACCGCCCAACTCTATTCCAATACGCCTTCCGATTTTGACTTTAAACTGCAGCAAACCGCCACTCCCCTTTCCGACAAATCGCTTGTTACACTTCTAAAAAACGTTGACATTGTTTTTCCCGTTATGCATGGAGCCTTCGGTGAAGACGGTCAAATCCAATCGTTTCTGGAAAATAACAAGATTCCCTTTGTCGGCTCGGGATCTGAAGTCTGCAAAAAAGCGTTTGATAAGTATACAGCGAACGAACACATCGCCTCACACGGTTTTTTTACCTTACCGTCTATTGTTCTTAAAATTTACGGCAAAGACCACAAGAAAGTCGTTACCGATTTTTTCAAACAGCATAAAATCGAGCGAGCCGTAGTTAAGCCTGCCACCGGCGGTTCAAGTATCGGCGTATTTTCCGTGGAATCGCCAAAAGAAGCAATCGAAAAAACACAATTAATCTTTTCAAAACGGATGGATACGCGCGTGGTAATAGAGCCGTTCGCGAACGGCATAGAATTTACCACCATCATCCTCCAAAACCGATTCGGTATGCCGGTCGCTATTTTACCAACAGAAATGGAAATGGATTATACGAAACACCAAATATTCGACTTCCGAAAAAAATATTTGCCGACACGGCAGGTTGTGTATCACTGCCCTCCCCGCTTCAGCAATGAAATTATTGAAAAAATTCAGGTCCAGGCCGAACAGCTGTTTACCCTTTTCGGCATGCGCGATTTTGCCCGATTTGACGGTTGGGTTTTCGAGGACGGAACTATCTGGTTCTCGGATTTTAACCCCATTAGCGGAATGGAACAAAACAGCTTTCTATTCCAGCAAACATCACGAATCGGCTTAACTCACACCGACGCCCTTCGTTTTATACTGAAGCGAGCCTGCGAACGAAACGCTATCCCGCTACCTCCTCGGGAAATACGCTCGCTCGAAATTAAAAAACCAGTTCACGTGCTTTTTGGCGGGAAAACATCAGAACGGCAAGTCTCTCTTATGAGCGGTACAAATGTCTGGCTCAAACTACGCAAGTCAAAAAAATATAAACCGGAACCATATCTCTTGGATGCCGACAACAATGTCTGGAAACTTCCGTATGCCTACACACTGAACCATACCGTTGAAGAAATCCTAGAGAATTGTAAAAAAGCAAAATTGAGCCAGGAGAGATTGGGGTATTTGGAAAAGAAAGTGTCGCTTCGTTTGGCTTTTTTGCCCGGAGAAAGCACCGACATAAATACCCTTCCCGTACGAATATCTTTTGATGACTTCATGCGACAAGCCGGATTTGTTTTTATTGCGCTTCATGGTGGAGATGGAGAAGACGGAACAATACAAGCCACACTTCATGAAAATAGCATAAAATTCAACGGCCCGGGAATCGTCGTTTCAAAACTGTGTATGGATAAGTGGGCAACAAACGACTTTATAAACAAACTCGACATTGATGGAATATCGTCAACACTCGGCACAACCATACGAAGCACCGACCTTTCGGAAGAAAACATTGACCAATTCTGGAAAACTCTTCAAAAAGAACTGGGGGCAAAAACACTGATCGTCAAGCCGCGCTCGGACGGCTGTTCATCAGGTATTGTGCGGTTATATTCAGCTGAAGATCTTCGAACATATATTCGTTTGGTACATGCGCGAGCTACCTCGATACCAAAAGGAACATTTGCAAACCAAAAAGACATTATTGAAATGCCACTCGAACCGATTGAAGATTTACTCTTTGAAAAATTTATCGAGACCGATAGTATTCGAGTCAAAGGAAACGACTTAAAACATCACCGAAAATCGGGTTATGTAGAAATGACCGTTGGCGTGATTGAGCTGGACAAAAAACTTCATGTATTGAATCCGAGCCTGACGGTGGCTGAAGGAGAAGTTTTGTCTGTGGAAGAAAAGTTTCAGGGCGGTACCGGAATAAATATCACTCCACCGCCTGAAACAATTATAAAAGCGAAAGCTCTTGCGCGCACAAAAAACCTTATACAAACCCTTGCCGAACGTATCGGCATAACCGGTTATTCCCGAATTGATATTTTTGTACATACGCACACCGGAAATATTATAGTTATCGAAGTGAACACACTGCCCGGACTGACACCTTCAACAGTTCTTTATCACCAAGGACTCGCGGAAAAAAATCCTATTTTCCCCACGGAACTCTTGGAACTTTTCATTCAAAACAAAAAATAGATCACATCATTTCCCCTTTCGCTCCGAACCACATATCCTTTTCCAACAATATACACAAAAGCCGATATGTGTTACTATATCGGCAGAAAACAGGAACAGTAAAGAATAATATGACCCTGCACACGTTCATTGATTATTTTAGACACAACACAAAACAGCCGCCCGCCGATATTCAAAAAATTCCGGCACAAGCGACCACAGATACAATAGAAATTCACGAACAATCAAACACTTACAAAACCTTTGATTGCAGACACGGAGGACCGGTGTGGTTCGTGCTCAACATGTACGGAACAAAAACAAAACGACTGGAAAGCAAAACGGATTGCCCGGAATGTTTAATAGAAAAAATTAAACTTCATTCGATTCGTTGCGCCAATTGCGGATACATAATTCTGCCGGGAGAAGACGTCGGACTGTTCAACACGACACGCACCTATTTACCGCACAAAAACAAGGGCACTTTTGCCGATAGAGGCAATAACCTCATTATCGGTTGTACAAGACCTCGATGCTGTCAATTAGGCATACACGCAGTCGGCACATGGACCGAAAAGGGTTTCATACCGCATCACTATGAAAATCCGACAGTGACATCCGACAGACACACCACCGAAATCAATCCCTGATGAAAAAACATACAACACAAAACCGCCAACCGAAAAAATCGATGGCGGTTTTTCTTACTCTACTGTGTTTTATAATTACTTTAGTTACTCGTGCCTGCCCCCATAATCGGTCTCTGGTTGTCCCGTCCAACACGAATGCTTTGTGCGGTTACGCTACCGTCAGTATTTGCCGTCCCCGTAACCATTATCGTTTCTCCGATTTTCAAATCTTCTCTTGAGCCGACCGTATTTCGTGTAATCATGGTTGATGACGCAAACAAAACAAGTTTTGAACCGCCCGTTGCCAATTTGACCGAAAGAATCGTACCGTCATTACTTAACACGTCTCCAGAAACAAACCCACCGCCGGAAGCGCCGCCGCGACGAGTATTTGTACCCTGAGCACCCGTTCCAAATCCGGAACCTCCTTGGCGGCCGTTATAAGCTGTTCCCCCCGCCTTACCGCCGTTTGAAACAGTACTAACGCCGTATTTCATTCCACTATAAAATGAAACAACGATGAGTAATATCGCAACAATACCCGCTATCACATTATTATTCATTTTCTTACTGCTGTTCATATTTTTTTTATTAAGCCGCTACTTATAATATTTTTTACTTCCAAACACACTGTGCCGCTTGTTTATTCGTACCGAAGCGCTTCTATCGGGTTCATTTTTGCTGCGCGCCGTGCCGGATAGTAACCAAAAATTATACCGATTCCCGCCGATACGCCGAACGCAAGCAAAATCGAAGAAATAGAAACGGTTGTCTGTAATAATCCAAAATAGGTAACCAAATAGGAAGCCGTCCACCCAAGCACCACCCCGACAAACCCGCCGAAAAATGTAAGCATAACCGCTTCCACCAAAAATTGAATGCTAATATCGCGCTGTTTTGCTCCAATTGCCTTTCGAAGACCTATTTCCCGCGTACGTTCCGTTACGGTCGTCAGCATCATATTCATAATACCAATGCCTCCAACAATCAGCGAAATACCGGCAACGGAAGCCAAGAGAATAGTAAAAATACCGGTTACACTTGAGGCTGTCGCCACGATATCGGCCTGATTCATTACGTTAAAATCCATTGTAAGCGCGGTAACCTTATGGCGCAGAATAAGCAAATCAGTGACCTGTTGCTGGATACTTGTGCCCACTGTTGCGTCATTGCCCGCAATACTGATAGTCGAAACATACGCGTCACCGGAAAAATACCGTTGCGCTGTACTAATCGGCACATACACCATATCGTCGGAGCTTCCGAAACCGGTACCGCCTTTTGATTTTGTTACGCCGATAACTTTAAAATCAAGCTTTTTTATGCGAATAGTTTGCCCAATCGGATCGGCATCAACACCAAACAAATCGTCTCGCGTTGTCGGACCAATAATTGCCACCTTGTCGCCGTTTTTCACATTCTGGTCCGTAAAAAAATTTCCGTTTTCCACCTCCACATTTCGCACAGACGGATATGCGGAAACGGTACCGATAACTTGCGTATTCGTATTTGTTCCCTTTGCCGTCACCTGATAACGACCGGTCACTTCCGGAGCAACAGCCTTGATGTCGGTTACTTCCAAAGAAATAGCTTCCGCATCGGATAATGTAAGTGATTTCGCGGAACCACGACCGGCGCTGACATTCATTCCGGGACCGCGTTGCGCTCCGGGCATAACCAAAATCAAATTTGACCCGATCGATTGAATACTTGCGTTTATTGAAGTTTGCGCTCCCTGACCGATTGAAATCATCGTAATAACCGAACTGATACCGATAACAATACCAAGTATCGTCAAACCGGAACGAACTTTATTGGACGTTAGCGCGGAATATGTTTCATGCAAAATATCAAATATAGTCATATTATTTTTTTATTATTCTCCGAACGTGCGTTCGCCTGTCTTCCGTAATCAATCCGTCACGAATATAAATAATTCGTTTCGCGTGCTCCGCCACGTCAGACTCGTGTGTAATGAGCACAATTGTTCGTCCTCGTTCTTCATTCAATCGCTGAAACGTACCGAGAACAATCTCGCCGGTTTTTGTATCCAAGTTACCGGTCGGTTCATCAGCCAAAATTATTGTCGGATTATTCACCAGCGCTCGGGCAATTGCTACCCGTTGAATTTGTCCGCCGGACAGTTGATTTGAAAGATGTCCGAAATGACTTTCATCAAGCCCCGCCGCAAATAATGCGTCCTTTGCCCGATTATTTCGGTCCTCCTCCCCGACGCCGGCATACACGAGCGGTAAGACCACATTGCGAATCACGGTTGCTCTCGGCAATAAGTTGAACGATTGAAAAACGAAACCGATTTTTTCTTTGCGTATATCCGCCAGCTCATCATCCGAATATTTTGAAACATCCTTCTTATCCAATAAATATTTACCCGTTGTCGGCGTATCAAGCGCGCCAAGAATATGCATAAGAGTTGATTTGCCTGAACCGGACGGCCCCATTATGGCGACAAATTCTCCATCCTCAATCGTAAAACTAACACCTTTCAACGCTTGAAAAGATATATCCGCTCCGCTCTTGTATGTTTTTGTAATATTGTGTACTTCTATCATAGTAGATGCATTTGATAATAACCGAGATATGCCGTGAGATTAATGTCCGACAACAGCGCTTGTTGTTCGTCTGGTATTATTACCGCCAACGCTCTGAAGCAGGCTTGGAGCGCTTGCGGCGGTCGTTTTGGTTGTGGCGGTTATTGTTTTTACCACAATTGAATCACCGTCTTTGAGACCTGAAACTATTTCGGTTGATGTATCGTTTGCGAGACCGACAACGACCGTCTGCGCCTGCGGAGCCGTGAGCGAAGGATATCCTTGCGTGCCTGATGTTGCCGTAGACGAGGTGGTAGCCCTCATTGAAGCAACAGTCACTGCATCAAACACATCGACATATGTGCCGACAGAATCGCTCTTAACCGCAGAATTCGGAACCAAGAGAACGTCCAGCTTCGATTCGATAATTATGGACGCACTGACACTCATTCCGGACTTCACTCTTTCGTCCTGGGTATCAAAACCTATTTCCACATTGTAAGAGACAACACCCTGAGACACGGTGCCGATTGCATCAATACTTACCACCTCACCGGTCATCGTCAAATCAGAAACGGCATCAAAAAGAATAGTCGCCCGCTGTCCCAATTTTATTTTTGCGACATCCACCTCATTCAAAGAAATATCGGCAATTTTTTTCTTTGTCATGAGCGTCGCAATGGCCGTGCCGGAACTTGCCGAATCGCCCACCTTGACCCCCAGACTCGCTATTGTTCCGTCAAACGGCGCTCGCACGTAATAATCATTCAATTTATCCTGAACATCCATCAACGCATTCACTCGTTGTTCCAGAGATAACTCGGACGACGCGATATCCAACGCATCCGCCCCTTCTTTGAGCTTCACCAACGATGCGGTATTTTCAGCAATCGTGCGGGCCGCATTTACTATCGCGTCTTTATCGCTTTTTATGGTTTGCGTTGTTCCGTACAAAGTCTGCAAATGCGAGTTCAGCGTATTTGCATATGAACCCAAACTTGAAAGATGAGTCGTCGAGACGGAAACTGGAACGCGATTCAAATATTTTATCGTATCAACATAATACTGAATCAGGTCGTTTGCGCTTTTGACGGCTTCGGACGCCTTTCGCGTCGTCTCGTATGTCTCTACAATAAACGCTTCCATGTCTGTTGTGCTGGAAAATCGGCCGATTGACTGATACGTAACAAACGAATTATCGTACGCGGTTTTAGCCAACTGATATTTCGCGGTCGCATCCGTTTTCATCTGATCAACACGCGCATTCGTCGCGCTGACGGCGCTTGTGTAATAATCAATATTCCACTGGCCGTTCAACGTACCGGTGATTGAATTCGAAAATAAGATATCGCGCAATCCGGACATGACCGTCGGTAAATCTAAAAATGTACTGGTAACACTACCGATGCCGTCCTGATAGGTTTTCTTTAAATCGGTTTCCACATTCTGACTATTTTCTTTTGCCCGTGAAAGTGAATTTTCCGATTGAATAATTGAAAGACTATCCGTTGGTTCCATTAATTTCTTCAAGGATAATTTGGCGCTTTCCAAACTTATTTTCGCGTCTCGCACGGCTTTTTCCGCATCGCTCGAGTCAATTACCGCAAGAATTGTCCCTTTTGAAACTTCCTGACCAAGCACGATAGGCAAGCTCACAATATCACCCGAGACCTTTGGTTTTATATCGAGTTGATTCTGAGCGGACACCTGGCCGGTACCGGACACCGATTCAATTATTACTCCGCGACTTACCGTTTGAAGAACGTAGCGAGTTTCTCCCGTAGTCGACGTGTAGGATGTATACACGCGATATCCGACATAGATTATAATAATCAGAACAATTCCGCTCACAATCTTGTGTGCGGACATAAAACCGGTAATTCGTCTCAATAGTGATTTTTTCATATGGTGATTATTTAATATTTTGACTCTTAGTGCTTGTTGCTAATTTTGCTGTAAATTTTTTCACGGATTCCGTCGACGTTCCCTGTCCGATAAAATCGGGCGGCGGCGGTAAAATCCGAATAAGTCGCGCAACCACTTGTCCATTGTCATTCGGCGCCCCGACAACCACAATTATTTCCCCCACAGAGACTTCTGAAAGCACAATCGTATCCCGAAGTTTTTTCACGACGGTGTCATTCATGACAAGTATTTCTTTTTCAATTCCGTCCACTCCTTCAATAATAATTGAATTCCCCTGAATTGAAATAATTTCCCCCATAGCGCCGTGAGCGTTTGAAAACGGCTTTCTGTCAAAAAAACCGCCCATCATTCCTTTGTTTCGATTTCCCCCTTCAAACGCGCGATAATAATTATCGCCTCCGCGGAAAGAAAATTCCGCCTTACGAAATCCGACAAACATTCCCGCCTGAAATACAATCAAAACGCAAACAACAATACCGATACCGTACAAAATTTTCTTCACGCCAAAAGATTCCGCTGATTTTTTAATATCCATAATTTTTTACTGAATGATTAATGTGAAGAATGTCGGACACCGCAATGACTGCCATTTTTGACAAAGAAATGACAACAAAAAGCGCGCCAAAAAGCGCAGTAATCTGAAGAAGCGGTACCGTCTCAACAATCGACAAAATAAAATCTCCAAATGCCGACGTAAGCGCTCTTCCGTCGGAAAAGGCCAATGCCAGATAAGAAAAGAAACCGGACGAAACACACGCCGTATAGGTATAGTAAACCGCCGTCGCAAATCCGACCAAAGAAAGTGGCATGGTCACCGAACAAAAAACTATCTTATACAAAGCCCGCCGTCGCTCGGCCATTTCAATCCGATCCAAAATCGCTTCACGAAGTCCTCCCCGTGGCTCTATTCTTGATAATATATTTGAATTATTTGAATTTTTATCTTTCATACACCCTTTATACGTTTTAAAACACCTTTTTGATGCATCAAAATCTATTACAAAACACTTTTCAAATTTTGTCTAAGTATTCAGAGCATTCATATTTTGTGGATTACACAAAAAAGTATTTTTCTCTCTTAACCTAATATGTAATTTAAATAAAAAAATTGACCCCCAATCCGCCGAAGCAGACCGAGGGTCAAAGGGTCCAAAGGACAAAGGATCAGGCTTGCGCCGGAGCCGAAGGTTCCGAGGATTCGAGAACAGAATTGCGAGAGAACACCTGAAAGCCATCACCCCACCTGCCCGGGTCCTCGACGGAGCCCGCACCGACGCCCCAGCCGCCGTCGCGCCAGTACACGAGGACCGCACGAAGCACACCATTCTGGTCCCGAATGTAGAAGATGTTGGCGTAGCCGTTGTTCAAGAGAACACCGTCTTCACCATTCTTCTGCTTCTCCATCAAGGAGAACATTTCCGTCAAAGTGGTTTCGGATTTCTCCTCGCCACCCAGTTCGGTAATGATGGGACCATAACTGAAGACTTCCGCAATTTGTGGTAGCGGAGCGTCTGTTCGCTCTCCGGGTCTTCGGTTTTGCCGTCGCCCGAGAGGAACCAGTTGGTGAGCTTGTCCCAAACTGCCGAGATCAACACCTTCGCATTGCGCTCGGTGTTGACCACGAACTTGTCTTTGGCGACGAACTTGCTGGTGGTTGCCGAGACCACGACAGTCGAGACGAGCTCGAGGATCGAGGGCTTGGGTTTCGGTTGGGTCACTTGCGCGACCTGTCCGTTACTCCAACAGGGTTCCTTGCGGAGAAACTTCTTCAGTTCCTCTTCCCATTGGTCGCCTTCCTGGCCACCGAGGTTCACAATGAGCTGATTGAGCGGTCCGGTTGTGAATTCGCGGAGCGCCTTGCTGCGCCTGGTATTCATGGTCAGTTTCCTTTCTTTTGGTTTCCCTCTACGCCGAGGAGGCACTATGGGCCGGTGTGGTCATAGCAAGGAGGGGCCCAAGATTGAGCCGCTTTTCGCTATGACCAACTCGCAATTCTTATCAAAG
>CAJBMK010000022.1 GCA_903954165.1 uncultured bacterium | reverse complement strand
GGCTTACTTTTGATGCGGAAAAGAAGGTTGCAACCGTTATTGGAGCCCCGAAAATGATTAAAACCGAGCTTATATTCGATATCGGTACGATTCTGGAATTCTATAACCGTTAAACGACGTAATATTGCGTTATATTAAATTTTAGTGTATAATTATTAACCTAGTATTTAAGTAATTCCCAACGGGTCTTACAAACTTAAATAAATAATATGCAGGAACATAATACAATCGTGTTGCCATCAAAGCCTCGCGTTATCCACGAAGAAAAATTCAGTGGTGTATATGAAATAGACGGGTTGTTTCCCGGCTACGGACATACGCTTGGAAATTCTCTTCGTCGTATCATTCTTTCATCTCTTCCGGGAGCCGCTATTACCTCGGTAAAAATTGCCGGAGTTAGTCATGAATTTTCTACCATTCCGGGCGTAAAGGAAGACGTCATAACTATTATTTTAAACCTTAAAAAGGTTCGTATTGCCATGGCTTCTGATGAGCCTCAGATGATGCGTTTGAAGGTAAATTCTGTTAAAAACGCCGTCGCGAGCGATATTGAACACGGCGGACAGATTGAAATTTTAAATCCGGAGGCTCACATTGCAACTATTACAGGAAAAGATACAGAATTGGATATAGAAATTACCGTAGAAAAAGGTTTGGGTTATGTTTCAAAAGAAATGATGGAACGTGAACGCGTTGATATCGGCAAGATTATGCTAGATGCAATTTTTACACCGATTCGTCGCGTCAATTATGAAGTTGAAAATATGCGCGTTGGAAACAGAACTGATTTCAACCGAGTTAAATTTTTCATAGAAACAGACGGCACAATAATGCCGCGCCAGGCCCTTGAGCAGTCGATTATTATCATGATTACTCAGTTGAAAGCGATTGTCGGTTTTAAGGAAGAGGAACCTGTTGTAGAAGAAGTTGCCGCTATTGCGCCCGTTGAAGAATCGTCCCGAAAAGAAATAGATCCGGAATTCCTGAAAACTCGCATCGAAACTCTCAATCTTTCCCAGCGTACAGGTAACGCACTGACGAATGCAAACATTCGTACGGTCGGCGGACTTGTTCGAAAGAAGGAGGAAGATATTTTGGATATTGATGGCTTGGGAGCAAAGGGCGTTCAGGAAATCAAGAAAGCGCTTAGTCAGTATGGTATAACACTTAAGTAATAAGAAGATTGACCGATTTATATGAAACATCATAGAAAAATAACTAAATTAAGCAGAGAAAAAGGACAGCGAGAAGCACTCGTGGTGTCCTTGGCGAACGCCCTTATTATTTCAGATAAGATGAAAACGACTGAAGCAAAGGCAAAGGCTATCCGCCCATTTATTGAACGTCTCGTTACAAAGGCCAAAGCGAATTCGCTTGCGTCGCGTCGTCTTGTGCTCTCAAGGCTCAAGAACGAAACTTCTGTGAAGAAGTTATTCACGACCATTGCGCCGAAGTATGCGACACGAGCCGGGGGATATGTCCGCATTATCAAATTACCAGTTCGTAAATCAGATGGTGCAAAGATGGCCCATATTGAATTTGTTTAATAGAAAATACACCTATGACGAATATCGTTAATCACACCATAGACGCAACGGGCAAGAAATTAGGCCGTATCGCCAGCAAAGCGGCGGCACTTCTCATTGGCAAAGACTTGGCGACATTCCAGAAGAATATCGTGCAGCCGGTCATTGTATCTATAACAAATGCTTCAAAAGCGTCAGTTACAGACAAAAAGATGAAAGATAAACAGTACGTAACGTATTCTGGTTTTCCGGGCGGTCTTTATACCGAATCAATGAAGAATGTTACGGACAAAAAAGGAATTGCCGAAGCGTTTCGATTGGCTGTATACGGTATGCTTCCGAACAATAAGCTCCGTGCCAAACGTATCAAAAATCTCAAAATATCTGAATAATTAATTATCATGACAGAAATTACGAAAACAAAATATATTGAAACAGTCGGACGCAGAAAAACGTCTGTTGCGCGTGTTCGCATAACAGAATCCGCTAAAAATTCCATTACCATAAACGGTAAGGATATTGATGCATATTTTGCAACAGCGGAACAAAAGCGCGACGCCGCATCCCCGATTGTAGAAACAAACTATCCGGCCAAATTCAAAGTCACCGTTTTGGTAAAGGGTGGAGGAATTTCATCACAAGCCGGTGCGGTCAGACACGGCATTGCACGCGCATTGATTGAACAGGATATCTTGCTCCGTAAGCCGTTAAAAGCCGCCGGATATCTTAAACGAGATCCTCGCGCGAAGGAACGCCGTAAGTTCGGTTTGAAAAAAGCACGCAAGGCACCACAGTGGAGTAAGCGTTAATTATGAATCTCAAAAAGAACGCCGGCAACAAGCCGGTTTTCTTATACAATATTATTATTCTTGATACTTCAGAAAGCAGACTGTATACTAAATAAATATGAAAGACGAAAACAAAAAAAATAGTTCAACTTCAGCAAATGAGATAATAGATTCCGCCACGGCAGAAAGCGCGGATGTTTCTTCGGCTGACGATGTTACCTTTGAAGAAGATTCGGACAGTAAGGAAAATACGGGTAAAGATTATCGCGACGAAGTTAAGAAGTTAAAAGCTAAAATTGCGGAGCTCAGTCTGGAAAAACAAAAATATTTGGACGGATGGCAGCGTGATAAAGCTGAATTTATCAATGCCCGTAAGCGTGACAAGGAAGCTGAAAATATGCTTGTTAAGTTTGCCGCCGAGGGACTTATAAATGATATCCTGCCAACTCTTGAAAGTTTTGATTTGGCAATTGGAAATAAAGCGGCTTGGGAAAAAGTTGATAAAAATTGGCGAATTGGCGTAGAGTATATTTACGGGCAATTACTTCAAACGCTTGTGAATGCGGGACTGGCGGAAATTAATCCGGTCGGCACGGCCTTTGATCCGGCACGTGATGAAGCGTCGGAATATGTCCCTGTAGAAACGAAGAATGACGATCATAAGATTATTTCGGTCAAACAGAAGGGGTACACATTAAACGGCAAGATTCTTCGTGCTCCAAAGGTTGTCATCGGGGAATATACGCAAAAATAAAAACAGACACGAAGTTACGTGCAAATAAAGAATGTTCAAAACTCTGAAAGTAAACAATAATCGAGTTACATAGACCACAAAATAATTCATTACGAATTGATTAATTAGGTAATTAAATATAGATAAGTCAAGACTTGCCAGGCGTAAATTTTGTTATACTACTATCGTGCAATTAACACAATCTCGGCTTAATTATTTGACCAAAATCTTCAGAAACACTGATGGCGTGTTGGTTGTAGGTCTTTTTGCCGTTATTACTGTTGACGGGGAATTCAAGGTAAAACTGGTTGCGGTACGTCCGTTCAAAGATAGTACGCGAGGCAAAACATGTCAATTATTACAGACGAATTGCCGTAAAACGGAAAAAGTCATTGCGTACGTTCCTCGAGAAAACTGCATTCCAAGTCCGTATAATAAGTTTCATTTTTTTCATTCTCAACCGACGCGCGCGCCGTCTTGCTAAAGTCATTGCGTAAACATGTATACCGAGTACGTAGCATGTATTCTGTATCGTGTTTTTTGTCTGCTAATAATCACATAAATATATAAATACTATGAGTAAAATAATTGGAATTGACTTGGGCACGACGTTTTCAGCAGTAGCTATTATGGAAGCAGGGGAAGCTAGAATATTAGAAAATGCCGAAGGTTCAAGAACGACGCCGTCGATTGTGGCGGAATCAAAAACAGGCGAACGATTGGCCGGGTTGCTCGCAAAACGACAAGCCGTAACCAATCCGCGAAATACTGTATTTCAGATAAAGCGATTTATCGGACATACGTTTGACGAGGAGGCCGTTCAGAAAGATAAGGCAAATGTACCGTTCGAAATTCGTAAATCTTCAAACGGCGGTATTGAAATTAAAATGGGCGAAAAGTGGTTTCGACCGGAAGAAATTTCAGCAATGGTACTTCAGAAGCTCAAAAATGACGCTGAAGCGCGTCTCGGCGAGCCGGTAACGGAAGCGGTCATTACCGTACCCGCTTACTTTAATGATAGCCAGCGACAAGCAACAAAAGACGCGGGAAAAATTGCCGGTCTCGATGTTAAACGAATTATAAACGAACCGACGGCGGCCGCATTAGCATACGGATTCAATAAGAAAAAAGATGAGAAAATTGCCGTATACGATTTTGGAGGCGGGACGTTCGACATTTCGATTCTTGAAGTCGGGGCAGATGTCGTCGAAGTAAAATCAACGGACGGAGATTCACATCTCGGCGGACGTGATATCGATCAGAAAATTATTAACTGGCTTGCGGATGAATTCAAAAAAGAGACGGGGATTGATGTTCGGAAAGATACGCTTGCCCTTCAGCGTCTTGATGAAGCTGCTGAAAAAGCAAAAATTGAACTTTCCACGGCGGTTCAGACTGAAGTAAATATTCCGTTTATAACATCCGATGCGGACGGTCCAAAACATTTGGTCAAAACAATGACTCGCGCAAAGCTGGAGGAATTGACGGCAGATTTAATCGAACGATCAATTGCAATTGCAAAGCGTGCTATTGAAGCGTCGCCCTTTAAGATTGGGGAAATCAATGAAATTGTAATGGTTGGCGGTCAGACACGAATGCCGGCAATTCAAAAGGCGGTAAAAGAACTTTTTGGCAAAGAGCTTCATATGGGGGTTAACCCGGATGAGGTCGTGGCTATTGGTGCGGCAATTCAGGGAGGAATTCTTTCGGGTCAAGCAAAGGATATTTTGTTGCTGGACGTCATTCCGCTTTCTCTTGGTATTGAGACAATGGGCGGTATCGGAACGAAATTGATTGAGAAGAATACCACCATTCCGACGGCGAAGTCGCAGACGTTTTCCACCGCGGCAGACAATCAGACTCAGGTGGAAATTCATATTGTTCAGTGTGAGCGCGCAATGGCTCATGATAATAAATCGCTCGGTCGCTTTGTACTCGACGGTATACCGCCTGCACCTCGGGGAATGCCACAGGTTGAAGTAACGTTTGATATTGATGCCAACGGTATCCTTTCCGTCACCGCAAAGGACAAAACGTCAGGTAAGGCTCAATCAATTAAGATTCAGGCCAGTTCAGGTCTGTCAAAAGACGATATTGAAAAGATGAAGAAGGAAGCCGAGTTGAAAAATACTGAAGATCAGCAAAAGAAAGAGGAGGTAGAGACAAAAAATTCGGCGGAACAATTAATCTACACCGCCGAAAAGGCGTTAAAGGATAATAAAGATAAAGTTGATTCCGGGTTGGTAAAAAATGTGGAAGAAAAAATTGCATCATTAAAAAGTGTTTTGTCGGGTACCGACAGTCCGGCAATTAAAACAGCGAGTGAATTGCTTTCAACAGAATTGTCAAAAATTGGTGAGGCGATGTCAAAACAATCAGAGGCCGAGCAGGCAAAAAAGCCGGAAGACAAAAAGGACGAAAGTAAGGGCGACGACAACATAAAAGACGCAGAGTTTACGGAAAAGAAGTAGTTTGAATGTGGAAAGCCCCCTTTTACCATAAGTAAAAGGGGGCAAGCCACAAAAAAGCCCCACATAGTGCAGGGCTGTCCAGATTTGTTTGCAATAATGACTTTTCAGTCAAGGGCGATTTTTTGAACCATTATAGAAAGATACACTAAAGTATGCATTATATAAAAAATAGTAATGAAAGTGAACAATTAAGTTAGCTTAATTACCATCGTATAGGTACGCATTACAAACAAAATAATAAAAAGAACTTCCTGAGACATTATAATTCTGAAAATGAATTTAGTCAACGAAATACGTGTTGACTTATGATAGATACATTCATTAGAATAGAGAACGTATACATATTTATTCGAACATCACGCCTTCAATCTTACATAAACGCATGCAAAAAAATTTTTACGACGTATTGGGTATCGACAAAAAAGCGTCAAAGGAGGATATAAAAAGTGCCTTTCGCAAGCTCGCCCATCAGTACCACCCGGACAAAAAAGGAGGTAATGAGGCGAAATTTAAAGAAGTAAATGAGGCATACCAAATACTTTCCGATGAAAAGAAACGTGCTGAATACGATACGTACGGCCGTGTATTTAGTGACGGACAATCAAGTGGAGGAGGTTTTGACGGTGGCGGTGCCGGATTTGGCGGATTTGATTGGAGTAATTTTACGGGACAGCAAGGTACGGCTGGCCAACAGGGTCAAAATTTCGAATTCGATTTAGGCGATATTTTTGGAGATTTTTTCGGCGGAGGTCAGGAACGTACGAAACGCGGTCGGGATATTTCAATTGATACGGAACTTCCGTTCGAAGAGGCTATCTTTGGAACAGAGCGACAAATACTGCTCAATAAATCATCCGTGTGTGATATCTGTAGCGGGAGCGGTGCAAAGCCGGGTACTGAGCATCATACGTGCAAGTCATGCAACGGCAAAGGAAAGGTCCACGAAGCACGACGTTCGCTTCTTGGAACGTTTTCTAGCGTAAAAACATGCGACGTGTGTTTTGGACGCGGAAAAATTCCAAAAGATAAGTGCGGTACCTGTCACGGAGCCGGCATTTCAAAACGTGCTCATGATATACGAGTCAAAATTCCAGCCGGCATTGATGATGGTGAAATGATACGACTCTCCGGTGCGGGAGAAGCAATCCAGGGAGGTATGGCGGGGGACTTATACGTCAAAGTACATGTGAAGTCGCATGCATTGTTCACAAAAGAAGGTACAAATTTGACGATGGATCTTGATGTGAAGTTATCAAACGCCCTTCTTGGCTTTGAACAGCCAATCAATACTCTTGACGGAGAAATCAAAGTTTCAATTCCTGCCGGTGTTTCATTCGGCGAAATACTTCGCGTAAAGGGAAAAGGTGTACCGATTGAAAAAAATCGTCGGGGTGATTTGCTTATAAAAATCAATATTCTACTTCCAAACAAGCTTTCACGTACCGCGAGAGAGAAAATTGAGGAACTTCGAAACGAGGGTTTATAATCTCAAAAACGGGATTCGTATATACGTGACGCCGGTAGTGTTAAGAGTCGAAATACGTTGAACATAAAGGCTTAAACTATCTTATCAAGTATAGACAATGGCGTTATTTGTTTTGTGTGGTATAATATATCTACACATATGAAACGCAGATATTTAGTATTTCCTCTGATTTTACAAACGTCGATTTGGCTCATCACCCAGATTCTATTTTCGGTGTTTGCCCGATGGAAAATAATCGGATTCCATAATCTTGATTCTATTTCAACTTCCAGAGGAATTATATTTGCAGCAAATCATTCAAGCGAGCTTGATCCTATTGTTATACCGGCTGCGCTGCCTTTCTTATCTCGCTTTATGCCTATGTTTTATACCTCTCGTGAAGAAAGTTTTTATCAGCACCTTGGATGGAAACGTCATATTTCAGGCGGCTGGTTTTTCAAAATATGGGGTGCACACGCCTTGAATCCCGGAAAATCTGATTACTCTATTTCGTTACATACGCATATTAAGTTACTTCAGGCGGGGAAAAGTGTTTGCATTTTTCCGGAAGGTAGGATTACAAAAACAGGAGAACTCCAGGAGGGGCGCGGAGGTATACCGTTTATTTCATATGCGTATGGAACGACGGTAATTCCCGTGTATATCGGCGGAATGTACGGATTAAGTTTGAAATCTTTTTTTTCGGGGAAAAACAGAATTGTTATTGTGTTTGGTAAACCAATGACTAATGCCGAGATATTCGAGGGTGTCCCGTTTACCGATCCGAATATGTATCATAATGCAGCTCAAAATATAATGAAAAGAATAGCGTCGCTCAAACCACAGCCGTAGTCATTTGCCTTTTTGATAGAAATGAACCAGAATAGCGCAATGCTCTCATAGCTCAACGGATAGAGC
>CAJBMK010000021.1 GCA_903954165.1 uncultured bacterium | reverse complement strand
TCCCGACTTCGCACAACCGTCACTTTTCCTTCAAGCATAATCATAAGAACAGCAACACCAAAGACATCATCCGCATGAAATCCCCCACTGTGCACTACCACAATTTTATTATCCTGATTTGTCATAATATCCCTATTGTACGGTACTTTTAAAAAAAATGAACTCTGCGGTATCACAGAGATCATTTTTCTTCGGCATATATATTCGTTATTTTCTAAAAATACCGCATAGCCTAAGTACGTATTTTGTGCTCAAAAAGCATCGGGTAAATATCAAGCAATGCGAATAAAAGCGCCAAGACAACCGGCCCGACAAGAAAACCAATCGGACCATAGTACGAAATACCACCAAGTGCGGAGAGCAGTATCAAAAAAGGATGTATTCTCAATCCTCGCTCAATAAGCATAGGCGACAGTATATTATCAATAAGACCCACAGCCAGAGCTGCCCATATTGCAACAGCAACCGCCTGAAATATTCCGCCGGTCATCAGGAGATATCCAATGAGCGGAAAAAATACAATCGACGTACCGACTGCCGGTATAATAGCCGACAGCGTTACCGCCGCCGCCAAGAGAACGGCATTCGGAATTCCAAATATAATAAATCCAACAAACGAAGCGACACCCTGCAATAAACAGACAAACAGAGTACCGCGCACAACGGAAGAAATGGCCGAACCAAGCCGACCAATGATACTTTCATCATATTTGTCGTCAAGCGGACTCAACAGCACAATTTCTTTTTTTAGTCGTTCGCCGTCTCGAAGAAAATAGAATATTGCCAAAAGCATAATAAACAAATTCGCACAGACAATAACCGCGCTTGAAAATATATACCCGAAATTCCCAATAATTGAAACGAGTGTCTGCTTAATATACCCGATAATATTGATAGTAAAATCCGGAACATAAATACGAATATAACTTTCAATTGGTGCGAGAGCTGCATTAACCGATTCAAGATTAAATTTTCCATTTATAATATCTTGATATAAAGCCTGTGCATCATTCACAAAAAATACCGCAACAAAACCAACCGGCAACACCACCAAAAACATAACAACAACGAGTGACAAAAGAGCGGCCATTGTCGCTTTTCCCCGAAGCGACACAAGGATGTGGTTGTACACCGGACGCATAATAACACTCACAACAATAGCCAAAAACAACGGAGTAAGATACGGTCTAAAAATCTCATAATTCAGAAAAACCGCACCAACAACCAAAACGGTAAAAAATACAACCTGCAATCGTAAATTATTCATGATTATTTTCTATAATCTCTGCTAATAGAGCCACAGCGACACTTTAACTCTTTTTGTCCACCCTTTCTTCAATTCCAATAGTCTCAGAAATTTCTTTTTCTTTTATTTCAACCATATAAAGCCGTTGTTTAATTTCCTGAAGTTCTTTTCCGATACGCTCCAGCGTAACGGCGAGACGTGCAATCATTTCCTCCTCCTCCGCCAATTCCTCCTGGGTCTTTTCCGCTACTTTCTTTTCGTGTTTCATTCCCGATAAAATAATACGGTCGGTTACAAAGTATGAGATAAAAATACCCGTTACCATTAAAACGAGAGAACTTGCAATGGTGGTCCAAATCATACCGTACAATCCGTCAAAAATAGGAAATAAATCCATAAATCCCCACACCCCACGCCAAAATACGACAATTGCAACACCGCCGATTATGGCATATATCATGGGATGATTACTGAGTCCGGCCCGAACACGATCCTCCAATCTATCAAAAAACTTAAACATTCTTTTATATAAACCAATAGTTTCTTTCATGCAAGTATATTAATTTTCAATTTGATTAAAAAATATTCGTCGAGTTATGACCGCAACCCATACGGCAAGCGCAACAGTTATTATACCGAGAATTATTTCATATTCATACTGTCTCATGTCCGACATAAAAAGAGTCAAAGCTGAACCGAATATATATCCTCCCATCCCGAACAAAACCGCCCATATCGCGGCGCCAAGAGTATTCATTACGTAAAATTCTTTACGCGTCACCGGACTTGCTCCGATGGCAAGCGGAGTCACAATTCTAAAACCGTAAAAAAACCGCGACCCGAGAAGAAGCCACCAGCGATGATTTTCCAGCAATGTATATACTTTTCGTATTTTTTTTCTTAGCCGCGGCCGCCCTTCCAAAAAATCCCGGCCTTTTTTACGCCCGATTGAAAAAAAAGTATGGTCACTCACCAGACTTCCTAAAAAGGCCAAAACAATAACAATTGGAAGCGACATGTAGCCCTGAAAAGCGGCATAACCCGCTATAATCAAAACGACTTCTCCCTCAAGCATCGTGCCGATAAAAAGTGCTATATACCCGTACTGTTGTATTAAATGTTCAAGCATAATGTGCGATACCTCCGCTACTGCGAATCTTTATTACTTATTTGTAAAAAAGCACAACCCTTCTTTATTGCCACATTATTGTCCGTGACACTTCTTGAACTTTTTTCCGCTTCCGCATGGACATAAGTCATTTCTTCCAACTTCTCCTTCATGTCCGGCCGGCATAGGTTTAACAGTATCGAGACCGGTATTTGAAATCGTTGTCGCCTGTTCTTTGATTGTCTGCATCTCACGGCTTTCTTTAGCCAATGCTTCGGTATTAATATTCATAAGAATAGACACAACCTGCTCAGCAACAGACATTTCGAGCTGTTTAAACATCCGAAGCCCCTCCTTACGATACTCAACCAACGGATCACGCTGTCCGTAGGCGCGCAAATTGACACTAGAACGCATGTAATCCATAACCTCCAAGTGTTCCACCCAAAACATATCAATTGACTGTAAAATGACCTGTCTGGCGACATTTTCATAAGGAGTATCTCCCATGGCCTGGCGTTTTTCCGACAGCCTTGCGGTCACTTCGGCATTTTCTCCAATTATACCGGTAATGTATTGCTCAATATCAACAATTCCACCCATAAGAACAGCCCGGCGGCGCTCGTAAATAATCTTACGCTGGTGATTAAGCACATCATCATATTCCAAAATATTTTTTCGTGAATCAAAATGGAATCCTTCAATTTTTGTTTGAGCTGTTTCGAGTGATTTTGTAATAAGATAGTTTTCAATCGGCTCATCCTCCGGAATACCAAACTTTCCCATCATTGTTTTGATAGTATCCGAAGCAAAAACCCGCATCAATGAATCTTCAAGAGAAACGTAAAAAATAGTTTCTCCGGGGTCTCCCTGTCGTCCCGAACGGCCGCGCAATTGGTTGTCAATACGGCGCGCCTCGTGACGTTCCGTACCAAGCACAACCAAACCACCCAACGCTCTCACTCCTTCCGATAATTCCGGAGATGTCGGATTACCGCCAAGCTTAATGTCGACCCCGCGTCCGGCCATGTTTGTGGCAATAGTTACCGCCCCTTTACGTCCGGCTTGAGCAATAATCTCGCCCTCTTTTTCGTGATTTTTGGCATTAAGCATTTGATGCGAAACACCCTCCCGCTTCAAGTATTCAGAAAGCAATTCGTTTTTCTCAATTGAAGCGGTACCAATAAGCACCGGCTGGCCGGTCCGATTCAATTCTTTAATCTTTTTTGAAATCGCCTTAAACTTACCCGATTCAGTTTGATAAATAAGGTCATTATGATCCTTTCGGGCAATCGGCCGATTCGTAGGAACCGCAATAACATCAAGTCCGTATACTTTATAAAACTCTTCCGCGGAAGTCATGGCGGTACCGGTCATACCGCAGAGTTTCTTATACATTCTGAAGTAATTCTGGTAGGTAATAGAGGCCATCGTACGGGACTCCTTTTGGATAGGCACACCCTCTTTGGCTTCTACGGCTTGATGTAAGCCTTCCGACCACCGTCGGCCGGGTTGAAGACGGCCGGTAAATTCGTCCACAATAATAATCTCACCCTCACGTACAACATACTCTTTATCAAGGGTAAAAAGCGCTTTGGCACGAATGGCGGTCTCAAGGTGGTGTACGTACTTAATTCCCTTTTCAGTATAAATACTACCAACCCCAAGTATCTTCTCCGCCTTATTAATACCGGCGTCCGTGAGCTGAATCGCTTTCATCTTTTCATCCACCGTAAAATCAACATCCCGAATCATCTGAAGTGCGATTCCGGCAAACGTTGTGTACAAATCTTCAGAATCCGTTGTCGGGGCAGAAATAATAAGCGGAGTGCGCGCCTCGTCAATCAAAATCGAGTCGATTTCGTCAACAATAGCAAAATTAAAGTCCCGCTGGCGAATCTGCCGTAGCTCATAAGAAATATTATCCCGCAAGTAATCAAAACCGAATTCGCTATTCGTCCCGTAAGTAATGTCCGCCATATACGCATCATGACGCGAACACGGACGCAAAAATTCATGAACAACCCGAAAAGAACCGGTTTCGTCCCGTTCTTCATCTTTCTGAATATGAGCCGCGTCATACAAAAATGAAGATTCGTGATTAATCACGCCGACAGTTAGTCCGAGAAACGCGTAAATTTGACCCATCCAGACCGCATCACGGCGAGAAAGGTAATCGTTAACAGTCACAATATGCACTCCTTTTCCGGTTAATGCGTTCAAATAGGCCGGCAAAGTAGCCACCAATGTTTTTCCTTCACCGGTACGCATTTCAGAAATATTACCGCGATGCAAAATAATACCGCCAATCATCTGAACGTCGAAATGGCGTTCACCCGAAACACGACGGGAAGCTTCCCGAACCAAAGCGAACGCTTCCGGCAAAATATCTTCAAGAGAACGGCCTTCGGCCAAATATTTCTTCAATGTTTCCGTACGGGCACGAACCTCATCATTACTGAGTTTTTGAATGTCCGATTCATAGGCATTTATTTTCCCAACAATATCCCATAACGGCTTTATTTTTCGGGAATTACTGTCGCCAAAAATTTTCCTTAATGCTTTTAACATGGGATATATACTACCACACTCGCTTAAATCGGTGTACTTTTATCAAAACAAAACCGACACGCACGTTTCATCAATCCTGTTGTAAATAGTGCGTTTATAATGTATAATCCTCGGCTGGTGTACGAATTTTGAATAAGTAAAAATTCGGAACATTCCGCAACTGTATTGAAAGGAACTATGCGATCAGTACCCACAAATATCAATGAGCATGACCAGATGAGCAATCTCTGGCATCGATACCACAGTGAAGACATATCGCCAGAGCAAAAAAGTGAAATCGAGCAGGAAATGCAGGACCTCGTTGGCCGATCAAATCGGCCGGAAGTCTTGGAAAACCTACTTGAATTCAAAAAACTGCCGCAGGGTGTCAAACATGCGAGTGAATCAAAAATTGCCCGGCTGTTAGAAGCGGAAAAACTTGCAAAAGAAAAGGAAAAAGAGAAAGCCAAGGATAAGGAAAGCGAAAAAAGCAAAACTGCTAAAGCGTAGACCGAACCATTCACTTACTAAGTGCCCGCACATTCGTGTGGGCACTCTTTTTTTATGTATCGTTATGTATTAAAAACCAATGTGCTCCACCTCCGGCTCAATCAGAATACCGGTCGCTTCAAAGACTTTTCGGGAAACAATGTCGGCAAAATTCAAAATTTCAGCCGATTCCGCCCCGCCAAAATTCACCAGCACAAGAGGCTGTTTTTCAAATAAACCAACGTGCCCCTCTCGAAATCCTTTCAATGCGCACGCGACATCCAAAACCCACGCAAGAGGAATCTTCACATGCTCTCTATCGATTACATATGACGGCATATCGGGGTATTTTTTGCATAAAGTTTCAAACGCTCCGATCGTAATAATCGGATTTTTGAAATACGAGCCGGCCGTACCGTACGTATTCAAATCAGGAAATTTCACCCGGCGAATAGCAATGATAGCCGAACGAATATCTTGCGAAGACACTTCCCTCCCCGTTACCTGATTATTTTCAAAATATAGCCGAACATCTTTGTAGTCGATTTTTGGAAGACTTTTTGTCTGTAACCGAAACGATACTTTTGTAATAATGTAGTACTTGCCTTCTGCGGTCTTAAAAAAACTGTCCCGGTATCCAAAGTTACACTCATCATGATAAAAAATGCGCTCTTCTCCGCTTTGGCAATGTACCGCGGTCACATTCAAAATCACATCTTTTGCTTCAACTCCATACGCGCCAATATTTTGAACGGGAGACGCTCCGACGGTGCCGGGAATTGCGGATAAATTTTCCAAGCCCCACAACCCTCGCGTAGTCGTTTCACCGACAAAATTATCCCACAATTCTCCTGAGGCAACATTAACGTCGACATATATACCATCCGCCGATTTCACCCAATCAATACCTTTTAGCTCAATTTTTATTACCAATCCGTTGAAACCGCCGGACGCAACTAGAATATTTGACCCGCCACCCATAATAAAAACAGGAACGGCGTTATCTTTAGCATATTTAAGCGCCTCGTGTAATTCAACCACTGTGCGGACCCGCGCAAAAAAACGGGCATTCCCGCCAACTTTCATGGTGGTAAACGTGTAAAGCGGAATTGATTCTTCGATAACCATAAAACTATCATAGCAAACTTGAGCCTAATACGAAAACACCCGCACGCGAATCGCGAGCGGGTGTTCATTCTTTCATACCGACAAAGCTATTTTACGCCTGTTGGGGCTTTTGTCTTATTCACCTCAATAATAAAACCATCAATTTGAGAAACAAGATTTGTATCGGCCGCATTATCTTTCTTAATCGATTCGAGTTCCGTCACCGCTTTTGTCTTGTAGCCGGAAGCAAAGTATGTTCGCGCCAACGCTACACGATAATTAATATTTTGAACATCGTCCTGCAAAAGATATTTCAAGAGGTCAACCAGCTCCGTATATTTTTGTTTCGCGAAGAAAGCGTTAAATACGCGCTGATCTACGGCATACTTTTGTCCGCCAACGGCACTTTCCGTAATAAAACCGGTAATGACTTTTTTCAAATCATCATATTTTTCCGCGTAGGCCATCACCGCCAAATAAATAGACTGCGCCTCGGGATAACCGGGTTCGTACTCATACGTCTTTTTGGCAATTTCCAAAGCCTTATCGAACTGACCAATATTGAGATACGTCATAATCAATTCAAAAAGAATTCCCTGTTTCTTCGGCGACGCATCAACAGCCGCACTCAATTCTTTTACCGCTCCTTCATAATCCTGCGTACGATTCAAAAGCGATCCATAAAAGAGATGTAATCGTGAATCCTTTGGATTTCTGACTATTTCTTTTTGCATTGCGTCTTTTGCAACACTGAGATATTCCTGCGCCACTGTCGGATCAATCTTGTTGCCAATCGCCTGAATAGTCGCTGTTACAAGTTGTTCCACGACTTCCTGATGGCCAATCGAATTATACGCAAGGGCCTTTTTAAAGTATTCAAGCTGTTTCGCCTGTCCGCCTTGTTGCGGACGAAGAGCCTCGATAAGTGTTGTGCCGGTCTTGTAACCGTTCCAATTTAGCAAGTACATAGCAAGAAAAGCGGCAACAATAAGAGCGGGAATAATAACGCTGTTTACAGTATCTTTACCCAAAGAAAGCTTTTCCTCAGAAAATAGGGCAATTTTCTTGCTGTTCATTGCGTGAATGTAGGCGAGAAGAGAAATGAATACCAGATAACTGCCAAGATTATCGAAGACGAACAAATTATTGAAGAAATATGCCGCCAAAAGTCCCGTTAAGATACTTTTTTCAACCACAGTTAAATGGCCGGCACGAAGAAATTCTTCATTGCGCGTAAACAACGACACAAGCCACTGCCACAACTCCTTTAGGATCCCTTTAAGTGTCAGCGGATATTCCGGTTTCTTCCAAATGTAATACAACGCAAACACAAAGAGCGACAAATACCCGAGCAATCCGAGCAATCCCCCAGCTACCAGCCAATCCAATAGCACATTATGAGCACGATCAAACCACGCCTCATGCATCCACATTTTTGGATTGTAATATTCGTTAAAGACAAAATTAAATCCTTCCTGACCCCAACCGAGAAGCGGGTTCTCTTTGAATCCCTGAATAGCCATCGGCCACACATACCCGCGAGCCTGTGTTTTATTTTCACTCCAAGAAATAACGGCGAATCGGGCAAGAATAGGGTTACTACGGACAAAATCGGTATTTCTTATGAACCAGAAACCGGACACAAGAACAGCGACACCCGCAACAATACCGATTGCAAACTTTCGCATGAGGAGATTCTTTCGTTCAAGCCAAGCAACAAGAAGCGCACTTAACAACAACCCCCCAATCATACCCAAAATCGCACCGCGAGTCGCTGTGTGATACAGAAGATAAACCTGAAAAATAAACAAAAGAATATACATTCCGTCAGCCGTGTATTCCCGAGTTTTTTCTTTCCACTTGTCCATGGCTATGTAGACAAAAAGAAGAGCGGCAATAAAAACAATACTGATTCCAAAAACCCATTGATTTGTCGGACCAAAGAAAAACTTCAAAGGATATCCTTCCGGAATTTTCCCATACGTATTGAGAGCTTCAAAATATGAAGAAAAATAAGCATAGAACGGATACACAACAAATATTCCAAAACCAACAAATCCGGCCCATACAAGATGGATCAATCGGTCAGCTCCCCGCTTTGCCAAATAAAACAATGAAACAAAAGATAGAAAGAGAAGGAATACCGCCATATACGCGGAATTGCCAAACGTACCGTCAATTCTGCCGGCACCCTGACTCATCTGCATTTCTCCGGCAATTTGAATAAGAGCATACAATCCGATAAAAAGACTGCTACCCAAAAATGTATGCCAAAAGCGTTTCCACAACCAGTCAACATTCAAGATTGAACCGGCAACAATAAAATAAGCAAACAAATGCAAAATAGTTACCATCCCTTCCATACGCTCAAAGTTTGACCAAAAAGCCTTAAACGGATTATCGGCGGTCAAATTTGCTAGAAGAGCAACAACAGTAAAAACCACGAACGAGGCCAATAAAGCCGAACCTTTTGGCATAAAACTCCGATCGCGCAACGCCAGGATAAGCCACAACGTGAATATTATTTCAGTAATTATTCTAAACACGAACGCCTTACCGGTAATAAAAGGGAAAAATAAATTTCCCGAGATAATAAGCGGTACGAACGGGATCAAAAATGTGCCCGCGAGCACTGCATACCGCAAATACTTGTTTGTTTCCATAATGCAAAATAGTATAACACATCATTTTTCAGTTGCACCACAAAATCCTCTATTTCGACACAAAACAGAAGGAGAAGCTACTATAAAAAACCACTACCAATCTCTCTATTTTTTGTACCAAACACTTCCACTCTCAATAAAAATACACTACTCCATCAACACATACTATTCCGTATTATTCCCCCATTTGTACAGTATATTTTTCACCAATACCACTCGCTCCTCACATTCAACACCCCAATTCCACCCACCAATAAACACAAAATACCAATATTCCTAGCCCTTATCGCGAGGTTGAACCTCGCGATAAGGGCTAGGAATAACGATAAAAATTATGACCGGCACAACGAATTACTTTTACTTTACTTTTCAAAAACAAAAAGATGCAAAAGATATGAAAGTACGTTTCCCAACAATTACAGTTTCTAATACCTCGTTATTGGCCACAAAAATATGTTTCATTTTCGAAACATAACACTCAATCCGCAGTACTCACCTTTTGTAGAGGATTGCAACCAAGTAAAAACAAAAATATAACTATATTGCTATCAAAATTTTTCCACTACAAACAAGTTCTTCTTCCCTTCCAACCAAAACCTCACCAACGATTTAAAATCATCTTCTGTCTCAAAATAGCCAGGAAAAACAGACTTGTTCAAGATGCGGTCATTTCTTGAATCAAACCCTCCATAAGACTGATAGCTTGAATACTGATATGACTGCAAGAACTTTTCCGCTGCCGCCATATTATTTACACCGCTTTCTTTCCATTTTGGATCTATGATGGCCACCGGGTTAAGGTGGATGTATGCATATAGATATTTGAGATACTCATCACCATCAACGTGTCTCGCCTTGAATCGTCCCTGAAAGAGCGCGCCGCTTCGCTTGTATTTCTCGTTAAAATACATTGTGTACGCGGTTGAGACTTTTTGCATAAACTTACTTATCCCATTTTCCTCTGTTTCCTTTATAAGTAAATGAAAATGATTTGACATTAAACTATACGCACCGATAGCCACAATTTGCTCACAAACACCCCCACCATGCTTCGCAGGCAAAAGCATATCTTCCTGCCGTGCTTCACGCATATCAATAAGATGTAATCTTTTGGTGCTATTTCCGAGACACAACAAAGAATTGAACCTTTCCCAATCTTGTTCATCAATAAAAACGTCTCTCTTATCGGTACCGCGATTGTAAACGTGGTAATACTCGCCAACTGAAATAGCTATATTCCGACCCATAAAGTAATTATACCAAAAATTATCCTGAAGTTATCCACCGCGAGGTTGAACCTCGCGAAAACCTTTATTCCTAGCCCTTATCGCGAGGTTCAACCTCGCGATAGCACGATATGTAGTGGAAAAAATAGTTTATTTATTCACTCGCCCGCTTTCGACCGTCCTTGGCAAAATAGTAACCGTTAATGAGAAGCATTGTTAGCCAGGAGGCACCGTTTTCGATGACAGCTCCGGCAAGCCCGAATGAATAGATTAAAAAAGCGCTGTAAATAATAGTGACCACATTTCCGGCCACTGATAATTTATATAAAATTGCCGTCTCCCGTCGTACTTGAAAATATGTGCTGAAAAGGGCGATGCCGGGAATAGTGACCAATCCCAACATATACACCTGCGAATACCAGACTGATTCCAGATACTTTGGAAATAAAATTAAATAAATATACGGCGCCGCAACATAATACACCGCCGCTATACCCGCCGTAATGAACGTTAATCTCAAAAACTTATCGATAACACTTGCGCGCAACTGCTCAGAATGCAACACGCTCATTTTCGGTAGCGCAATACCAAATAAGTTTTTGAAACTACCCTTTACCTGCTCCGGAATGGCAATCGCAAAAGAATAGACAGCAAGCTCAACGGCACCAAGCCAATGAAAAACCAAAATCTTATCGAGCTGATTCGCAACAACACCCAAAAAATTCATGTAACTAATATGCTTCCCGTATTCAATCATTGACGGATCGCGGACATCATTCGGCTTATGCCGGTTCATTGCATGATTGTAAAGCCCGATTGTAACAAGAACGCTTGAAATAAACGTAACCGCCACAAGCACCAACGCATTGTAAACAAATACAGCAACAACCAAAAGTAGAACGGTATTTACCGCTTGAGATACCATTGCATACATCGTGGATCTGAAAAAATCCTTCCGCCCTGAAAAAAGTCCGCCGTACAAACCATACGCATTGACGATGGGTGTGCATATTCCCCCGATAATCATTGCAAATCCCAACTCATTATTACCGGAAAAAAAATAGTATCCCGCCAAAACAAGCGCGACGGAAAAAGGCACAATTCCCCAGCGCATACTTGTCCGTATCGCATCTTTAAGCACACCTTCTTTCCCCTGAGCTACCGCCTGAATAACAACAGAGCCAAGCCCCGTCAGTGACAAGCCTCCAAGAATTGCAACAGCCGAAAGAATAAACTTATACTTTCCATACACCTCCTTCGGTAAAAAATTAGCAAAAACGATTGCCATAACAAACACAAGACCCACAGCGCTCACTTGGCCAAACGTCATCCAAAAACCGCTTTTGGCCACATAGACCATATCGGTTTTAAAGTATTTTTCACTCCAACGTAGAGCACGCCTTGCTTTGTGTTTGACCGGTTCCATACGGCAATATCATACCACAAAAAGAGCTTTTTCGCCGTTTTTACGCGGCTGGCCACGCGATTAACCAACAAACAAAACACAAACCAGCCTCATAAAAATACGCAGCCAAACACCCCATTACCGCAAACCGAACCAATCGCGAGGTTGAACCTCGCGGAAACCTTTATTCCTAGCCCTTATCGCGAGGTTCAACCTCGCGATAGAGATTAGGGCTTTCGTTTCAGTAAATATACTTTTTCGTGATAGAGGTTGGGTAGAATGTGTCGGAAGATTCCGTCGAAGAAAGGTTGGAGAACGCGGGCAATTATGGGAACTGACCATAGTTTCGGAATAAAAAGTCCGTAGGGAACTTCTTCTAGAATTTCAAAGTATTTGTCGAGCATGTTCCGATATTCAGCATACGTCCGATAATCTTTGAGATACGGTTTATCAGAAAGCTTTAATCTTGCATACACCGACCGCGGAGTGGCAAATGTGCATAGATAGTACCCTCCCGGTTTCAGTCGCTCAAAAAGAAACGCCACCTCTTCTTCATAAATGAGAGCGGAAAGATACCCCAAACCAAACGCAATATCACAACGTTCTTTCGGGCATTCTTTTTTTACAAAAAAAGAAAACCGCCCGTCGTCGGAAAAAATTTTCCGCGCTACCTCCACCATACCCGGTGAAATATCGGTTCCAACAAATTTTGAAAATACTCCCGGAAAAGCACCGTCCACCGCCGGCAACATCACCCCGTCCGCACAAGCAATATCCAGTAACGAAAGATTTTTCTTACCGTTAAGAATTTTTCGAAGCAACCCGAGAACTATCTCTCGACGTTTTTTGAAAAAATATTGAACATAGGTCTCCGTCACCCCTTCGTAGCGTTTCTTAGAATACTGACCACTTTCAGTGTCATAGTATTCAACTATATTATAAAGAGACATTAAATTTCTAAATTTTTATTATATAAAGCAAGCAATTTTTCCACCTGGGTATCGAGTGAAAAAGACTTTTCCACACACTCCCGACCATTATCCCCCATTTCTTTTGCCATCCGCTCATTCAAAAGCAATGCGGTGATTTTATCAGAAAATGTTTCAATATCCAAAGGATTGACAACGTATCCTGTTTTTCCATCCTCCACCACCTCCGGGGTCCCGCCAAAACATGAACCAACGACAGGTTTCCCCGAAGCCATAGCTTCCAAATTCACTGTCGGAAACGGATCCAAATATACCGATGGTACCACCACCACATCACTTATTCGATACGCATGTTTCAATTTGTCTCCTGAAACCCAACCGGTAAAACCGACGGAACGACCGATACCCAATTTTTCAATACGTTCCATCATTTTTTCCGCATAACCGTCTCGTTTTCCTAATACCAACAAGTACGCATTCGGTACACTATTCAAAACTTTCTGTAACGCCGTCAAAATTTCGTTGGCCCCTTTACCTCCGGACAAACGACCGGCATATAGTATAATTTTTTTACCCGATAAGTCACCACACTCAAACGAAACTTCCGTCGGCGGAATAAGCGGTACATGCCACTCGCTCGCACTGATACCGTTATGAAGCACTAATACATTTTTGATACCATTCGCTTCCAAATTCTTTTTCAAACTATCACTCACCGAAAAAATAGAATCAACAAACCCGAGGTAATATTTTATACAAAGCCGTCGAAACGGATTAAAACGCAGACCTGCCTGTTTCAATTCCTGTAACCATGAAATTTTATAATCAGTACGCCCGTCTATTGGATACACCTTGCCGGCTGATACCGTTTGAGAATCGTGAGCCGTAAAAAAGACTGATTTTGCATACCGTTTTGCAATCTTCAAAACCGCAAAGGAATAATGGAGATGGATATTGTGACAATGCACAATATCCGGCTTGATTTCCTTCAAAATTTTTGAGACACGAAAAATCAGGAACGGATTCCAAACCGAACGGTAATTTCTCCATCGTACATGGTATGAGGAATACAATTTTATTACCCTTACATTTCCGTCCATACTTTCACCCGCGCTTTCTTTTTTTCCGGCTACAGTCAAAACAACCACTTCGTTCCCCTTTTGTGCAAACGAATGTGCCAACCGCGAAGCAATAATTCCCGCTCCACCAAAACTCTCGGGCGGAAAATCATCTGATATGTATACAATTTTCATTTTTTGTTTATTCTATTTCTTTTTGACTACTATACACCACCCGATTGCATGCTTGCGACCGGCTTCCGACATGTCTTGTTTATCACGCCATAGCATTATTCGAGCATATACGGCCAAACATTTTGCAACCATTTTTCCCAATACAGGCCTCTTATATAACCTGTAGGAATCTATAAAATGCCGAATCCTTATCTGGGCAAGCATGGCAAAATAACCACCGCGCTGTAAACATTCAACCACCTCAAATCCCGCATCGGAAAAAACACAATCTAATCCGAATTTAGTGTAGCGAAAAAAATCGTACGGCTCTTCGTGTAGCTCATTCATCTGCGGTGCTGTAATTATCGCATACCCCCCCCGTTTTAAAACCCGGGATAATTCAGTAGCGCTTTTCTGTGGATATTGCAAATGTTCAAAGACCTGAGTACATAAAACAGAGTCGAAAGAATTGTCCGGGAAAGGAATATTGTCGGCACTGCCCACTACATCCACATTCGGCCCCTTGTGAACATCCATTCGAACAATTGAGGAAACGGCAAAGTACTTACCATACCGATCCACATCGCCCGCACCGACATCAAGCATCTTTCCTTTTAGATACTTCGAAACCGACCGTAACTGTTCTTGCAATAAAAATCTGTCCGGTTGAAATATATACATTGCCAATAAGATAAGACGCTAATAATCGTAATGCAATTCTACAATATGTTTACCCTGAGGTACAACAACAGCCATATTTGTATAATTCGCCTTAAATATTGACGTATTGTTTCCGTCAACGGTCGCGTGCCAGTTTGGGTACCATGTATTCCCAATAAATAAATATTCATTTTTTTCCGCCACCACTTCAAACCGCAGTGAATCTTTCCCAAACAAGACCTGTATAGTACTCGTCGCATACCCCCCCCCTAATCAAGCCATCCTTGTTGCTAAGTAATTTCTCGTCTCCAACAACACCTGCAGTATCAAGATAAATCTTCGGTTGAGCATCATTTTTTACCCTATCTGTAAATTCGATAAACGTTTCCCTGTCATTTTTTCCTAATAGATACGAAACTGAATCTGACGTAAAATATCTTGGCCACATGTTCGATAATTCGTACAAATATATCGGCGTCCGACAAACTCCAACTTTTTCCGCAAACACCTCCGTGAAATCGGGATCGTTAATTGTGTAGTATGAAGCAATATATTTAATATTCAAAGAACGTAACATATTTTTTCTAACCGCAAATTCTTTTATCTTTTCCTCGGCCGATGTATTATTTCCGGCAAATTGCATACCAAAACGATCCGGACCGGAAAATCGAGATCCTATATATCCAAGTACATCGTCCGTTCTGGACCATACATACGGTTCATACCCGTCAGCGTTATCAATTCCATACAACAAAGTAACATTTGGCTCGAAAAGTTCTTTACGCAACATAAAATCTTCTTTAGAAACTTCCCAATGGCCCATTATCGGAAAATTACACCGCACCGATTCCGTATAGAGAGAAATACCATTCAAAGGGGAAAATACTCGGAACAAATCACCTTTCATGGCACTCTCACGTTCTTTAATAAAACTAACCGTATTTGGCAAAGAATAATAATCCTTTCGCGAAACTACATTGATATAGTTGTAATACTGAAACAAAAAATTGAACGATACAATACACAGCACCGCCGTCTTCCACCATTGTTTATCTACAAAACCAGCTCGGGAAAAAATCCAATACGCCGACACGAGACCAAAAAGCAAGACAAAAATATTCCAATCGGTGACTGAAAACTGTCCGATTGCCTGCACCAAATAGCCGTGTATCACCTTAAAATAATACTCGGTCCCAAAGTTACCTACCGTATTCTTCATCATGTGGCTCAAAAAATATGTCTGGAGTATTGTTTCAATTTTAGTGAAGAAGAAAATATAGACAATTGTAGCGATAGTAACAATCGGCCCTACAACAAAAAATAGAGTTCTTTTTGTATATAACGCCAATCGAGACATTTGAGTCGCAACCTGATTTTTATTTGCGCTAATATAATCCAAAACAAATGCGATATAAATAGCAATTGCAAAATCACCAACAAACATTATTCGGGGAGCTTCGCGAATAGAATTCAAAAACGGCAGATAGTGAAATAGGAAAATAATCGGCGAATATTTTAGCGAAGCAATCAAACAAAATAATCCGGCTATAAGGAAAAAGGTTGCATTTCGAGAAAACGAAAGCACCTTCTTTACCGACGCCAGACCGAAGAGGAATAATATGAGGGGTAAAATACCGATATAATTTTGAAATGCTTGGCCAAAAAAGGAAAAATACGGCACCGAAAAAGACGGCAATAAATAATGAATAAAATGGTACGGGTAATAGGCATACGCATACGCCATACTTAAAACAACTCCGCCGGAACGACCTGTATATGGAGCATAGTCTCGAATGGCAGATATCATGGGGTGGCCAATAATATACGAGATACCGAAAACCAACAAAAGAGTTACTGATAATTTTATAATCTTTTCTTTCATCAAAACATCCTCTTTCAATGTAGAGTATAGAATGTATGCTCCGGCTATTAAATGTATATATATCGCCCACTGAACATGACCGACCAGCCAACTTACACCAAGCACCAGAGCCGCTAATACCGCGTATAGTATTCGACGTATTCCAAACGAAGAAAATACAAAAGAAAGACAAAGCAAAACCAGCGGGAGCAACATATAATGTGCCGAAATAATTATAGTCTCAGACCACAACATCACCTGCCCTGAAAAAACGTAAATCAATCCGGCAACAATCGCCGAGATGTGGCTAAGAGACAATTTTCGACAAAGAAAATATGTACCGACATACGCACCCACTACAAAGAAGACATCCATATATCTAAAGGCGTCAAAAGCATCAAAAAAATACCGCGCAAGAATACTGAACGGAGAATACCATGTCGTTGATATCGACAAGTGAATCGGAAATCCTGATATAAAACTGGTCTGAATGGAACTGCCGGTTTTGAAAAATGAATCCAAATATGGAAGATAATTACCCAAAACATCCAAATGAGCAAAAATCGCCGGGAAAAAGATTACTTTCCTAAAAACGATAGCTATAACAAACAATGGCAGTAAAAAAATAAAAAACTGAAAAAAAGAATCCTTATTGAAGTAAGCAGAAAAATGCACAGAAACCCTATTTACCGCCTCTTTTATTTTTTTATACACGCGCATACAATATGAAAACAATGTCCTACCACAACAAAGCCTGAATTCCCCACAACCAAAACACCGATACCAAAAAAAATTTTAAATTCTCTTATAGACACAGTGTTAAATCAAACAGCAACATCGCACCCTGGGCACAATACTCTCGGGAAAAAGTTCATAAAACGTATCCATAACCTCATCAATCGTAATTATATCAATTTGACGTCGCGCTTCCGTCTCATTATACACACGGGCATTCATAATGTGAAGCTCGGGAGCCATGCGTTTTCCAACCACCACCTTGTGTTTTTTTCCCCGTGGCGGCTGCTCTCGCTCGTCCATAGGACCGACAATATCTATTGTCGGCACACCAAATGCTTCGGCGATATACACAGGCCCGGTATCAACACTGATAAAAACACTCATTTGAGCAATTAACGCCTTCAGTTCATCCATAGTAAACAATCCGCAAGTATCGACAACGGGGACATTTCCCAGTAGTTTCTTAGTAAACTCAACCTCAGCACTGTCATTTTTACCGCCAATGAAAATAACTTTTGCATTATACTCGGTAATAATACGTGCGGTAAGATTCGCAAAATTTTGTTCGCTCCATTTCTTTATTTTGTTTCCTGCCGACGGAGAAATACATACGACAAAATCCCTGCCGACCATTACTTTATTTTCAGAAAGAAAGAGAGAAACTTTTTCACGTGCTTCGGAAGAAAATGAGAGATGTTTTTCCGTATTATCGGTCTTTATATGCATCGGCTCAAGCAGTCGAAGATATTCTCGCGGAGCATAAGAACCCATAGAGTGCGGAACTGTTCTGACAAGTCTCCGCAATATTTTGTACGTCTTCGTTTCATACGGACTCCAACCACCCTCCACCGCCGGCGCTGAAATACATGGTATCCCGGCAAGATAGAGAGCGGCCAGATTGGCAAAGCTCGGTGTAACAGCACAAGCGAAATCAGCATTATACATTTTCGCTTTTTTCATATTTGAGAACAAACTTCCTTTTTCGAAAATTTCATACTGGTCCACGTCATTATTACCGCTCAATAATTCTTTATTGACCGCATTTCCAAAAACAATAACCTTACATGACGGATATTTTTTTTCACGGCACGGAACATTGGCGTAGCGCACACCATATCACCCAGCTTGGCACTGTGAAAAATAATCACAGTATTTGGATTACCAGTCCGCATCTTTCCGGCAAAACCACGCACAAAGACATACGCAAAACAGAGGGCTAGATAATACAAATTCTCTAATCGGCCGATAAATTTTTTCATAAATACACACAATTATTTTTGCTTGTAAGCATACAACGAAATTAACCTGTCTGCTATTCGAGAAATATCGTGTTCTTCAGCCCATTTTCGGCAAAGACCGGGATCAATAATTCCCCGATCCAATACATCCGCAATTCGTTCCATACCTTTAAGAGGATTATACGGATCAACAAGAAACCCCGAAACACCTTCCTTTATTGCCTCTTCAGCTCCACTCTTGAGAGAACCGACAACCGGCACACCAAACATATTCGCTTCAAGATACACCAAACCAAAGCCTTCAAACGCTCCGCTATCCATAATTGGAAGCATTAGATACAGATCTGACTGAAGAAAAAGACGACGTTTTTCTTTCTCATCAATCCGACCCAAAAAACGGATATTACTTTCCAATCCGCACTCTACGATTTTTTGCTCCAAAATCTTGTAAAACAATCCGTCTCTATCGACACTTCCGGCTATATTCCAAATAAAATCGGCTCTGTATTTCTTTTTATAAAGTCCAAGCGCCTCAATTCCCTCTATAATCCCCTTTCGCTTTTTTACCGCTCCAACAAAAAGTATCTGTTTGGGTTTGCCACGACCAATATGTCTATCCCGATTCTCAGTAATAAGATTTTGGATATTTACACCATTACTGATTACCGAACACCTTTCGACAACTCTTTCTTTTAATGACAACCCGACAGATTCAATCAAATAATTTCGTGTATACAAACTGACGGCAACAATCGCATCAATCTTCCGAAACATACCACGCCACAGAATATTCGCGACCGCCCGTAACCACGAATATTTTTTAAACAGTCTAGGAATAAATGCGTAGGTACCATGTACCGTTTCAACATAACGTACGCCCAATCTGGGCATAAAGAATAAAGCCGAAGCATAAGGCTCAACTAGAAAATGTACAACATCCGGACGATTTCGCACAATCTCCACCACAATCTTGAAAGCAAGTTTTGCAGAACAAAAAATACCGGCCAAATACTTTTCCGGCCGGTCGAGAACTGCCATTTGTCGAATAGGAATAGGAGATATGGAATGGACAAAACATGACACATCGTGCCCTTGTTCTTTTACAGCAAAAATAACATCATGACTATATCGGCTCCACCCATCCGTACCTGCCAAATGTTCGGCCACAAATAGTATTTTCATACATTTTTATTATATCTTATTTACAAATCACAAATAGAAAGTGTGTGCAAAGGTCTTTTTAAATTTTAAAATATCACAACGCAAATGGAATTCTTTTCGGTGTTTTATAGGTAAAAACAACATGATGAGTGCCTTTCGGAACAATAATAGCCATATAGGAATAGTTGACCCGACTAATCGCAACATCTTTTCCGTCGATTTGTGCTTTCCACAAAGGCAGGTATGCGTTGCCGACATAGAAAACACTATCATTTACTGCACTGACACTAAACGACATTGAGTCATATCCGTATACCGGATCTACCGCTATAAATTCTTTTGAATTAGTTGAGGAAGCAAAAGGAAGTAATTGGTGTTCAAATTCATTGATATACACTGCCGGCAAACCATCACTCCCCACAAGAGTATTTACAAAAGAATTAAGCTCAGTACTTGTTCCGACACGACTGACAATAACACGATTGGTTAAAAAGTATCTTGGCCAATATTCGATAAGCTCATACATACGGAGTGAAATTGCACATCGGCCAACATTCCATTGTTTTACCTGGACAAAATCCTTATCGGTAATCGGGTAATGAGAAATAAGATACCTGGTATTCATAGAACGCAACAGATTTTTCCGTTCCGCAATTATTTTCATTTTTTCGTCGGGCGTCATCTTTGCTTCGGCAAGCGACTTACCCGTAACCGATTGTTCAGAGCCAACCAAATCAAGCACTTCCGATATCCGCCGGGGCATAAAATTATCGTAGCCGGTCAAAGCATCTATACTAAAATCCATATTCCTGTTTGGGAGCAAAAACTCACTAGCCAAATTAAAGTTTTCTTCGGGAGAAGAATCCGGACAACCCACAGATTGTTCCCGGAACATAGTTTGGCCGGGAAAAACCGTATACACACGCTCCGAAAAATTCTCTTTATTGCGATGATTTTCAATATACGAAACAGATTGCGGTTTGGTATTATACAAAGCTTCCGAAATATACACATTTCGACCGCTATATACCGCCAGAAAATTAAAAAGAGTGATTAGAAGAACAAGCAATGAAAAACGTTTCGTATCAAAACCCTCAACAAACTTTTTAAACAGCCAATAGGAACAGAGCAAAAACACAACAAATACAAAAACTTGCCAGGACAAAATTGAAAACTGATCAAACAACCGGGATACATAATTCGCAATCAATGAAAGATAGTGTTCCTTCGGCAAACCCGATGTATTTTTGTACATATGGTCCACGAAATATAAAGACAAAACCGATACAATTTTATTATAAAAGAAAAACCGAAGAATAGCAGTAAGAATACTGACCGGAAGCACAATATATAGAAATATTTTTCTTGCCCACATAAGACAAGAGGCCATACATTTCGACACATCCCCCTTATTTGAAACAACATAATCAAACACAAACCCAACTATTATAGCGGCCCCAAAATTACCCAAAAACATAATTCTTGGCGCTTCCCTAAAAGAATTAAAAAGCGGAAGATAATGTAACACGAGGCCGACAGGAGAATATTTGAAAGAAGACAATAAACAAAATGCAAAAAGACCGGAAAAGAAATAAAAATATTTATTCTTTATTTTCCTAAAATGGAACAAACCAAAGACCAACAGAGCAAATGGAATTAATCCAATATAAAGATTAGGGCTGGCAAATGGAATGATCGGTATTTGGAAAAACGGCAAGACATAATGCATCAAATCCTGCGGAAATAAAGCCCCTGTCCAATAATCAGCCAGACCAACACCCTGTGAACGAGCAGAAATTGCTTTATAATCGAGAATTGCAAAAATTTGCGGGTAACCGACCAAAAAAGAAACAGCATATGCAATTCCTAATGCAATTCCCTTTTTTAAAAATTGCACCATGTTTTGAAACGACAAAGACACGAATATCCAATAGACCACAATCAGCGTGTGGATATATACAACAAACTGTACATGTCCTGATAACCACCCAAGTCCGGAAATAAATCCCAAAATAAGAGCATAGAGGTAGCGACGCCACCCAATATTATTCCGAATCTGTTCAACAAAGAGTAAACCAAGCGGCAGTAAAAAATAATAATTTGTATTCGTCACTGTATCGGCCCACAACATAAGCTGGCCGGAAAAAACAAAGACGGAAGCCGACAAAATAGAAGCTGTTTTTGAAATATTAATTTTTCGTGCAAATACATATGCAAAAACATACGTAAGTAAAAGATTACACACATCTATCAGTCCATACGCACGAAACACACCAAATAAATGTGCAAATACATCATTTACCGGATAAAACCAGACCCCGGCCACCGACGACATAACGGGAAATCCCGACAATATACTTTGAGCAATGACCGGACCACCACCGCTATAATAACGCAAATAATTATAAAAGTTGAACAAAATATCACCATTATTAAAAATGGCATTTTGAAAAAGTATACCGCGAAAAATCCACAGAACAATCACAACAGGCAGAAGAAAAACAATAGTTTCCTGATACCGTCGAATCCAAGACTTTAGAAATTTAATCATTTTACTTTTTTCTACTTACTACTAACGCAGAGACCCCGAAAGGAAAACTCATATGACGCAATAATAGAGATTCAATATGAAAAATAACATAGAGCAACCAATTGACCAAACCACCAGACCCCATTTCATTTTCATTCTTTATTTTAATTTTAAGCAGGCGAACAATAAGTCGTACAAACAAAATGGGTAAAAAAAGAAAAGTGTTGAAATATGTCGACCTCACAATATTCAACCCCCCCCTACAAACCTTCGACTTCAGATCTTTCAATGTATACCGTCTAAAATGACAACTCAACTCATCCGATTTGCCCCACAAAAACATAAACGCCGGAACAAAAATAATAGAATAGCCGTCCTTTTTGAGAACCCTCCTTATTTCTGACAACGCCAGAGCATCGTCTTCAACGTGTTCGATAACATCAAGAGAAACAACAACGTCAAAAAAATTATCCTCAAAAGGAATTGCGGTAATACTACCAAAAGTCAGGTTTTTTTCACCTCTTACTTTGCAAAACTCGATAGCTTTTTCCGAAAAATCAAGCCCATACACTTCCCCGTACGAACCAAGCTCTTTCATAAGTGCCCCAGTACCACAACCGACATCAAGAATTTTCAGATTTTTTTTCTGAATATACCTTTTAAAAATATTGTTTACCATCTCTCGTCTAATACGATACCACCAATGGTTAATTTCTCCGTTATAGAGGTTTGTATAGTGAATATCGAGCATTAAAAGACTAATTATTTCTTTTTAGCATTTATTATCCAACCACTACCATTCGGCGGCATTTTAATCACGATTTCTTTCAAATTAAGCCCGGAGAATAACTTTTCAACATCACTTTTTGACCAATAATTTGCTACGTCTGGAATAAGTTGGTCGAAAACAATACTGTGAATATGCCAAAAATCAAAAGTTGACATTTGCTTCAAATATCCGGATGGTCCTCTAAATATTTTTACAAATAACCATAACGGTATTGAACAAAAATAACTTAAGAAATGAACAATCGAAACAGGAAGTTTGGAAGTAATATTTTTTCTAACAGGATCAACATATTTGGGAATCCACTCGTTCCCCTCATAGCTATACACCCACACCAAAAGCGTGCCGTCCGTTTTTAATGCGGTAACAATATTCTGAAGTGCTTTTTTTGGATCCTTGAGATGATGTATAACACCAATACTGAAAGCAGTGTCAAATCTGTCTTTCCAGTCTATATCGTAAATACTTTTATAAACAACGTCAGCGTTTTTGAATTCTTTCAATGTTTCTTTTGCTCTTTTTACCGACCGTTCATCAACATCAAAAGCAACCAGTTCTTTTGCTCCCCATTTGAGCGGCCAATAACTATTTCTTCCCATTCCACAACTTGCATCCAAAATAACCTTATTTTTGAAATCATTTTCAGACAGAGGAAAAGTCCAATTTTTGAATTGTTTCTCGTAATTTTCATCCATAAAGGAATATGTATCCCATTCGTAACCAAAACGTTCGCTTGATGACATTTTTATATTAATTATTTTATATCCACCGTAAATACCAATTCATAAGCACCAGAAGATTCCACAATTCTTTCCTTCTATTCTCTTTGCCGGCCAGGTGGGCAGACTTTAGTTTAGCAACGTATTCATAATTAAACAACCCTATTTTTTCGATGTTTTCCTTGGACAACACATCTTCCAGAAGCGGGCGAAGCGGACCGCAGAGCCAGTCGGCGACCGGCATACCAAAACCTTTTTTCTTGGCAAATACAATAGTGTTGGGAAGTTTATCTTTCATTAATTCCTTGAATAGGTGTTTAGCGGTAAAGCCGTGAAGTTTGTATGAGTACGGTAAACTATTTACAAAATCAACAATACGATAATCCAGAAGCGGCGAACGGGCTTCCAAAGAAGCCATCATAGTCGCACGATCAACTTTTACCAATACTTCGTCCATCATATACGAACGTTCGTATTGATAGAGTAATCGATTTCCATTTTCGACATTTTCAGATTCAAGCTGATACTTCTCCACATCTTCAAATACATTTTTTGATTCAATTTCCCGCCACACGTCGGGCAAGAATAATTTTTGACGCTCGACCGGACCGAATGACCCAAGCCAAACTTGATGACGATAGAGGGGCGAGACGTCAAAACCCTCAATAAATTTTTTGAGCTTAAAATCAAAACTAAAATTGCCGAAAGAAGCGGGCAATGCTTTAATTCCCGGCTCAATAACCTTATTTCGAATAATTGCAGGCAACCACTCGTACATTCTCGCTATTTTTTCCGCCTGAAAAGTCGGGTATCCCGCAAAAAGCTCGTCTCCCCCGTCGCCACCCAAAGCAACGGTCACATATTCGCGCGTAAACTTTGAGAGTAAAAAGGTGGGGATAATAGACGCGTCAGCCATCGGTTCATCCAATAAATCCAACACCTCCGGAATAATATCAATGCTGTCTTGTCCGGTAAATATCTTTTCATGATGTTTGGTTCCAAGAAACGAAGCTACCTGACGTGCCTTTGATGATTCGTCAAAACTCTTTTCAGTAAAACCAATAGAGAATGTTTCAATCGGAGCACCACTTGCCTGTTTTGCATAATATGCAATCGCCGAACTATCCAACCCGCCTGAAAGAAAGACACCGACCGGCACATCCGCCACAAGCCGATTCTTAACCGCCTCCCCAAGCATTCCATCCAATCTTTCTTTTGCTTCATCAAACGAATACGATTCGCCCAAAAACTTCGGTTTCCAAAATGGAATTATTTCGGACTTTCCGTTTTGAAAGACCAGACAAGAGCCCGCTTCTAGTTTTTTTACGCCAGCCCAAATAGTATGAGGAGTAGGCACATAGTCATATTGCAAATATTTATTAACCGATTCGATATCAAGTTTTTTTTCGAATTCAGGATGCAGAACCAAAGACTTCAACTCCGAACCAAAAAGAAAGGAACTTTTGTAATTTGCATAATACAGCGGTTTTTTTCCCATCCTATCGCGAGCCAGAATAAGTTTATTATTCGAAAAATCATACAGCGCCAACGCAAACATTCCTTCCATTTTTTCAAAACAGGAAACCCCGTATTCTCGGTAAAGATTTATAATAACCTCCGTATCAGTTTTACTCTTGAAGTAGTACCGATTACCCTTTTCAAGTTCGGCACGAAGCGAGAGAAAATTATATATTTCGCCATTAAAAACAATAGACACTTTCTTATCCGCGCTCCACATCGGCTGATGTCCCGAAGCCGAAAGGTCAAGAATAGAAAGACGAGAATGACCGAGTCCTACTCCAAGCGACTCGTCAACAAAAACACCCGAATCGTCCGGTCCGCGATGATGAACCGCCGAAACCATTCGTTCAAGCGTTTCTTTATTTCCTTTGCCGATAAAACCGGTTATTCCGCACATAAATATAATAAATACGAATATCTAAAAATAATACCAATCCACAAATGAAACACTAATATCGTGAATGATTAAAAAAATATAAATTTGAAAGCCAACGACCAACCTGGATTGCCACACTGCGCTCGTAATGACAGAAAAGAGAAAAACTTTTTAAAAACTACAGAGGACATTCCCCGTATCTTGTCATTGCGAGCGCAGCGTGGCAATCCAGTCCATATTATTGCATTTTTCTCAATATCAACCAAGAAACGTCATTCAAACCTCTTTAGTATTTACATTTCATTATGGATTCACCTTATATTATCTATTTCGAATTTCGATATTAGATATTCGAATTTCATCTCAGAGGTTTATAACCTCTGAGATGCTATATGGTTTCTTCCCCTGCGACTCGTAGTACGTTCTCATAACCATCTCCGCGATGATACCCATAGCAATAAGCTGTACGCCAACAATGATAAATAAAGCTGAAAAAATTGGAAGGGGTGTTTGTACAAAATCACGGATGTGGGCAATTTTTAGAATAAGAGCAAGCAATCCCGAGACGATACCGGCGGTAAGAGAAATGAAGCCGATACCGCCGAAAAAGTGAATCGGCCTATTCATATATTTCGACAGAAATTTAATGACAACCAAATCCAAAAGAACACGGAATGTTCTGCCGATACCGTAATTACTGACGCCAAATTTCCTCGGCTGATAATTAACCGGTATCTCGGTTACCCTCGCCCCCTGCCAATAAGCGTACGCCGGAATAAATCGATGCATTTCTCCATAGAGGGCCACCCCTTTGAGCACATCCGCTTTATACACTTTCATAATACAACCGTAGTCGTGAAGTTTAACTTTAGTTATTTTTGAAATGAGCCAGTTGGCACAAGCAGACGGTAAGCGCCGTTTCATCCGTGTTACAAAACCACCATTCCAACGATCCTTGCGCCAGCCGGAAACCACATCATATCCCTCGAAAGCTTCGCTATAAGTTTTGGAATATCATGCGGATCATTTTCCATGTCGCTATCCATCGGTATGATAAGGTCACCGGAAGCAGCGGCAATACCTGCAGAAAGAGCGGCAGTTTGTCCGCCGTTTGTACGGAAACTAATCACTTTTACATTTTTATCCTGTACAGCTAATTCACGAAGAACATCAAGACTTTTATCTCGTGAATGATCATTGACCGCAATTATTTCATATTCACACTTAAGTTTCTCCAATACTTCATAAAAAGCCCCGAAAAGTAACGGCAAGTTTTTTTCTTCATTGTAAACGGGAATGATAATTGAAAGCTTCATATATAGTAAATATATTATTATTTTTCCACCTTCCTTGCCAACATATACATATTATCCCACAAATTAACCGGTAAAGACCATTGACCAATACGAGGGTGTCGTTCAAGAAAACCAAGTAGCTTTTTCCATATTCCAAGATTCTGCCAGCGGGACAATGTGTGCATAATATACTCTACGGTAAAGCGCTTTCCAACACAACCAACTTCAAGAACCTCAAAACCGTTTCGTTCCAAAAGCATCCGAAGACTATTGCGGTTAAAGTAAAAAATATGTTCCGGCGGTACGAACAAGTGCCATCGGGAACCGAGAATGCGGGCAAACAGACTTCCAGAATCCGGCGTATTAATAGCCACCAAACCGTTCGGCTTAATGAGCGTTCTGATTTTCTTTATATCAAGAATCGGGTCGGGCATGTGTTCTACAACATCCCACATAGTAACCAAATCAAATGATTCTTTTGCAAACGTTGTCTGGTGCACCGTTCCCGTTTCAATATCCAACCCCCGGCTCTTTCCGAGCTCGGCGGCATATGCCGATATTTCTATACCGTGTACCTTCCAGCCTTTTGTCTCGGCAATGCGCATAAAATATCCCGTTGCCGCTCCAATATCAAGCAATCGCCCTGTTTTACCAAGAATACGAACAAAATCTGTCAGATATTTTTCAAAGACGGCCCGCATCGCTTCTTTGTCGGCATCATAATCAACATAACCGAAACCCTCTTTTCCCCCGGCAAAATATTCCTTGCCGTACACAGCCTCCGTCTCGGAAGACTTCGGTAACGGATACAGGAACAAAGTCTTGCAAAATAAACACCGCCACACATCGTGTCCATTTTTCTTCGTATAAAAAACATGTTCTTTCCGGCCACAGGCCACGCAAACAGTTTCTATTTTCTTTTTAGTCTCATGTTCCATGGTGCAATAATTCCTTCGCGAATAATATGTTTTGATATTTTTGACTCGCCTTCTTTGCGATTTGCAAAAGTGATGGGAACCTCTATGAACGTTGCTCCGGTAGTGAAAAAAGCATGTTTCAAACCCATTATAAATGCGTAGCCGGAAAGGCCAAGTGCGTCTAAGTCCAGACGACGGAGAGCATTTGCATTCATTGCGTTAAAACCGCCGGTACAGTCCCGAATTGGCATACCGGTAATCGTTCGACAATACCAATTTCCGCCGGCCGACAAAATACGGCGCCATAATTCCCATCCGACGGTTGCTCCGCCTTTTATATAACGGGAACCAATCACCACACCGCCATCATTCACTTTTGAAAGCATAAGTGGCAGATACTCGGGGTTATGCGACAAATCAGCATCCATCATAACAACCGTTCCGACATCTTTATCTTTCAAGACCTCTTTAAAAGCGTGAATATAGGCCTTTCCAAGTCCCTCCTTCCCTTTTCGTTTTAATAGAAAAAGATTGGCGTATTTCTTCTGCATTTCAATCACCGCTTCCGCCGTTTTGTCCGGCGAATTATCATCCACAACAAGAATATGCGCTTCGGGCACTTTTTCAAAAAGGAGCGGAACAAGCTCGCTGATATTTTTTCGTTCGTTATAGGTAGGGACAACGATATATGTTTTCATTCAATTGTTTTAATTTTGCAATTCAACCTTCACAGTGTAACAAGTTATCAGAGACTAAACAAACAAGAATTATTGCCCGGTTTTTTGGACTATGGACAAGATTTTCTCCGCGCGTTTCTCCCAACTGTAGCCGAGAACGTCTGCAGAAGCCTGTTTTGCTCGACAAGCCGATTCTTCGCCATTCTGAATAACTCCATCAATGACCGACGCCAAATCCCCCGCATTATCAGGCTTAGCAAAAAAACAGTTTTTTTCGGACAGAATTTCTCGAATGGAAGGCAAATCGGAAGCCACAATTGGAGTACCGCTCGCCATATATTCAAAAAGTTTCATTGGAGATGTATAGAGACGAGAAATATCTTCTTTGGCGCTATTTGGCAACACAAGAATATCGGCAGATTTCAAATAGTACGGGATTTCAGCATGTGGCTTTTGACCAAGTATAATAAGATTTTTCTCTAAACCGTATCGTTCCTTAAATAAAGAAACATCTCGATCCGTTCCGCCAACAAAGACAGCGCTTATCAATGAATTGAAAAGTTTCGCACTATCCGCCAATGTATGTGCGCCCTTCCACGAATACAAATGCCCCGCATAAAGAACGATTGAAACATCTTGAGGCAGTCCAAGCCGTTGACGACACTCGTGCTTTTTTTCCGCTACATTAAAATCTTCTAAAGTCACAGCGTCAGGAGCTACTATAATCTTTTCCGGCGCAATTCCCCGCCCGAGACAATATCGCGATAATCCTTTGGAAATAGCCACGATACCGGACGCACGGCGAAGCGCGGTCCGCTGGACAAAACCGTTCCGCACATCATGCATTTCAAAATAAACATTGTAGCCAAAGAGCGTTAGAATGAGCACAGACATTTCATCGCGGGTATAGATAACATCAAAGGTCTTCAAAGGTAGCGAAAGAAAGACGCTCAAGGCAAAAAATATCGATCGGAGCGTGTAACCAAAAGAACCCCACGAAAGAAGTGCGATACCTCTGACACGAGTAATCGAAAAACTTTTCTTCAAACCATAATAAGCAAAAACCGATTCTTCATCCCCTTTTCCAATAGACGATACGGCCAAAGTAACCACCGCACCGGATACGGCCAAAGCATCACACGTCTTCATGATTTGAACACCGTGAGCTTTTTCCGTCGGCAAACGTCCGTTTGAAAGATAGAGAATACGCATAGTTATTGTTTTGGTTTTAGAATACTATATCGTTCAACCTTATCAACTTCCCTATAACGCGCAAACAATTCCGGTTTTCCGTTTATCAATTCAGTCTGTACAACCACCGTACCGGCACCGCCGTTTCTTAAAAAATCAAGCGACTTAGTACCATACGGAAGGTCCGGGGCGGCAAAAAAGAACTGGTAGTAATTCTTTGTTTTGAGAAATGTGGCCACTTCCGGCGCGTGATACAAGAAAATTGGCGTTGTGGTTGCTATGGAAAAATATGCATCGAGCTTAGCTGTTTTCGTATTGTCATACGCTTGTGCAACCCACGAAGTGAAAAAAAGGCCGTATGTTTGAAATACAAACAAGAGAACGAGGCTACCGTATAATAATTTCGTTTTATGAGCAAATCGATTAAACCAAAAATCGATAATCATTTCCGCATTGGACACAATATAGAGCATCGCCAGAAGCTGAGCCGGAAAAAAGTAGCGATAATACTGAGGCATTCGCATAAATGCGGCAAAAACCAAAAAAGAAAAAACATACGCAATCAATTCCGCAAGCGGTAACGGAATCTTACGTTTCAAACGCAAGACGACGGCAAGTGTCCACAGGACAAATGCGCCCAAAAAATAAATCGGCTGTGACTCCGTCACAAATATTTTTGCGTTTTTTATAATCGAAGCAATACCCGCCGTCTTATGCGGATTGGCATAAACGGACAAAATATTCCCAATAGAATCGCCGGAAAATTGAAACACAACCCAAAAAATGACGGGGATTAAAAAAGCAATCGGGAAAAACCAAGCGTGACGCGAATATCGTACAGACGACCAGCCCTTGAACAAAATTTGCACCAATAAAGCGCCGACAATCGCCGGAGCAATAAGAATAAAAACGGGCTTCGTGGCCACAAAAAGACCGGCGCACAAACCGGCAATACCGTAATGACGGTAGGACGGGCGAATACTTTTTTCCAAAGAATACACCGCGTATAAAAAAAGAAAAAGAAAAAACATTCCCGGAATCTCACCGAGGACATTTTTCCCGTGGCCGTAAATCGGCGCAAATGTCACAACAAGAGCAAAAGACAGGAGATACATATTTGGAGAAATGTATTTTTTGAGCAATAGAAAAACGGCCGAAAAAAACAACAAGAGATACAGAACCATCACCACTCGTGCCTCTAGGATTCCGACGCCAAAAAGTTTGAAAGATAAAGCAATCGGTATGGTAACCGGATAACTCGTCGTCACAATACCCGCCGACTCGATAATGCCCGGAGCCACTTGCACACCAACACGTCCCGTTTCCATAAGAACCCGAGCTGTACCCACGATAATGCCTTCATCGAGCCAAGTTTGCGGGCTTTCGGTAAGTTTATAGATACTAAAAAACAGGACAGACGCAAACAAAAAGACCGTAACAATACCCCTCCAATTCCTTGTAAAGAATGTCATAGACGTCCACCATTATAACGCTATTTCCAAAACCAAACCACCATCCAAAAAAGCTATCCTGGAACCCCTTCATGGTAAACGAATTGCAACCCAAGAAAGAACGAGCAAACAATAACCATTCCGTCTTTGCGATAATTCGCTGTGTTCATTATCTTCGAGGTCTTCCGCCCGGCACTCTCCGTCTTTGCGAGAGCGTTTCGCTCGTGGCAATCCAGGAATCGGAAATCGGGACTCCGAATAGCGGGTGAGATAATTACAACAAAATTGACTGGATTGCCGCGCTTCGCTCGCAATGACAAGGAAAAAGACTAGACAAAATTTATTTTTTTGATTGGTTCTCGCCGAGAGCTAAAAAAAGGCGGACCGGTCCCTTCCATCCGTCTTTGCGATAATTCGCTGTGTTCATTACCTTCGGAGTCTTCCGCTCGCCGAGAGATGAATAGATAGTAAAACGGCTCCCTTCCATCCGTCTTTGCAAAAGTGTTTTGCTCACCCGCCGAAAGTCGGGCAAACGGAAATCCATCCCCTACCCATCAATCATTGCGAGGGCGTGGAGCCCGTGGCAATCCAGTCAATTTTGTTGTAATTCCTTCCGCTGTTTTGAATCCCGATTACCGAATCCTGGATTGCCACGGACGAGGCGTCCTCGCAATGACGAAAAGGGAAAAGGAGCAACACAAAGGTGATAAATGTGTGGAATTACCGTAATAACAGAAGATGTGATGATGTTATTGTAAGAGAAGCGCCTGCCCGACTCTCGGCGGGTTGCAATCCAGTTCATGTTGTTGTAATTCCTCCCCTCCGTCATTGCGAGGGCGTTTTGCCCGTGGCAATCCAGTC
>CAJBMK010000020.1 GCA_903954165.1 uncultured bacterium | reverse complement strand
TTACCGATTCCCGAATCCTGGATTGCCACGGACGAGGCGTCCTCGCAATGACGGAGGGGATGAGGTACGTGCGGATAATGAATACACGCGATTTGACGGAGGGGATAGGCGTCCTCGCAATGACGGTAGGGGCGAGTATCGTTATTGGAAGCTTGGCGCCTGCCCACTTCTTGGCGGTAAGAATCCAGTTTATTATATTGTAATTTTCATTACTTCTGTCATTGCGAAGGCGTAGAGCCTGTGGCAATCCAGTCCATTATGCTGTAATTCCTTCTGCAATTTTGATTCCCGACTATTCCCGAATCCTGGATTGCCACGGACGAGGCGTCCTCGCAATGACGGAGGGGATGAGGTACGTGCGGATAATGAATACACGCGATTTGACGGAGGGGGACGAGAGTGAAAGATGTCTGTTTGAGATTTGCGTATATTTCTGGTTATTTTTGCTCAATTTTGCTACAATGGCTCCTTATGAAGCCGCTTTCACGTCGTCATCGGTATACGTATTTGGCGTTCTATAGCTTGCTTTTTGTGGCGCTTATTCCGTTTTTGGTATTATACGCTACGGGGTACCGTTTGGGGGCGCATTGGAATGTGTTTAAGTCGGGCGGAATTTATATCTATTCTGATTTGACGGATTCTATTTTGGCAATCGACGGCATTCAGGTAAAAAAATTAAGTTTTTTGGGCAGCGGTTTTTTCGTGCAGGATTTGAAGCCGGGGAATTATAATGTGACCGTGGCAAAGGACGGCTATTATTCATGGAACAAACAGGTGACGGTATCACCACAATCGGTCACCGAAGGTAATTCATTTTTGATACCAACATCAACTCCGATTATTTTAATCGAACACTTTTCGACCAGTACAGCCTCCTCAACAAAAAAAATGTCAAAAAAGGCGGCGAGTGAAGTTTCCGCCGAATATCGGAAGGTTCTTTCGATTTTTTTGGCGACAACGACGCCAATGGTAAAGGAAGAAGCCGTTCTTACCGCCACTTCATCCGTTGAGGATAGCGCTAAAGCGTCGGCAATTTCGTATCGGAAAATTACACTGTGGAAAGACAGAAATTCGATACGTGTAGAATGGAACGGCAGAATCGATCTGATGCCGTTTTTCTTTTGTTTTAACGGAAAATGTGACTCTGAGGCGATTATCCATCAGGGCAAGTCAAAAGTGCGGTCGGTTGATTTTTATCCGGGTCGCTACGATGTTATACTGTATTCACTGGCTGACGGCGTGTATGTGACGGAAATAGACCGTCGGGCGCCCGGTCAAAATACGATTCAACTTTATAAAGGCAAAGACGTTGATTTTCGTCTGGTAAACGGCGAGGATTTGTACGTAAAAGACGGCGAATTAATCGGTAAATTATCACTATGATACATAATGAACAAACGGCGGGGCACTTACATCCAATGACGGCCATGATTCGTGAGCTAACTATTATTTTTAAGGAACTTGGGTTTGCGGTCGAGGGAGGTCCCGAGTTGGAAACCGAGTTTTATAATTTTGACGCTCTGAACGTTGCCAAAGATCATCCGTCGCGCGATATGCAGGATACGTTTTGGATAAAGCCAAAAAAGGGCGATAGTGAGAAAAAATTATTACGCACACAGACTTCGTCTGTGCAGATTCGGTATATGGATAAAATGGTGAAGGGGAGTATTATGCCGCCGTATCGTATTGTTGTTCCGAGTAAGGTATTTCGAAACGAGTCAACCGACGCCACGCATGAAGCGCAATTTTTTCAAATGGAATGTTTGTACATTGACGAAAATGTTTCTATGGAAAATTTGAAAGGAACAATTGAATATATGATGAAAAAGCTTTACGGTGAGGATGTTTTGATTCGCTTCCGCCCGAGTTATTTTCCGTTCGTGGAACCGGCGGTGGAGGTTGATATGCGTTGGAATAATCGCTGGCTAGAAATGGGCGGAGCCGGAATAGTGCACCCGAATGTTCTGAAGGAAGTCGGCCTGGATTCAAAAAAATATCGCGGTTTTGCGTTTGGTTTTGGAATTGACCGACTGGTGATGCTGAAGCATAAAGGTATTGATGATATTCGTAATTTTTATAACGGCGACCTTCGGTTTGTTGACCAGTTTTAATAGTAATTCCAAAATCAATAATTATGATAATTTCTCGCGCATGGCTTCAGAAATATTTTGATACGGAATTACCCGCCGCAGAACAGATAGCGGAACTTTTCACATTTCACGCGTTTGAGGTTGAGGATATAAAAACGTCCGGCGCGGATACAATGATTGATTTGAAAGTGCTTCCCGATCGTGCGCATTATGCGCTGTGTCATCGCGGAATCGCGCGCGAACTTTCGGCAATCGGAAACTTTTCTTTGAAAAAAATAGAAGAAAAAAATGTTCCCGTTAGTGAGGTGCCGGAACTTCAAATCGTGGTTGACGATTCTCATTTTTGCCGCCGGTATGTCGGGAGGCGCGTTGAAAATGTGACCGTGACCGATTCGCCGGAATGGCTAAAGACTGCTATCGAATCGATAGGTGGGCGCTCGATTAATTCTGTTGTTGACGCTACCAATTATGTTATGTTCGATGTAGGCCAGCCGCTCCACGCGTTTGATGCGGATAAGATTGTCGGCGCCATTCGCGTACGATATGCATTCTCGGGTGAGAAAATAGTGACGCTGGATAATAAAGACATTACGCTTTCCGTTGATGATTCTGTTATTGCGGACGATAACGGGCCTCTGGCTATTGCGGGAGTGAAAGGCGGAAATCGGGCTGAAGTAACTAAAGAAACAAAACGTATTGTTGTGGAGTCGGCCAATTTTGACCCGGTGCTTGTTCGGCGTACGACGGTGCGCGTCGGTATAAAGAATGACGCGTCTCGACGATATGAAAATGAGATAACGCCATATCTGGCCGGGGAAGCTATGGATGCCGTTTCCGCTATAATAGCGACTTTGTCTCCGAAAGCGTCGATGGGGAAGATTGTTGATATGTATCCGGCACCCGTTACGCGCCGTTGTTTTTCCGTCGATACAAATTTGATTCGCGGTACACTCGGATGTGAAATCGACGACGCTACGATTATAAAAATTCTTGTATCGCTTGATATTGGTGTCGAAGCCAACGGCAAAGAGTTGTCTCTTGCTATTCCGTATGACCGTCTTGATTTGACGATACCGGAGGATATTGCTGAAGAAGTCGGGCGTATGTTTGGGTATGACAAAGTTGTCGGCGTGTTACCGCCACAGCCGAAGGAAAAACCGGCAATAAATAAAAGTTTTTATGTAAGCGAAAAAATAAAGAATGTGCTTGTGTCTCTCGGTTTTTCCGAAGTGTATTTGTATTCATTGGTGGCGAAAGGAGATTTTGAAGTTACCTATCCGCTCGCTTCAGATAAATCATTTTTACGGACAAATTTGAGAGACGGTGTGGTAAAAAGTTTGGAAATGAATGTGCGAAACGCCGACATACTCGGAAAAGAACGCGTCAAAATATTTGAGATCGGCAAGGTGTTTCCGTTGGCGGGAGAAGCGTTGCACTTTTCGATTGGTATTGCCGAGGTAAAGAAAAATAAAAAGGAAAAGCCGGAAGAGTCGATTGCCGTCCTTTTGAAAAAACTTTCGGAGGTGTGCGGAATAGAATTTACCGGCACGGTGGAAAAAGCTCAAAATTCAGCATGGGTAGAATTATCGCTTGAACCGTTTATTCAGGGCGTTACGGCGGATTCATATGATGATTTGGGCTTTATTCGGTCGCCGGCAATTATGTACAAAAAGTTTTCACCGTATCCTTTTATCGTAAGAGATATTGCGGTTTTTGTGCAACCGCACGTTACGGAAGATGCATTGATGGCAATTATTCGGGAAGAGGGAACGAGTCTTATTGTTCGCGGACCCGAACTATTTGATGTATTTGAAAAGAAAAATGAAGCGGGAGTTGTCGAAAAGAAATCGTTGGCTTTTCGAATGGTCTTTCAGTCGTTTGAAAAAACACTGACGGATGAGGAGGTTAATCCGATTATAAAACGAATTACCGAACGGTTTATGTCGTGCGGTTATGAAGTGAGGTAGTGTGCGCGTCGGCGGTAAAATAAACAAAAAAACCGGCCGTTCGTACGGCGGGTTTTTATTATTTTTGTGAAGAAAGATTAAAATGCCGAACGTATCCCATATCACAGACGGTGTGAGTCATTGCTAGCGTGATTTGGCCGCGGAACTTTAGTTGTTGGCACGGGTTTATAGGTCGGCCTCGGTAATCTTTAAATGCAATATTCAACATTTTTCCGAAATATTTTTTGTCAGTATTTACTATGATCATGAAGGTCTCCTCTCCGGCATAATTTTAACATAACAGACTAATTTGTCAAAATGGGTATGGCGTTATGTAACAGTAATTATGCACAAAATGAGTTTCAATTATCTTCAAAATTTGATACAATAATGTATAGGTGGGCAAGAGTCCATCTTTAATTATCTCTCGGTTTGAATAGTATAAAAATGGCTAAAAATAAAGACGAATCAGAGGCAAAAAAGAAGACTTCCGGAAATTATAGCGCAGAGTCAATTCAAGTTCTAGAAGGACTTGAGCCCGTTCGAAAACGCCCGGGTATGTACATCGGTACGACCGGTCCGGACGGATTGCATCATTTGATCACAGAAATTTTCGACAACTCTCGCGATGAAGCGATGGGTGGTTTTTGTAATGATATTGAAATTACTTTGTTACCGCAAAACTGGGTCCGAGTGGCGGATAATGGCCGTGGTATTCCTGTAGATATTCACAAACAAACAAAAGTTTCCGCACTGGAGACAATTATGACTACACTGCATGCCGGAGGCAAATTCGGCGGTGAAGGGTATACGGTTTCCGGCGGGTTGCACGGTGTCGGCGCTTCAGTCGTCAACGCTCTTTCTATTTATTGTAAGGTTGAAGTGTATCGCGACGGTGGAAAATTTATTCAGGAATATAGTCAGGGAAAGAAAAAGGCAAACGTGAAGCGTGTCGGTCCGTCAAAGCTCTGCGGAACAGTGGTGACTTTTGAGGCGGATGCGGCAATATTTCCTGAAATTAAATACGAATTCTCCCGAGTGGTTGAGCATATGCGCCAGCAAGCGTATTTGGTTCGCGGGTTACGTATTTCTGTTATTGACGCGCGAGGGTACGAAGGAGACATAAATGATGAGGAGGCATATTGGTTTCGAGATCTTGGTTTGGATGTGCCGTCACAGTCATTTTATTTTGAAGGCGGGCTGGAATCATTAGTGCGGTTTTATAACCACACATTGAAGCCTATTCACAAGAATGTATTTTACATTGAAAAGAAAGTTGAAGGGGTAGAGTCCGTAGAGGTTGCGCTTCAGTACGTTGATGATATTTCAAATCGAATTTTACCGTTTGCAAATAATATTTATACACCGGAAGGAGGAACTCACATTACCGGTTTCAAGACCGCACTGACTCGCTCTCTTAACAATTACGGCCGGGCCAATAATTTGATTCGGGAAAATGAAGATAATTTTACCGGAGAGGATGTGCTTGAGGGTATTACCGTGGTGGTGTCTGTTAAACTTCGGGAAATTCAGTTTGAGGGACAAACCAAAGCTAAACTCGGCAGTATGGAGGCTCGTGGCGCGGTAGAAACCGTTTTTAGCGACGCGTTTCAGATGTTCTTGGAAGAGAACCCTGATGATGCACGTGCGATAATCAGTAAAGTCGTTCTCGCTTTGAAAGCCAGAAAGGCCGCAAAAGCGGCGAAGGATTCTGTTCTTCGTAAAGGCGCGCTTGAAGGAATGACGCTTCCGGGAAAGTTGGCCGATTGCGAAACAAGAAGCGCCGAGGAATCAGAAATATTCATAGTTGAGGGAGACTCTGCAGGAGGCTCATCGAAACAAGGCAGAGACCGCCGTACGCAGGCAATTCTTCCGCTTAAGGGAAAGATTTTGAACATTGAGCGCGCGCGCCTGGATAAGGTTCTTGCGTTTGCCGAAATAAAATATTTGGTTATCGCAATGGGTACGGCAATCGGCGACACGTTTGATATTAGTAAGCTTCGCTATCACAAAGTTATTATTGCCACTGATGCCGACGTGGACGGTGCGCATATTCGTACATTGTTACTGACTCTTTTTTATCGGTACTTTCGTCCGCTTATTGATGCCGGCCATATTTATATTGCACAGCCGCCTCTCTATAAGATTAAACGCGGGAAGGAGGTAATGTATGCATATTCCGACCAGGAAAAGATTAAATTTTTGGGAAAGGATGCCGATACTATGTCTGTCGTAGAGACGGATGAGGCGATTGAGGGAGAAGAAGAAAATGAGGGTACTGCTACACGAACGCCAAAAATTTCTATTCAGCGATATAAAGGTTTGGGAGAAATGAACCCTGAAGAACTTTGGGAAACGACTATGGATCCCGCTCGACGCGTTATGAGGCAGGTGAAAGTGGAGGATGCGGTGGAGGCTGATAAAGTATTTGATACGTTGATGGGTACGGATGTGCCGTCCCGAAAAAGTTTCATTCAGTCAAACGCAAAGAAGGCAAACGTAGATATGTAAACAAAAATCCCGCCGATAATGGCGGAATTTTTGTTTTTGCACTAATTGACGTTTCTTCATATGTATATCGCTATTGCGAGTCGTATTGATTTTGTATCTAATTGGTATATTCTAAGTTTTGGGAAAGAAGCTTGAACAAAATAACAATGATTCCCCAACCAAAGAAGGGGATGAGCCTAAAGCGTACGCGCGTACGCGGTCACGGGATGCCTGAATGCGTCTTAACGCACAATGAACACTAACGATGCTTTCTTTGCAGGAAGTCGTTTTACACTACATTGTCGGTATTCCCAAGTAGTACCCCTACGAACACAGTAATGTGAACGTATGTACGAATTCGCCTGATGTGCTTAAAGACCAACGGTCCAAACGTAACGTGTCGTATAGAGCGAAACAGGTAAGGCTAAACAAGCTTACTGCACACAAAGCGGAATACCATGAGGTGTTCCGCTTTTTTATTATAATAAAAATATCAAGCCCTGTAGTATAAAATAACAAGCTCCGCCGAATACGGCGGAGCTTGTTACATTGGTACATTATATTCTTTCCTTAATTTCCTGATTTAGTTTGGCCACAATTTCTTCCGCAGATAGCTGACCCAGATTTCCCTTATCGCGACTTTCCAAGGTAACTTTGCCCGCCTCCAGGTCTTTGTCGCCAATAATTATCCAGTACGGCATTCTTTTGTTTTTTGCATCACGTACAGCCTTACCAAGTGATCCGGATTCCGCCAGTTCGGCACGAATTCCGAGTGTGTGCAATGACTTCCAGAGTGCCGCCGCTGCTTCCTCGTGATTTTCTTTTATCGGAATAATTTTGACTTGCACCGGTGAAAGCCAGAGCGGGAAATTGCCGGCGTAATTTTCAAGTAAGAATCCAACCATTCGTTCATGTGTCGAAAGCGGAGCGCGGTGAATACAGAGCGGTGTTTTTTCCGTACCGTCGCGATCAGTGTAAGTGAGGTCAAAGCGTTTAGGAACAGCGAAATCAACTTGGTTTGTCGCTAATGTAAATTCGCGACCAATTGCACTCCAAACCTGAACGTCTATTTTTGGTCCATAGAACGCCGCTTCGTTTGCAACTTCAAAAAATGGAATATTGGCTTCTACCAATGTTTTTCGAACCATATCCTCGGTTTTTTTCCAAAGCTCCGGTTCGTTCACGAATTTCTCACCGAGACGCTTTGGGTCATGTGTGGAAAGTCTCATCTGATATTTTGTAACTCCGAAAATTTTAAAGTAAGCAATATAAAGGTCGTTCACTTTTTTGAATTCCTCAGCAAATTGTTCTTCAGTGCAGTAAATGTGAGCGTCATTCATTTGCATTGAACGAACACGCATCAGCCCGAATAATTCCCCTGATTTTTCGTGACGATAACAGGTTCCGTATTCCGCCAGGCGCATCGGTAATTCTTTGAAACTGCGCTTTCGAGCTCCAAAAATTTTGTGGTGATGAGGGCAATTCATTGCCTTCAAATAATATTTACCGCCTTCGTATTGCATCGGAGGATACATGCTTTCTTCGTAGTACGGTAGGTGTCCGCTTTTGAGATACATGCTTTCTTTGGCCAAATGCGGAGTCCGAACTCTAAGATAACCGCCTTCAAATTCCTTTTCTTTGGCCAGTTTTTCTAATTCTTCAATAATAACAGTACCGTTCGGCATCCAGAGTGGAAGCCCCGGTCCGGTGTCTTCGTCAAAAATATAGATTTCTAATTCTTTTCCCAGTTTGCGATGGTCTCGCTTTTCCGCCTCAGCTAACTGAGTTTCGTATTCCTTAAGCGCATCTTTTGTTTCGAATGCCAGTCCATAAATACGAGTCAGCATTTTATTAGCCTCGCTTCCGCGCCAGTAAGCACCGGCAACGCGGTCTAGTTTCCATCCGGCGGCTCCGATGTCTTTTGCCGGATTTTCGGCATGACCGCCACGACACAAATCGGTGAAAGTTCCCGATGTGTAGAACGATAGCGTTTCGCCCTTTGTGGCCAGTTCTTTTATGAGTTCGAGTTTGTATGGATTGTCGCTGAAAAATGCTTCAGCTTCCGCCGCCGTTTTTTCGGATGAGGAAAATGATTTCCAGGATTTTACAATCTCTCGCATTTTGTTCTCAATCTTCAAAAGTTCTTTGTCGGAAATTGCTGTCGGTAAATCGAAGTCGTAATAAAATCCTGTTTCAATGGCCGGGCCGATTGTCGGTTTTGCTCCGGGATAAAGTTCAATGACCGCCGCCGCCAGAAGGTGGGCGAGTGAATGTCGAATTTGTTCAATATTATTTTGCATAGTGCAGTTTGTTATATTAATAAAAAATAAAACGCCCGAGCAAGACAGCGTCCGGTGACGCAACCTTGCTCGGGCGGGGGATTAAAATCCTCGCGGTTCCACCAAGCTTTTCCGCCATACAAGCGGAATCTTATGCACGAATTAGGGACAATTGTGTCCGATGTGAATCTTGCGCGTGGTAGGCGCAACAATCTTCGTATCCGTATATCCTACAGGAGAAATAAATGGAGTGCAAATAGATAATTTTAGCTCAGAAAGTTTCATTAAAAAACCCGCCTTTATGGGGCGGGCTGCGTGTTATGTGTCTAACCGGTTACTTGAGAATGCCGGGAGACATGTTATCTTTTTTTCCCTTTTCTGTGCATAGCGCTGCACAAACGATCATCGGCCCAAACTTATTGGCCGGTATTTTCTTAATTTCTTGAACCGACATGGGCGATCCCATTCTAATGAGGGCGATTGAAACCAGTTCGTGATGTGAACTGCCTTCGATAACCTCCGCAATTTGAAGGGCTATGCGCCAATCCTTCAGACTCATTGCTTCCCATGCCTGCATTTGTCGGATTTGTTCCTTGTGCTTCTTTTCCTTACTTAAGTCAAGGAGCATTTTCCAATGTTCGTATGTTACCGCACCCTCTTTCGCCCATCGTAGCGTGTATTTCACGAGTTGATCGTGCCTGCTATCCTCGAGGATTACGGTCGTTTGCTTACTCATAGCTTTCTCAACCGTTTTTGCGATTAAAGAAAACTCCCATTTATTGGCCATGCACATTCCTATGGAACCAAATGCCATGAATGCGAAGTAATTATTAACAGCGGCTGCTGTTTGTGTATATCGATATATGTCCTCGATGGGTGTAACGGTATTTGTAACCGCACCACACCGCATTAATGCGACAAAGAATACCGGCGTATGAATCCGAAGCATTTCACGCCATCTACCGTTTCCAATTAACTCAACCCAATCGGCTTCGCTGACTGCTTCTGCAAGTAGGGCGAGACATTCAGGTTCATCCTGTAGTGTCACGGTGAGAGAAACCAGTTCTGCATCACTGACAAGTTCGGACGGTATACCTTCACTTTGGGTTGGGTTTTTTTGGTATTGTCTGACGAGTTCTGCTTTTGGATGTATAGGCGGTGGGTCCATCATGTTCCTTTCAGTACCATGCTGTATTTTGTTTAAAGAGCACTTTCGTATTTTTGGTACTAATGAAAATACTAAAAAGCGGGAAACAATCCCTATGTTCCGTTGGATATTGTCATCTTTAATCGCATTTTTGTCAAAAATGGGAAGATGTATGGGGATAAGTAGTAAAAAGAAATCCGCACAGGTTGTGTGCGGACTTTTCGGGGAGTAATGAGATTACCTCCCTTTTCGGCCTTTTTTGCAGGCCTCTTTAATTTTCTGCAGCCTTTCCCCGCTGCTTTTGGCCCATCCACCGGCGGTTTGGTTTGGCGAATCCATCGTCAACAGTGGAATTAGAGCGTTCAGTTCTGATATTTTCATATGCATTATGTGTTTTTGAGCTTTCTGAAATCATTATATCCTTTTCAAATATGTTGTCAACTATGGCCTAAAATATGGATAAATAAGCCTTGATTGAATGTTGTTGGTTGTGGTTTAGAAACAAACGAGCGAGTTTAATTCTCTCTGTGAGAATTGTGGATACGCTTACCGGGCGCATAAAAGGAATTTTCGTAGCTCGCACTTGGAATATTACAAATATAAAATAGGCAAGTTCACGTGTACACGTTAGAAAAAGTCTCTCGCATTTTACACGGGACGATTCGGCTTAAATTAATCGGAGAATGTTCTTATCAAAAGGGTAGGTAGTCGAAAGAGCGACCGCCATTCATTTTACAAAAGTTTTGTCGCGTGTTATAAGATGACGAAAAGGATCTTTTTATGACGAAAACACAGGTGGCGGTTTTTGGGGCGGCGCTTTTATTTCCGCCGTTATACCAGCGTTCAATGTTTGCGATATTTTACAAAAGATTTCTCAAACCGTTCATGCGCGAGAAAAGCGGATTACAGATTCATCACGGACACTGGGGAATTGTACTGCTTTTTATTTCCTCGGTTGGTATGATGGTGCTTGAACAAAATAGCATATTAATTGCCGGACTCGGTTTGGGTTGGGGATTATTGCTCGACGAGTTTATTCCGTCGCTTATGATGCCGACGGTGGGCCGGAAGATTGAACTTGAGGTGTACGAAAAAGCTTTGAAACCGACGCTTGTATTATTCGGTCTCTTGGAGGCGGTGGTGCTTATTCAGTTTGCGTTCAGTACACGTTGGTAGCCGTGCCGATAGAAGTTAATTGTATATAAGCCGGCGCACATGACGGAGTTATGAAAATTACTCCGCCATTTTTTTATTGTAATGGTTTAATTTTATCGACAATGAGACTGATTTCGTTGTTGCGATTGGAAACTTTGCCTTTGATGGCGATACAGCGCTCGGGTTCGAGAATCGTTTTGAATTGGGCGTACACTTTTGGAAATACGACGGTTTCGATTGAGCCGGTTAGGTCGGCGATGCGCAGGAACATCATCATGTCTCCTTTTTTTGTGGCAATCGGTTTGGCTTCTTCAATGATACCGCCAATGACTACTTCGTCGCCTTCTTTCATTTCCTCTTTAATTTTTTTCACAGTCACGTCCCGTTTTTCAAAAATTGCTTTGTATTTATCAAGCGGGTGTCCGGAAATGTAGAGGCCGAGCAATTCTTTTTCCCAGGCCAGACGCTCATCTGGTGGAATTGGCGGAGCCGGTTGCAGTTTGACGGTGTGCATTGCGGTTGAATCCGGCATTCCGCCGAAAAGAGAATCCTGCGATGTGGGTGTCGTTGCCTGTTCTTTGTTGTATGCAAGTAAGGCATCGAGATTGGCCAAAAGAACTCCTCGTTCGCCCATTTCATCGAGAGCGCCGGCTTTGATGAGTGCCTCCATTGATTTTTTATTCAGGTTGCGGTCACGAACGCGGTCAAGAAAATCGGTCAGTGATTTAAATTTTCCGGCACGATCGCGCTCGGCAATAATCGCATTTGCAATTCCTTCACCGAAATTTTTGATGGTCATGAGGCCGAAGCGGATTTTGTCGTTTGACGAGTCGTTATCATCGAGTCGTTTGACGACGGTAAAACCCGTATAGCTTTCATTAATATCCGGAGGCAGAACAGGTATGGCCATTCGCTTACATTCGGTAATTATTTCACCGATTTTTTCAACGTCGCCAGAGTCGGCCGTCAGTACCGCCGACATGTAAATGGCGGGGAAGTTGGCTTTCATGTACGACGTTTGATATGCGACACGGCCGTAACTTGCGGCGTGAGCTTTGTTGAAACCGTAGGCGGCAAACGGTTCGATAAGTTTCCATAATTGGTTAACTTTTTTTTCCGACATGCCGTTTTTGATGAGACCATCGTGCAGTTTTTGTTTCTGCGCTTCCATTTCAGCCGGAATTTTTTTACCCATAGCTTTTCGGAGTTTGTCGGCTTCGAGCCATGAATATCCGGCAAGCCTAATGGCGATAAGCATGACGTCGTCCTGATAGGTGATGACGCCGAACGACTGCGAAAGAATATCCTTCATTCGTGGGTCAAGGAATTTTATTTTCGAGGCGTCGTGTTTTCGTTCAATGTATTGGGGAATCGATTCAATCGGACCCGGACGATAGAGCGCGACCATAGCGTTGATGTCGTGGATTGTTGACGGTTGGAGTTCTTTTAAATACTTGGTCATGCCGGTACCGTTTAATTGAAACAGCCCGATTGTTTCGCCTCGCGTCAAAATTTCAAATGTTTTTTTGTCGTCGAGGGGAATTCGTTCGATATCGACGTCAATGTTATCCATTTTTTTCACGAGTGCGACCGCGTCCGCAAGGATAGAAAGGTTTTTGATGCCAAGAAAGTCGAACTTGAGCAATCCCGCGTCTTCCACCGCGTGCATATCATATTGAGTAATAAGTTTACCGCCCTTCGGGTCAAACTGGACGGGCGTGTAGTCGGTAAGCGGCGACGGCGCAATAACGACACCGGCGGCGTGAACCGAAATGTGTCGGGCACATCCTTCAATTTTTTTGGCCATATCAATAATGACATGGACATCTTTGTTTTCCTTATAAAACGACGACAGTTCCGGAGTGATTTCAAGTGCATGGTCGATGGTCATGGGAAAACCCTGCGAACCCATTGGAATCATTTTTGAAATTTTATCGCCGAGGTCATAGGGAAAACCCATCGCTCGAGCGACATCACGAACGGCACCTCGGGCCATCATAGTACCGAATGTACCGATTTGGGCGACGCGGTCCGCACCGTAATGTTCGCGAGCGTATTGAATCATTTCGTCGCGTCTATTGTCCGCATAGTCCATATCAATATCGGGAGCGGACGGGCGTTCCGGATTAAGAAATCGTTCGAAGGGTAGTTTGTAAACGAGCGGGTTTACATTGGTAATACCGGCAAGGTATGTCACGAGTGATCCGCCGACCGAACCTCTGATTGTCGTCAAAATTCCGTTTTTGTGAGCGTGATCAAGTAGGTCGCTGACGGTAAGAAAGTACGTCGCGTACCCTTTATTTTTAATGACAGAAAGTTCATATTCAATACGGTCGACAACCTCGGTTGTTTCTTCAAGGCCGTGTTTTTTGATGCCTTCATACACGGTTGACCGCAGAACGTCGTCGTGCGTTTTACCCGGAGGGAGTTTGTAATCCGCAAAGACCCATTTACCGAGGGTGATTTCTAAATTACAGCGCGTGGCAATTTTGACGGTATTATCTATAGCTTCCGGAATATCGGAAAAATTTTGTTCTATTGTCTCGGCGGAAATGAATGAAAAATCCCCTTCGTCATCATCCGAAATTTTGTCTCCAAAATCGGCGTGTGAATTGACCAGAGCCAGCGTCTGTCGGGCTTTTTTGTCTTCTGGATGCAAATAATACGTGTCATGTGCGGCAACAAGCGGTACGTCCGTTTCTTTTGCAAGCAAAATTATTTCCTTCATGAGCTCGTTGTGGCCGTCCATTTCTTCGTGGCGGGTAATTTCCAAATAGAAATTATCCGGTCCAAATATATTTTTGTACCACGCAATAATTTGTTTTGCTTTTTCTTTGTCTTTATTTTTGAGAGCCGATGTTGTCTCGCCGGAAAATGACGGCATAATGCAAATCAAACCGTCGCGGTATTTTTCAATCAGCTCTTTATCGATACGCGGTTTATAGTAAAAACCTTCCAGGTGAGCGTCGGTGGTTAATTTAATGAGCGATTTGTATCCGATAGCATCTTTGGCCAAAAGGACCAAACGTGATCGGCGATTGTCGACGCCCGCCTGTTTGTCGTGGCGTGTACGACCTGCTACATACGCGTCAATACCAAGAATGGGATTGATGCCCGCTTTTTTGCAAGCTTTATAAAATTCAATGGCACCGTACATATTGCCGTTATCGGTCAAGGCTAGCGCCGGCATCCCGAGTTCTTTGGCATATTTTACCAAGTCGTTAATTTTTGGAAGGGCTGAAAGCAAAGAGTAGTGAGAGTGCGTATGAAGATGGACAAAGGGTTTTGACATAATATACGGCAAGTATAACAAATTATTCATATCATGCTGACATTGACGCGGAGTGCTGTGTACGCTCTAACGTGGATTGCGGGATGTGTACCGCGTGTACTGTTTCCGACAGCGGATTTCATTTGTGTAGCGGTGGTAACGGCGTTCTATTCTGTGGATAACGCACATAGGAATTATATGTCTATGTACGCATTGGTGTGGTATAATACGGAAGAATTATTCATTGTCCCAGACAAAAGATATGCGTAAGAATTTTATAATGGATTCGGTAATTGTGCGGGATTATTCTTTCCTGCTTTTGGTTGTTTTATCGTCCGTGGTGATGGGGTGGATTATCGTGTGGCAAAGCAAGGTTGATTTTCCGGGTGAAGTGACATTGACTCGAATGCTACACCGTGAATTAAAAGCAGCGGCTCCTTCATCGTTTTCCACGTCGACACCAGATAGGCTATCAGGAACGATATCTACAAGTACGGATGCAGTGGTAAAGGCACTTTCCAAACAAGTTGTTGCTTTTCTGAAAAAAGGCGATTACACGGCAATTTCAAAAGTAGTTCATCCGGTAAAAGGCGTTCGTTTTTCGCCGTATGTATGGAGTGTTTCTACAGTGACCGAGTCGCCGTTTCAGGCAAAATCAATCAGGAATTTTCCGCTCGATTCCAAAGCTTATAGTTGGGGAAATTATGACGGTACCGGTAAGCCGATTGTTCTCGGTCCGATTGCCTACATTAAAAAGTTTGTTTTCCCCGCAGATTTTACAACCGCGCCTCAGGTGACAGTCTCTGCGTCATCAAGCGCGTCAGATTCTATTCTCAAAAGAATTCATACCGTGTACCCCGATGCCATTATTGTTGAGTATTACATTCCCGGAATTGACAAGAAGTTTAACGGTATGGATTGGGTCAGTTTACGGCTCGTGTTCGAACAGTACAAAAATTCCTGGTATTTGACCGGAGTGATTCATGACCAGTGGACTATTTAGTTCATCATGGGGATTCGAAATTCTCCTTAAAATATAACGGATTCGGCGAGATGTAGTTTCTTTAATTATATTTTAGCTGTGGTATACTCATATTTGTAGTAGTTAATATAAACATATGACTCTTATATATATAGTGCTCGGGGTGGTTGTGCTTCTCATTCTTTGGGGCGTATTTGCGTATAATAATTTTATTTTACTTATCAATCGGGCCAAGGAAGCGTGGGCGGATATCGATGTCCAGCTTAAACGTCGTTACGATTTGATTCCGAATTTGGTGGAAACGGTCAAGGGTTACGCGACGCATGAATCGTCCGCATTCGAAAATGTAACCAAAGCGCGCGCGGCAGCCATGGGTGCCGGAACGCTTGAGGAAAAAAGTCAGGCTGAGGCGACGCTTGCCGGCGCATTGAAAACGGTGTTTGCCGTAGCCGAAGCATATCCGGATTTGAAAGCCAACCAGAACTTTTTGGCATTACAGACCGAGCTTTCGGATACCGAGAACAAGATTCAGGCCGCCCGCCGTTTCTATAACGGAAACGTTCGTGATTTGAATACGTCAATTGAAGTGTTTCCGGGTAATATTGTGGCGGGAATGGCCAAATTCTCCAAAATGGAATTCTTCGAACTTGGTGAGGACGAAAAAGCAGCTCGCGAGCCGGTGGCTGTTAAGTTCTAAAACTATGGTGAAGAGAGGAATATTTAATTTATCAAAAATCCGGCTATTCGTTTCCGGGTTTTTGGTCTTATCAGCGATTACAGGTTTTTCACAAATAATTTTTGCCCAAACTGCGGACGGGGGACAAACGGGTGAGGCGGTAATTCGGAGCTCCGAGGAGCAGTCGATTGATGAAAATATTACGGAAGAAGTAATCAGTTCTTTTCATGCGGACGTTACTGTTCATGCCGACGCGACGATTGCTGTGACTGAAACCATTGCCTATAATTCCGGCGGATTGGACAAGCACGGCATTTATCGGGATATTCGGCTTATTTCGTCTCAGGGAAAGCGAATGGAAGTTTCCGCTCAATCGGTCAAATTGCAATCCGGTGAAAATCATCCGTATACGATAGAGTATTTGTCGAGCGATGTATTGCGTCTCAAGATTGGCGACCCGAATGTCACATTCGTCGGCCCGCGGACGTATCAAATTTCTTATACGGTCCGTCGGGCAATCGGCTATCATTCCGATACTGATGAGTTGTACTGGAATGTCACCGGTAATGAATGGCAATTTCCTATTGAAAAAGCCGACGCAATCGTGACGTTTGATACCGGCATTACGCCGACCGAGGCGTCGTGTTATTTTGGTTTGTTCGGAATGAATACTTCATGTCTTCCCGATAATGTGCGGACAATGCAGGTTAGGGGATCCGTTCAGAAATTTACCTTACCTGAAGGTGCAATTCTTTCTTCGAGTGACGGATTGACCATAGCGGTCAGCTTTCCTAAAGGGCAGGTTGCTTCGCCGACCGGAGCCGATACGTGGAACGATTTAGTGGCTCTGGCCATACCGTGGATAATCGGGCTCGGTTTACCGCTCATGATTTTATATTTTTCCTATCGCCGATGGAATCGCCTGGGACGCGACCCGAAGGGAACGGGGGTTATTGTACCGCAATATGATGTGCCCGAAAACGTGACGCCGATGCAGTGTGGCGGAATTGTTTCGGAGGAAGTTTCTTCGCGTGACTTCTCGGCCGAAATTATTTATTTGGCCACCAAAGGCTATCTTTCAATTCGGCAATTTCAATACGGCTTCCTCAATCTCATGTCCGATTATGAATTGAAATTACTAAAAACATACGGCGCCGAACTTACTGTTGGCGACACGAAATTGCTTACCGGACTTCATTTATATTCGGCGGGTGATACGGTAAAGCTTTCATCTCTTCGATATGAATTTTCCTCCATCATGCCCGTCATTTCCGCCGCCGTGTACGATGATTTGAAAAATCAGGATTATTACAGTAATCCGCCGAAGGGAAATCGGGTGCCGTATCTTGTTGCGGTATTCATTGCAGTATTCGTCGGTATTTTTACGGGTGCTTTTCTGACCGTTATTCTTATGAATTTTTATCCATTGCCGGATTATTCGTTCATTCTGGTGGGGTGCGGATTTTTTATCTCGACGATACTACTATTTGTATTTTTGAGATTAATGCCGGCGAAGACCGAGAAAGGTATTCGTATTAAGGAATACTTGCTTGGTCTCAAAATGTACCTTTCGGTTGCCGAAAAAGACCGTATCAATTTTCACAATGCGCCGGAAAAGAAACCGGAGATATTTGAAATGTTTCTGCCGTACGCCATGATATTTGGTGTAGAAAAAGCATGGGCAAAAGAATTTGAAGGTATGTATGTGGCTCCTCCCAATTGGTATGCCGGAGCGGCCATGACACATTTCAGTGCTTCATCTTTTGTTTCGTCAATTACGTCTTTTTCAACTTCGGCCAGCTCGACCATGAGTGCGGTTCGGGGCAGTAGTGGCGGCGGTTCTTCCGGAGGCGGGGGAGGAGGAGGCGGAGGAGGAAGTTGGTAATTTTGCCATGGAGGGGTCTTTTGTACTATACTTATTCTATGACACTGTATACTAATCAGTCCACAAATATTCGCAAGACGTGGGTTTTGATGGCGATTTTTCTTTCGCTTATTATATTTCTAGGCTGGTTTTTGGGAGTTATGTATCATAATTCCGCGATTCTTTATATTGCTGTAATCTTTTCTTTACTGATGAATATCGCCAGTTACTGGTATTCCGACAAAATTGTTTTGGCCATGGCCGGAGCGCGACCGGCGTTGCATGACGAGTATACCGAGTTGTATCATTTGGTTGAAAACCTTTCAATAACGGCGGGATTACCGATGCCGATGATTTTTATTATAGAAGATTCCGCACCGAACGCATTTGCCACAGGGAGAAATAAAGATCACGCCGTGGTGGCGGTGACGACCGGATTATTGCGGATACTTAACCGAAGCGAGCTTGAGGGTGTCCTCGCTCACGAGCTTTCACATATCGGTAATCGGGATATTTTGCTTTCGACGGTCGTGGTAGTTCTTGTCGGTATGGTGACTATCATTTCAGATATGGCGTTTCGCGCTTCATTTTTTCGCGGAGGTGATAGTGATAATCGGGGCCAGCTTGGTACGATTATTATGATCGTCGGCGTGGTCATGCTCATTCTTTCGCCTTTTATTGCAACTATAATTCAACTGGCTATTTCACGAAAGCGCGAATTTTTGGCTGATTCATCCGGTGCGTTATTGACCAGATATCCCGAGGGACTGGCCGGAGCTCTAGAAAAAATTGGAAGCTACAGCGCCCCTCTTTCGCATGCAAATAATGCGATGGCGCATTTATATATATCAAATCCGTTTGGCGCCAAGGCAACGAAGGGAATTGCAAAGCTTTTTATGACTCATCCGCCGATTGCCGAACGTGTGGCACTCTTGCGCGGAATGAAGCAGACTGGGTAAAACTATATTTTACAGCAGAGCCATTTCATGGTAGTATTACAGGCGCTCTATATTTAGCTGTTTATGTTGAAAAATATAGATATATTGGTGCGTTTAGTAAAGCTAATTTTTATCTATGAAATTATTTTTTAGCAGAATAAAGGACTCAATTTATAACAAGAGTTTTTATCGCGGTCTCGTATCAGAGGCTTCGGGCCGGTCCGCTTTTCGATATGTCCTTGGCTTATCGATTTTGGTGGCCGTTGTTTCGACTCTTTTTGCTTCGTTCGTGTTGTATCCAATGGCATACAGCGGAGTCGCTTTCGTTTCCGAGTATATATCAAAAGATTATCCCGCTGATTTATCTATATCAATAAAAAATGGTGTCGCTTCAACCTCGGTCAATCGTGTTTATACGTGGCATATTCCCGAATCACAAAAATTGGCCTTAGCAAAAAGTTCGAATGGCGGAGTTCTGTATTCAAAAGTTATTGTTATCGACGCGAGCTCAACAGCATCCGACGCGACATATTTCAAAACGCTCGATACGATGGCGTTTTTGAGTCATACCGATTTCATGTACTACGACAATAATTCAATTCGAATTATGCCTCTTCGTTCTATTCCGGATGTAACAATCGATAAGGCAATGCTTCTCGGGCTGATTACAAATTATGCGCCATTGTTGAAGTTTATACTTCCGATTATCAGTGTCGTGATGGTTGCTTTCATATTTATTTTTGGCGCTTTAATGTATTTCCTTGAGGCTTTATTGCTCGGTTTGTTCGTGTGGATATTCTTCAGGGTCAGGAAAGCCGGCCTGACATACGGGCGTTCGTATGTTATCGCGCTCTTTTTGATGACATTGCCGACTATTGTGTCCGCATTACTTACATTTGCGGGTATTAATTACGGTATTCTTGGAACTATGCTTATTTATATTTTTGCTCTTCTGATTAATTTGGGCGATTTCCCGGTTGCGGACAAAACTCCCGTTATCAGTATGCCGACATCAGAAAACAAATAATTATGACAGAAAAAGCCGTGAAAAAAGTAAAGAAGGCGTGGGTGACGGATATTATTGATTCTATAATAGCGGCAACAATATTGCCGTTGTTGCCGAAAATTGTGACACCAAATCATATTACCGCTTTTCGTTTTGCGACAATCCCTTTTGTGGTGTATTTTTTGGTTACGGGAGAATATTTTTTCGGCACCGTACTGTTTGTCATTTCCGCCCTATCCGATGGAATCGACGGTGCACTTGCCCGCACAAAAAATATGGTGACCGACTGGGGTAAAATGTACGATCCGCTTGCCGATAAGCTTCTCATTGGTTCCGCCGCCGCAATTCTGGTGTCAAAGTATTTGAGCCATGAACTGGCGTTGGCCATTATACTTATTGAATTAATTATTGTGATCGAGGCGTTTTACCGCAAGCGTTTTCTTGGCCGTGATATTCAAGCCAGAATGGCAGGTAAAATAAAAATGTGTTTCCAAGTACTCGGAGTATTTTTTCTAATGCTTTTTGTTTTGGTTGGTACGCCATGGCTTCTCGTTGCCGCCGAGTGGACCTTATACGTTTCAATATTGTTCGCGTTAGTGGGTTTGTTCGTCTATCGGTCCATATAAAGATTAGACGAAGTCAAATAAAAAAACCACCCTATCAGGTGGTTTTTTGCATATTTTTCCATTGCGCGTTTACCCAAAAAAGTGTATCTTTACATGGTTCGCCCAAACAAGGAGAGATGCCGGAGCGGTCGAACGGGCTACCCTGGAAAGGTAGTATATCGGAAACGGTATCGAGGGTTCGAATCCCTCTCTCTCCGCCAGTACAAAAAAGAGCGCTTCCCAAGCGCCCTTTTTGTTTGGCGGAGAGAAGGAAGTGCCGGGGGCACTTCCGCGAGGGATTCGAAGCCTGTTTGAGCATTTTCTTGAGTTTCCGAACGAAAAGAAAATCCAAACAGGGGACTGAACATGTAATGTTCGAATCCCTCTCTCTCCGCCAATTTTCACTTTTTGTGAAATCGTAAGAAACAGCCTCGGCGCAAAGCGCCTCGGCATGGTATTTTTCCGCAATTTTGAAGGCATTTTTCAAATCCAAAACCAAAGTGCGGTCGGCAATGCGGAAGTTCGAACCAATCTTTTTGAGAAAATCCCGAAAGGATTCGGGATTTTCTTGTTGAGCGTATTTTTCGGCTTGGTTGGCTTCTTTTAGAAAGGCAATGGCAAGTTCGAACCGATTATTGCTCTTTCGCCCAAAAGCGGTGATTTTTTCTTCCAAATCTTTTTTAGCGAGAATGAGCTTGTGTTTTTTGGCGGTATATTCCGCTTGTGATAAATTGCCGTCCAGTTGCAAATCAAGCAAGCGATCAAGTTTTGTTTCTATTTCCACAAGCTCATTTCTCGCTTTTTGGGCGAAAGAGCTTTCCGCTTGGGCAATTTTCATTTTCTCGTTTTCAAAATAATTGATTGAAGCATTTGCCCAAGCGGGAGACAAAGAAACTTTTTTAATTTCTTACTTTATTTGAGAAGTGATGGCGTCCTCTCTCGCATACCTTTGC
>CAJBMK010000019.1 GCA_903954165.1 uncultured bacterium | reverse complement strand
CGGTGATTATTTCTTTTAATTCCTGTTGCTTTTTTTGAAGAACTTCTTTCATATGCATCCTTTTTGTAACTAATTTTATGTTAAAATAATATAACTCATATGTCAATGTTTCGAATAGTCGCGCGTATGCTACAGTGTCTTTACATGCAGCGTGTATGATGAAGAAGGGTGTGATTCCCTCACTGTCGCGCAACGGTATGTTTCAGACTGAATGTTTGAAACGAGTCCGATCTCGTACACACCAGCTTAAAGCTGGACTTGCCCGCGTCAGGCCATGGTGACTGTTTCACTATGAATCCTCACTCGAACACGCTGTGTTTATTAGTAATCACCGTCAAAAAGACGGGAGTGCTCGTTATGAAAAAACAAGTAGTTCATTCGTTGGCCGGTTTGCCGAAATATGTGGCCGGATTTTTGGGGACGCTATTATTTCGGCTTCTCTCGCCCTTCTTGGGTTTGTGGAATGTGTCACCTTTGATGGCGACAGAATTGGCGGGATCAAAAGCGTACGGCCCGTGGGTTGGCGGTTTGTATGGCGCTTTGAGTATCGCACTTCTCGATGTGTTGATGGGAAAGGTTGGTTCATGGACCATCATGACCAGTCTGACATATGGAATGGTCGGTGTTTTCGGGGCCTACTTTTTTAAGGGACGATCTGCAACCGCGCGGAATTTTGTTCTGGCTAGTATTATCGGAACATTATTCTTTGACGTTATAACGGGTGTTCTTATGGGGCCAATGTTCTACGGACAAACGTGGATGTCGGCTATCATCGGACAGGTTCCGTTTACGGCGCGTCATCTGATAGGGAACACATTTTTTGCAGCCTTTCTCGCTCCGTGGTTTTATCGGGCGATTATGAATAATCCTCAATGGGTATTTTTGCGGATTCTCAAATTCGCGTAAATTATGCCGTTGAATAAGAGTTGCTCAAAAGGCAACTCTTTTTACTATACTGTTTTTTCTATAGTGCTATAATAGTCACAATGGAACCGAATAGAATAAAAGTGTATATCGCTTCTGACCATGCGGGTCTTACCCTGAAAGATGAGATGAAGCCGTTTATTGAAGAACTTGGTTATGAAGTAATTGATTGCGGGCCGACTGTCCTCAATACGAGTGATGACTATCCTGATTATGTTCAGATTGTCGCTCGGGCGGTTTCGGAAAAGAATGATTCAAAAAAAATTCGGGGTATTGTTATCGGCGGTTCGGGTCAGGGTGAGGCAATGTCGGCCAACCGTTTTCCGAATGTGAGATGCACGCTTTTTTATGGCCCGGAACCTTTGATGACGGCAAGCGAGGTATCCGACGGTCTTGATATTATTCGCGTTTCGAGAGACCACAACGACGCCAACATGCTTTCTCTGGGTGCGCGTTTTTTGACGGAAACAGTGGCCAAGGAAGCCGTTCGAATTTGGCTCGGCGTACCTTTTTCCGGCGACCCGAGACATGTCCGACGAATTAATAAAATTGAACAATGGCAGAAATAATTCCCGCAATATTAGAGAAGGGGTTTGAAGGTCTTATCGAAAAGATGAATATGGTTCGCGGGCTTGTTCCGCTTGTGCAGATTGATGTCTGTGACGGAATTTTTGTGCCGAGCAAAAGTTGGCCTTATTATGGGGTGAATAATGTAGACGATAATTTTTTGAAAATTATTGAGGAAGGTGAACCGTTTCCGTACTGGGACGAGCTTGATTTTGAAGTGGATTTGATGATACGAAATCCGGAAACATTTATTGATGACTGGATTGCCGCCGGGGCAAAACGGGTGATTGTTCACGCGGAGAGTACGTCTATGCTTTCGGAAATTGTGGCAAAGTACGGTAAAGGCATGTCACAACAGAGCTCGGTATTCGATGTGGAGCTTGGAATTGCGATTGATATAAAAACTCCGGAAACTATTCTCGCTCCGTATGCGCACGCTATTTCTCTTGTTCAGTGTATGGGAATTGAGCAGGACGGTTTTCAGGGCCAGCCGTTTGATGCTCGAGTATTAGAAAAAATAAAACGCATTCGGAAAGCGTATCCGGATTTACTAATCGGAGTAGACGGAGGGGTGAACGTGAACACGATGGAAGAAATGATTCACCTGGGGGCAAAGCGTTTTGCGGTTGGGTCGGCGTTATTTGAAAGTGATAATGTTTTGGTCGCATTGCATGATTTTCAGAACGTTTCGTAATATATTTTAAATCGGTGTCAATAAATGAAACACAATTAGAAACACTTCGGGCGCACGCGAAAGACATTCGTATTGCACTTGTGACGATGCTTTCAGAGTCACCGTCCGGACATACCGCCGGACCGCTCGGTATGGCGGATATTTTTTCCGCGCTTTATTTTCATATTCTTCGCCATGATTCAAAAAACCCCGGATGGTCGGAGCGTGACCGTTTAATTCTTTCGAACGGACATATTTGTCCCGTTCAGTATGTGGCAATGGCACATTCGGGATATTTTGAAACGGACGAATTGAAAACGTTACGCCGGTTTGGCTCACGTTTGCAGGGACATCCGGAGCGGACAAAACTTCCCGGCGTGGAAACGACATCGGGCCCGCTTGGTTGCGGATTGGGACAGGCGTCGGGAATCGCAATCGGTGCACGGATGGACAAAAATTTTTGTTCGGTATTTTGTATACTTTCCGATGGGGAACATGACGAGGGGAACGTGTGGGAGTCGGCTATGTTTGCGGCAAAGGAAAAACTTGAGCGATTGATTGTAATTGTTGATAGAAATGATATTCAGATTAGCGGTAAAACGAGTGACATTATGCCGCTCGAGCCTTTGGCCAAAAAATATGAATCATTCGGTTGGCGCGTCATTGAAGTTGACGGGAATGATATTTCTGCTTTTGTGGTTGCCGTAGAACACGCAAAGGTTGTCGACGGCCGACCGACGGTTATTATTGCCCACACAACTCCGGGAAAAGGCGTATTTGAAATTGAGGGAAATTATGAATGGCACGGCAGAGTGCCGACAAAAGAAGAAGCTCAGCGATTTATCGCGTCAATAAAAAATGATTAATAAATCAAAAAAACTGTTTGGTGATATGGCGACGTGCGAGATGAAAGCTATTCGCGACGGTTTTGGTGCGGGACTTGTTGAGGCGGGTTGGCTTGATAATCGCGTTGTTGCTTTGTCCGCCGATCTTAGAGAATCGGTTAAAATGTCCGAGTTTATAAAACAATTTCCGGAACGATATATTGAAGCGGGCGTGGCTGAACAAAATATGGCGGTTGTTGCGTCGGGACTTGCGTCGTACGGGAAAATACCTTTTATCGCTTCTTTTGCCGTCTTTAATCCGGGCCGAAATTGGGAGCAAATTCGCACAACTGTTTGTTTGAATGACATGCCGGTCAAAATTATCGGTTCGCATGCCGGGGTTGGTGTTGGAGAAGACGGCGGTTCTCATCAGGCGCTTGAAGATATTGCACTTATGCGCGTTCTGCCGAATATGACGGTTATTGTTCCAGCGGATGCGGAGGAAGCGCGAAAGGCGACATTAGCGATAGCCAAAACTTTAAAACCGGCGTATCTTCGTGTGGCGCGACAAAAAAGTGCTTTATTTACAACCAGTGAATCGCCGTTTGAAATAGGAAAAGCGGAAGTATTGTGGTCAACGGATAAGCCGGATGCGGTTATTATTGCCTGCGGTACGCTGGTATTTGAAAGTATCATGGCGGCTGAACGGTTGGCGAGCGAGGGTGTGTTTGTAACTGTCATAAATAATCATACGATTAAACCGTTGGATTCGGAGACGTTAATTAGTGAGATAACAATGGCCGGAGCGGTCGTGACGGCCGAAGATCATCAGGTTGCCGGTGGTCTTGGCGGAGCGGTGGCGGAGCTTGTAGCTGAATATTGTCCTGTTCCTGTTGAATTCGTCGGTGTGCGGAATCGTTTTGGACAATCGGGTGAAGCGGGGGTTCTTGCTGAAGAGTATGGATTAACGCGTGAATCGATTATTACGGCAGTCAAAAAAGTGATTGCGAGAAAGAAAAAATAGAGGTAGATTGAGCGAAGATTTTGAACAGTTTCATATTGGAATTTGAAATATAAGCTATGAATAATGAACATATAGAACTTGGTTTGTATTCGCATTATAAAACCGGGCATTTGTATAAGGTTGTAGGTTTGGCAAAACATTCTGAAACGCTCGAAGATATGGTGGTGTACGAAGCTCAATACGAGAATAAATTGGGAAAATTATGGGTTCGTCCGGCGAGCATGTTTACTGAAATGGTGGAATGGCAGGGGAAAAAAGTCAGACGATTTGAAAAGGTGTCGGATGCGGTGATTTGATATCGCACTTCGGATTAAAATAATTCCCCGGTTGGCAACTGCGCCAATCGGGGAATTTGTTATTTTGGGTGGTATGGTGGCGCTCTCGTGTGTGATTCTTTTGGCGGAAGCTGTGTATTTCTCCCTTGCTATTTTTCGAGAGAAGTATGGTATGATTACGGTAAGTAATTTTTGGACACTATGCTTATTTCATTTTTGAAAAAAGGGTTGCTGTCGGTCTTTGTTATCCTACTTTTAACGGGGATGGGGATAGTTGGTTTTGAATATCTTCAGGGAAACGGTTCTAAGATTTCATTTGGAAAAACTACGGTCCGCACTCAATCCGCGTCGGTGGCTTCTTCCGCTATTTCTAATACGCCGGATATCGCGACAACTACGGTTAGCCGTAAAGTTCAGCCTGTATTAAGCGTCGATTCAATCGCTACGTCGCCAATTTCAATCGGTACGACCGTTCTTGTTTCCGGTCGCGGTTTTGAAGGGAAACAATTCGAGGGAACGCTTCGAAGTAATACGGATCAGGGTTCGATTGGTATGATTCGGACCGAAAATAATCAATCCCTTTCTTTTGTTATGCCGGGAACAGTGTGCCAGGTTGCCGTTGATATGAGCGGTGTGTGTCCTGTTGTGTTGGAAATAATCCCCGGTGAATATACGCTTAGCATTGCGCTATCCGGAAGCACTACCATAAAAGAATTACCGCTTGTGATTGGTCCGTCATCTTCATTGACCGTTCCGCGTGCCGTTTCTGTTTCGGTGGTGGACAGTACTGTGGGAAATGATGTGTTTATAGAAGGCGCTTCAGTCAGTATCACAAAAAAGGTAGAGGGTTCTATCGTGGGAGAAAAAATAAGCGCTCGCGTACCTGTTATTTTTGAAAATATCATGCCGGGCTTGTATTCTGTGATCGTGTCAAAAGAGGGATTTACGACCCGAGAGACAGATCTTGAGGTTTCGGTGAATAAAGCGAATACCGTTACTGTTCCGTTGTCAGTGGATAAGAATTTAATTACGCATAAAGACTGGGGCGTTTCTTTTACGAAAGACGATACATGGGTGTTGGGTGAAAAGACCGGTTCGTCTTTTGTATTGCGTTCGTCCGCTCAAGGAAAGGTAACCGACACTATCGTCGTTTCGTATATTACCGGCAATAGTATTACGGACAGAGATCCAAAATCATCAAAATACGTGCTTTATTATTGGGATGCAAAAAATGGTGGCGGTTGGTATGAAGCGGGAAATGACGGAACAAGCCAGGATTATATGCCGAGAATTGCCCGGCCGGCTCTCGTGGTATTTGGAGGAACTCCTGTATTTGTCGGCGCATCCGGTTGGCAGACATACATAGTTCCGCTTTCTCAGTCAACCTTTATCAAAATGAGTATTGACGGATCCGGCCAGACTGAGCCGTTAAATCAATTATTGCAGACGATGCACAAACTTTAATTATTCTCTTCAAATAAACATAAGTAGCTAAGAAAATGAGCATAAAAAGAAAAAAATCAATATTTGAAAAATCTATTTCATTCAGTGTATTTGCGGTAACTCTTTTGGCCGGAATCGGTCTCGGTATGTCGATTTATGGTTGGACGCAAGTACGGGCGGATGAGACGGTTTGGGATATACGCGACGGCGACGGAAATTTTTACGACCGATATGTTATTGCACTGAATTCAAAACGCAATTGTGATCCGAATATACCTCCGAAGGGTGCTGTTTTGTTGGCGGGGAAGAACCTCAATCAGCGACAGACGCCGGCGAATGCGGTGGAGTATACGATTGCTTCTTTTGATCCGGAGACGGGCCGTCAACAAAAATTAAGCACCCTGCGCCAGCATACATTATTTACGTTCTGGGGCCATAACGGCTTAAGCGGGAGCAAGGTTTTTTATGTGAACACGTCGGGTAAGCTGACGTTTTGGGATTTCGAAAAAGACACTCGCGGGATTATTGATGTCACCAATATAATACCTTCGACCGGTATAGATGCCGGTTCTCTCAATAATTATAAAGTAGACGGGGACAAGGTCTTTTATCTTAAGGGAAAATGTTTGGCGGGAAGCTCGTGTTCTTTGGGTATGTATGACGTGGCAAATCCGGAAAAGTCCCTTGTAATAAACGGAATTATGGATACGGTTGTTGCTTCCGGTAACGACAGCGTCGAAATCGGGAAGTTTGATTCGGTAAAAAACACCCTTGGTTTGAAAATTTTCGGCAAGACCGGCGCAACATCAACCGTGTCGTCTTATCAGGTTTCTTTCAGTTCGATGACGGTGGGGACTTCAACGGAGGCACAATACGTTGATTGCGAAGTTCAGGGACGAAAGTGTACAAAGAAAGAAAATGCGGACAATAAACAATTTGAAAAAATAGTGGCTGAAGATACTCTTCTGTGCCGTGATACGGCCGTGTCGGCCGGATTGAACGGGACGGAAGATACGATTATTTCGTATGGCGGTAAGGATACGGTATTCCGCGGAATACAATATATCGGTTGCGTCGATTATCGGTAGGTTTTTATACAGATACGGGCATAAGAAAACCGCCTTTTGTGAAAACACATGAGGCGGTTTGTAATTATATGATTTCCGGTTCACTTAACTCTTTGACGAGTTCGGCGACCGGAAGAATTTTATTGACGCGATAGGCGTTTGTTCCTACCGTGTATAGTGCGGGTTCTTCAGAGCTACGTCCTGCAGAACTGGAAAGGCCGTTGCAAATGCACAGATAGTTTTCCGAACCCGGTCCCGGTTTTGCGGGACAGAGAGAGAATAATCCGTTTGCATCCCTGCGGAGAACATAGCCTTTGTTGCATTTCGGCTCGCGTCTTTCCCGATATGCGGGGGACGACGTGAGAACCCGAAACGGAAGTCCGCACGGAGAAGCCGGCGGATGATCCGGCATTGAAACGACGCAAATGTCGTCTGATGTGGCGTCAACGACGGCCTGTTTGTAGGCGTCTGATGCGCTACTTTCAACGGTTGCGAGGAATCGTGTGCCCAGTTGAACACCGGACGCTCCAAGCTTTAGGAACTTCAGAATGTCTGAGTTCGTATAAATACCGCCGGCCACAATGACCGGGAAATTGCCGTGTTTAGAGACAAGATCCAGAATTGGAGGCAGAAGATTTTCAAGTGCAAATTCCGGTTTCCCGATGTCTTCGAACTTAAAACCCAAATGACCTCCGGCATCATGACCCTCTACTACAACTGCGTCCGGCCGATAGTGCACTTTTTCCCACCGTTTAAGAATGAGATCGAGTGCGCGGGCGGACGAAACTATTGGAATGAGAGCCGTATTGCCGGGTGGTTTTATTGAAGGAAGTCCAAGCGGTAAGCCTGCTCCTGATATGATGACATCCGCTCCGGCGTCGATAGCGCCTTTGACGGTTTCTTCATAGTCCTGTACGAGAGCGCACATGATATTGATACCGATCGGTCCGTTTCCTTTGGATCGTTCGATTTCGTATCGTGTGGCATCGTAGGTGCTTTGTTTAATGTTTGTTTCGGTTGTTACAAGGAATCGAAGTCCCGCACTGGAGACAATGCCTAGGATACCGTTCTTTGCCGAAGCATTTGCGAGCGGGTGTCGAGACACTCCTACTCCCATACCTCCCTGAACAATAGGGAGGGGTAATTCAAAACCTTTAATTTTTAGTTTTGGTAAGTTGCTCATACCCACCTCCTTTCTTTGAAAGAGCATAAATTAATCCTTTATAAGTGTAACATGAATACATTTTTAATGCTGTTTATGGTGCGTATTGCCGTGAGCTATACGTATCCATAAAGTTCGCCATTTCTTGCCCAAATTGTTATACTTTTACCTATAGTATTTTACTTATCAGATTGATTATATGCAGTTTCTATTTTTTCTGCTAAAGATTCTTGAACAGGAGCGATCACTTGGGCAGATTTAGATCCAAAGCTTCCACCATTAAAGGGTAGTGTTCTTGAGGTCCAAGTTATTCCGTCGGTTGAAGTGGCAGATATCGGGCTTGAGCTTGCTGTAGCCCTAAAAATTCCGTTAGTAAAACTCATAGTAATCCAGCCAGTCGATACTGGCAAAGTTCTTGCAGTCCAGGTTACTCCATTTGTCGAGGTAGCAGCAGCAGTACCTGCATTTGCCGCAGTAACAAAGGTTTGATTTCCAAAAGCAAGAGCACTCCAATAACCTGCAAAGGGAAGAGATGAAGCTGTCCAAGATATTCCATTTGTCGAAGATGCCACGGCAGTAGATG
>CAJBMK010000018.1 GCA_903954165.1 uncultured bacterium | reverse complement strand
CCGGTCGCAAGCAAAGAAGTTTGCTTGCTATGGTCCACAAAAAATCCGCAGGAGCGGATTGTTTGTGGACCATACCGGAAGCTCTGCCTACCGCAGCGGGTACTTTTCGATGTTTATAATTCATAGGAATGAAATATAAACATAACGAAAAGTCTTTCGATTCCGGTCGCAAGCAAAGAAGTTTGCTTGCTATGGTCCACAAAAAATCCGCAGGAGCGGATTGTTTGTGGACCATACCGGAATCGAACCGGTTGCCTCTTCCATGCCATGGAAGCGCTCTACCAAGTGAGCTAATGGCCCAACAGCGATTTTTACAAAAGGTAACGTCAATATTTTACACTATTTATCCCGTTCTGCAACCTTGTCATTCATGACGGGAAACAATACTATACTGCGAGTTAGTTTTGTTCTATCACAATAAACGAATAGGATCTCGAATGAACTCATTAATCCAAAATTGCTGTGCAAAAATCGGCAAAATCTTTACGGGCAGTAACGATATTCCGGTTGAATACGAGAATAATCATATCATTCACACTCAACAATTTAATCCTGACTGGATTGATATGATTTTTGGGGATGCAAATTCCATCTGGAATATGTTCAAAAAAGGAACAATCCATCGGTCTCTTGGGCATTCATTGGAAGGAAAGCGGGCTTTCATTATATTTACCGAGCCGTCCACACGAACATTTTATTCGTTCTGGATAGCGGCGGAAACATTAGGAATGAAATGCAACCCTTCCGAAAATGCAAAGCAGATATCCTCACTTGTAAAAGGCGAGCCCATGTCGGACATGATAGAAGTTTTGTGTCAGTACTATCCGTCTCTCATAATTATGCGCCAAAGCCAGGAAGGTATGATGGAAATCGGGGCGGGTATTTGCGATAAGTATGGCGTCACACTTGTCAATGCTGGCGACGGCTCAAATCAGCATCCGACTCAGGCACTTCTTGATTTGTACGCGATTCAGCGTCGTTTCAATCGAACGACAAATCTCAAGATAATTCTGGGCGGAGATTTGCGTTACGGCAGAACGATTCATTCACTTGCCTATTTGCTGGCAAAATATCCGGGCATTGAAATGTATTTCGTATCGCCGAAAGAATTGGCTTTACCGAAAAATATTACCGAATATCTTGATAAGCACAAGGTAAAATACAGTGTTGGGGAAGATTTTCGACACCTCAAGGGATGGGCGGACGTTTTATACTGGACGCGGGTTCAGGTTGAACGGATTGAAAATCCCGAGGAAAAGAAACGTATTGAGAAAGCTTCGGAACGATACGTCTTGTCAAAAAACGACCTCAGTGTGTTAATTGGACCGGAATCACTCATCATGCATCCGTTACCAATTTATACAGAAGTGTCCCGGGAAGTAGATAGTGACCCGCGGGCTTTGTACAAAACTTTGCAGGTTCAGGGCGGACTAATGATTCGAACCGCGCTTATTGCGCGAACATTCGACATCGAAATTCCTCGAGTTTAAAATCATATAAACAAAAAAGCGAAGCCTGAGGGTTTCGCTTTTTCTTATAAATTGATTCTACTTATTCTACTGTACGACGACAGGTACTACATTTGAATATTCTGATTCCCGACCGGTTTTTGCGTTAAATGCCTTTACGCGATAGTAATATGTACCGTCATATTTTAGCGTATCGGTAAATGAAGTTTGCGATGGACCGACTGTTGTTAGACGTACAAACCTGCCAGGACCGCGATTCCCCTGAGGAGCACGTTCAACCATGTAACTCGAGACTCTTGATTTTTCAACAGACCAGCCAAGCGTTAATGTACGAAGCAATATACTAACACCAAGTGCGGGTGTTTGAATGATATCAGGATCGATTGCAGTGATTACACTTTCAGTCTCGATAACGTTTCCGTTACTGTCCGTCACTGAACTCACCACCTTGAATTCACCGGCTTTCACAAATACGTGAGTCGTGGTTGCCTTGTCTGATTCTCCACCGTCGCCGAATTTCCACTTATAGCCCCGAATCGCCCCTTCGGTAGATGTTGATCTTGAAGCGTCGAATGAAACAACAAGCGGAATGTCTCCCGATTTCGGTTCAATACTCGTCGAAATTATCGGCGCAAATTCACCTTTTTTGAAATCGTAATCAATGCGGTACTCGCCTTTCGGACCGTTTTCAGGCTCAGGCGCATCCGGAAATGAAAAAGATTTATTTTTTTCGGTATCGATAAGCGTAAACGATTCCAGTATCTTTTTGTCCGCAGGAAACATATTTGAATTTAATATGGATATTACATAACTATCCATACCCGCATGAACCGGAATACTATCGGTAAAATCTGCATAAAATACGCCGGTCCGGGCAATCGTTCCACCGTCAAACGCAAACGAACCTCCCGAATATGTCAACGCTTTAAATGTATCGAGGCTTCTGTCAAAATCTTTAACTGTAGTGGAACCAATACCGAAACGTAAAAAAATCTGATCTCGTTTTGGAAGCGTCAGTGAAAATCGCCCGACAAGTTTCGGCGTGTAATCGTACCGCATTGTCGCCCACACAGCACTATCATTCCATAGTATTCCCTCATTTATTTGGCTCGAATTTCGCGTTCGTAACGCACCATATGCTATCCACGAAAAACCGTTTTCTTCCCATTCAGTTCCCCACGAATTTGCCACTCGAAGAGCACCTTTTTCGTTCGCCTGTACAATACCATCTCGATTTAAGTCAACCCACACAGCGTCATTGTATCCGACAACAACCATCGTATGACCGCCGGAGACGCCGTTGACCGAGGTAACAATCCGTTTTCCTGCCAACATATCATCGTCATTTACGGACAAATCATTTTGAATTGTATTCCACACCCACGAATTAATATACGTATTAATATTCAAAATATATCCGCTGTTCAAAAGCTGTTTCAAATTTGATAGTCCAAAATCTGTATGTAGATTTCGCACTGCGCCGATAACATCAACTTTTCTCGAAAGGGCCTGTTTCCATACGTCCGGATTCACATTCCATTCCCGATAATATCTGTCATACGGAAATTCTTTCCATGTAGCGAGCCCGTGCGTTTTAGCAATTGCGAAAGCATCCAAATATGATGTGTTGATGTTATAACCCTCGTTTACCATTGTATATGTCCATTTTGGAGAAAACCTCAGGTCGTCTCCGCCATTCTTCGCATCTAAATCGTGAGCAAACGCATTCATATACGTGAGCGTGTAATATATCGGTGAAAATTGAGCCGAAGAATTCAAAACACCCTGGCTGCGAATCGGCGGAAAATACTGTAACAAACTATTATCAACGGATACGGGTAAATCCTTGACGATATCAATTATCGATTTGTCCTTTGCATTTTTTTTCTCGGTTATTACAACCTCTTGACCGACAGGAACCACACCGGCATCTTCCGACGACACCGCCTTTTTACCGTGATTTATTCTATACGCATTGATTCGTTCAAGACCGACCGCATTCACGCGGACTGATTTCGTTTCTGCTATATTATTCTTTTCCCACGCGTTTAACGCATCACTTGAGCGAACGGCACCGGTACCAAACATTTCTGAAAACGTTAAACTACCGACAGAAGCGCTGTTTAAAACAGAAGACATCTCTCCCAATGAGCTCTCAAGAAAATAGCGCGAGAAAATAGCACTTCCGGATATTAACACTATTAAAAGAGCGATGGTGTAATATGGTTTCATGAACTGGCGCATGTATAATTCTATTCATATAGTATACAACATATTATCCAGTTTATCTGAATGAGATGTGCACAATCGAAACCGTCAAGACAAAACCGCTTTCAAAAGTGAAAGCGGTTTTATTTGAATATCTATAGTTTACACTATTACGCGCCAACTTTATCACACATTCTGCATGTTTTCTTGTGTGAAAACAGGAGATACAATGCGGCCAAGCCCACGATAATATAAATAATCTTTGAACCTGTGCTCCCTGCGCCAAATATTGCGTCTACCAAATTCCAACCAAACCCAACCAATAACCAATTGAGTCCGCCTATCACTAAAAGTACAAAAGAAATTCCATGTAAAGATTTCATTGTTGTTTTTTTAGAATACACTAATAATGCTACTAGTATATCAGACTTATCACGCTGTCGAATAAAGTTATTAACAGGTTGGGTTAATATTTTTTGAGTACGAAGACTACATAGATAGCGATGAGTATACATCCATACACGAGAATATTTGATAGTACACTGTGTACAATTATTTAACACATGTTTGTATTATAAAAAAATAGCGCTTGTCAGGCGCTATGAATGTTTAGTGACGTATTTTAAGGAATCGTTTACCCTTTATTTTGGGTGCTGTGTGCGAATTTAAGGCTGTCAACTTGGAATATTATTTCCTGCGCCTCGATGAGTGTGTCGATGAAGAAATCTTGTGTTTTCTTCGGTAGTACTAAATCAGAGATTCTGTGGCCCAAGACTGTATAGTTGGAGGAATCTCCCGCAAAGATTTTAAGCGGCTCTAACACGGTCAATCCTTGTTGGTTCATGATAAGTGCTCGGGGCGACTTATTAAGCAACAAACGAATTTTCTTTCCGAGCTCAGACTCGAGAATGCCGATTTGATTCCACACACTTTCCTCAGTGCTTGGAACGGCATTGAATGTTCCCGGGATAAAACCAACAGTGACTGGTTGTGAAATGTTAGGAAGGTATTTGGGATTAATTGTCTGAAAGAGCTTTTGAAGCACTTCAACATTCGGATATAGACCGCGACCGTCTTCGGTGTCAAAACAGAGGTAAAGTTTGACGGTAGCGATATACGAAGCGGTTTGTTTGTCGAAATCACACCGCAGCAGTTCCAGGATAGGAAAGTTTCCTTCTGCACTTGAAGATTTATCGGCACAAATAATGGTTGTTTTTTCCGTTATTGAGCTGGCAATAACGTT
>CAJBMK010000017.1 GCA_903954165.1 uncultured bacterium | reverse complement strand
TATATTCTTTTGTTTCCGTGCCGGTGGTAAATATGCATTTTCTCGGCCTGATTGATATTTCCCTATCCAAAAATCTTCTCCTGGCTTTTTTTGTCGGTTTAACCCAATATTTCCAGGTGCGGTATTCCATACCAAAGGCCAAACCTCGGGCAAAAGAAGACACATTTAAAGATGAGCTCGCCCGCAGTATGAGTGTCCAAATGCGTTATGTAATGCCTGGCTTTATGGCTCTTATCGCCTACGGATTCCCGGGTGCCGTCGCGTTGTATTTTATAACCAGCAACATTTTCGCCGTATTCCAGGAAATGTACATACGTAAAAATGTCGGCAAAAATAATTAGTTTTCAATTATCCGCTTAAAAAATCACATGCATACTGAAAAAATAAAAAGCATTGTTGAAGAGTTTTTAAAAGCGATGGGTTTGCCGTTTGATTCAATTCTGGTTGAAGAATCCGGAAGTATAAAAGGAACACAAACATTTACCATAAAAACGCCGGAATCAGGCGTTCTTATCGGGAATAAAGGAATGAATCTTTCGGCTTTGAATCATTTGATAAAAAAAGTTGTTCAGACCAAAGTGCCCGAATCTTTAGAAATGCATTTTTCCATTGACGTGAACGGTTACAAAGAAAAAGTAAGTGAGGAATTACGAAGTAAGGCCAAGGTTATGTGTGAACGGGTAAAAACCTTTAAGCTTGATATTGAGCTTGAGCCGATGAATCCGTATGACAGAATGTTGGTTCACTCATTTTTGGCTGAAGAAAAAGGCGTCAAAACCGAATCGCGCGGAGAAGGAATGACCCGTCGCGTTGTCATAAAATATGTGGCGCCAGTTTCAAACTCGGTATCAGATATAGAATTACCGATTATATAGTAAAAATCCGCCCTCCGGCGGATTTTTACTATATGGTGTTGTTATTGTGATTCCTGGTTTTTCTTCAATAACACAAGGTCTAGTGCCCACAGAAAACCTGTTTTTTTGTCCGTAAATAATAAATATTGATTATTGTCTGAAAGCTCCGGGTTAATGAAATCAATACCGTCATTTGAAGTGCCGAGCGTCATGATAAGATCCGCAATACCGTCCTTTGTATTCACTCTCCAGATATCATCGGAAAATGAAAACTTTCCCTGGTACCATCCGTCGGGATAGTCCCCTGTCGGCATAAGTTGAGGAACTCCGCAATACAGCGTGTCCGGTTCACCGCTCCATACGCATTTTTCCGGCATTGTTCGTACCGTCAGGTACGTCGTTTCCCGTGTTGTGAGGGAAAATATATTAAAATTAAACATTCTATCTGCGCCGTTTGCGTATAAGATTTTGTCCGCCTTCGGACTAACAATATTTGTGAATCCCGACTGTCCCCCGAACATTTTACGGAGCACGCCTGTTTTTGGATTGAGAAAATACAAAAATCCGGGCGCTTTTGCCGACGGTTTTGTGGTCAGGGTTATTACGTCTTCGTTTGGCCATGTTGTCAGCCATTCACGAAGAGGAGAAAGGAAAATTTGTTTCTTTTGGCTGGTATTTGGTGACATAAGCACACCTTCGGCCCCACCTTCAAGTGTGCGGACGTAGAAAACCGCGTCGCTTTGAGGTGAAACAGACATGGCGGTGATGTTTTGTGCCAAAAACGACCCCTTAAGACCGCCTTCTCCGGAATTTCCGCTGTTGGCGGTAATGGCGGCGTCAAATGATTCAATTGTCTCCGCGTCATCGGCCACACGTCTCAATACGACAGTATCGCCGTTTTGTGAAAAGTATGCTTCTTCAGATTTTGGAATCGTTGTGTTTGAGAGTCTGGTCATTGCCGAACCGTCCGGCTGAATTTCAAAAATATTACCCGTTGCCGAATCTGCATAGCGAACGGCATATATTCCGTCTTTTAGACTGAGACCATACCCTGAAACCGGTGCGGAGGTCAATTGAACCAATGCGTCTTTTAAGGCTGGATTGGTGGATGATCCCGGGGTTTGTCCTCCCGGTCCTTTCGGTTGATTAGTATTTGATGTCTGACCGTTATTACTCGTTGGGAAGGACGGTGTTTCCGGAGTGGTCGGCAGTGTAACTGTTTTCTTTCCAAGCAAGAAATACGCAAGCAAAATGCCTATAATAATAAGAATCAACACTATTCCAATGAGAAGGTATGTCTTTTTTTTGTTATTGTCGTTTGTTTCCATTGTGTGTTATGTGTTTATCTCAATTATTTCGGTTCCGTTGCTTTTAGTCGGTTCGTTAATTGTAGATACCGCCCGTTTGGTTGATCAATAATGGTTCCGTCTTTGGCGAGAGATTTTTTACCAATAGCGACCGCTGATTGATTTTTTATAACCTGGATTTTAGTGGTGTAGTCTTCTCCCTTTAAGACGGGCCAATCCCCCGAAGTGTCACCAAGATCGTCAGCTTTTCGATTTTGGTTTACGTATAATTCATCAAGCGCTTGTCTTTGTTCCAGTGCTTGTTCGTAGGTTAGCATACTGACGTCTTGTTTTTCGGCGGATATACTTCTTAAATTACCGGTAAGCTCTTTTTTATTTTCAAGTATGTATTGTTTCGTAAGTGCCGCATCGTATGCATTAACCGCAACTGTTTTATTTGCCGTTATTACATCGGCGGACTTTTGAAGCGAAGCAATTTGAGCGTCTATCTCATCCTTATTAACCGGTGCTCCGTTTAGTACGGGTTGGTCTCTTTTTGTCTGTAATTCCTCAATCTGGGCGGTCAAAGCGTCTTTGTTTTGTTGTAAACTATCAATTTCTTTACCTGCAGTTTCTTGCAATCGTATCTGGTTTGCAATACCGGCATCAGATATTTTTATTTGTGCATCTTCCGGTGATGTGAATTGTGACGCTACTGATTGGCTGGGGAGACTTTGTTGTCCAATTATAATATCTAAATTAACCAAATCGGGATTGAGTGTTCTAAGAAAAAGATACGAACTGTATACCACGGCCAAACCGTATAAGGCGTTGGTCATATACCCCCTTCCCTCTTCTTTTTTTTGAAATGCGTCCGTTGTGGCGTAAATGAATCCGCCGTAGACAATCATGAGAACCGCGAGAACTCCGGAACCCATAATCGCCAAATTAAAAACACCTTTGAGGTAGGCTATAAAATCAGATGACGGCTGTGCGGTGTCTGTCACTTTCGGAATAGTTGCAAGCGGGGTGTATGTGAGTGGTGGGGTTACGGCATGAGCAAAAAATGGCACTAGTAATGTTCCCAACAGTACAAAAAATATAAAAAGCGAGAAGATTGGTTTGGTTATGGGTAATGTATTGCGGAATGTCATTGTTTTTTATAATTAAATTAATTATTTTCGGGGAATGAAAGCGTCATGTCGGTGGTAGAAAATTGGTAAATTTTTGTCGGCTGTGTCGTTTCAAGTGATATGACTGCATTTCCCGATCCGTTTGAAACTCTTCGAAAGACTGCTTCGGCTTTGTTTTTTGCCGAAGGAATCGGTTCGTTATTGATGGACCATGAATAGGTCATTATGGACGGATTTGTGGCCTTTTGAGTGCTATAAAAATATGGTATGGCGGTAATTTTTATTTCATTTCCCGACAATGAATACCCACTACTGAGCTCTTTGTTCCGCATGAGGCCGTAAAGCGGATTATTTTCATATAAAGCGACTTCGGGAGATTGTGGTTCAATAAAAATTGAATTTTCGGCGATATTGACTCCGTCTTCGGTCGTAACGCGAACTTTTATTGTTGTTCCGTCCATCAAAACACCACCCTGGAACGCGAATAATTTTTTACCATATCCGGATCCCGGGCCTGATTTCTTGTTATTTTGCCACCATTCATAAATGAGATTGTTGGGAGATATGAGATTTCCCGCACCGTCTATAAAATCGGCCAATGCAACAACACGGACAAGTCCTTGGTATGGATAAAGCGCTTTTCCTTTATAAAAAGGCGGTGTGTAAGAATCTACATCATACAAAATATCAACGTTTTGTGGAGAAAAATTGAGTGATTTTGTCAGTATGTTCCCCGATAAGTCTTTGAGAATAACGCTCACCTGAAACGGGCTTCCCGGACCGCCGAGCGTGGTGGTCAGTATTCGTTCGCCCTTTCCTTGTTTGACGATGTTTCCGTTTATAAACCATGTAATCAGTGCCGAATCGACGGAGATAGAGTAATTTTCAATAGAAAGTTCAACCGTCTGGTATGGACGAGGGTTTGAGGGGCGAACAACGATTGCTGTTGTGTCTACATTGCCGAGCGAGGACCCTGCCGTAGCTGATTCAGGCGTAACAAAAAACACACCGAATATCGCCAGTGAAAAAATAATATATGACGATAAAACTATTTTATTTCTCATGGTAAGGTTTCAGTTATTATACACCTTTTGTTCCTCAAATTACACACCTTTTCTGGGGACTACGGAAGAATCATTTTCTTCTTCGGTGTTATCTATTTGTTTTTTTACGGGGACATTATTTGAATCGTCTGTATTTTGGTTTGCTGTCTCGGTATTGTCGGCAAAATTATCGGCCGTGCGTTGTTTTTGAATGCGGTTTTCTTTTTCTGTTGCATCGGACTCGCTCTCGTTCTTTTCAGGAATAACGGATGGATTGTCGGATTCCTGTTGTTTCTGAACCTTTTTTTGTTTATCGTCTGCCGGTGAGTCCGTCTCGGCAAGTTTTTTAAGTGTTTTTTCGGCTTTGATTGAAAAGAATATAATAAGAACGTCCATTGTCCACAAAGGAAGCGCATCGATAACGGGAATTGACTCTCCGATAAATGTGCACACCATTGAAAGCATACGTTTTCCGTCTTTCATGTCGACGCCCCGCATCCAAAAATAAAACCACAAAGAAATACCGATAGCCGGATCAATAACGGGATTTATAAATTCGCCGATTCCGGTCCAGTCAAGAAAAAACTGCGTTAAATCTATGCAGACGAAAAGGCCGATTACCATTCCCCATTCAAAATTGCTTATTTTGCTCTCCATCGGGTGTGTGAATTACTGCTGTGATTCAGACATGGACAATTCTTGTTTTGATCGTTTGATAGCGAGTAGCTGTTCGGGGTCGGATGTGATGATTTGGTCTTCCGTGTATGACGCAATAACTTTGATTGCGACATGTTTCTGTCCGACGAAGAATATCCCCTCTCCGACATTTGATTCCAACAACAGATATTTTTCTTCATCCGTCAAATTGAAAACTTTTTGAAGGTGGTCAATGGTTGACGGAGATTGTTTGAGAAGAATTTGAATGGACGAGTTGGTCAAGATTGGCTGGCCGTAAGGCGATTTTATGAAATCATCTACGTCTTGAGTGATTGTTGAAACCCCGAGCCAGTATTTTCGACCGCGCTTTGCCATAGAGAGTAGGAATGATGCCGTGTCTTCGGATTGCATCATCCACCATGCCTCATCTATAACAAGGAGGCGTTTCTTTTTGTTTCGGCGGATGGCGTTCCAGATAAAGTGTGTGACGAGGTACATAGCCACAGGTTTGAGTTCGTCTTCCATGTCGCGAAGCGAGAAAACAATGAATTTGCTGTTGATATCAATATTTGAAGGACGATTGACGAAACCGGCCCATGTTCCGCGTGTGTATTTTGAGAGTCGCTGGACAAGCGACTGTCCGCCTTCCATTCCCGACAATACAAGCTCAAAATCAGAAAAGAGCGGCGGTTCAATAGCGCTAAAATCCGAATCCGGGGTGATGTCTTTCAGTGCGTATGTTTCGCTAATCGCGCGGTCAACGATAGCATCCTCTTCCGGAGTGAGTCCTCCCATCATAATACGAAATAGTCCGACAAGGTTGATTGTGTTTGAACGGAGAATGTCCGCCGATGACTCGTCTTCCCCAACAAGCGGTAAGTCAAACGGGTTTATGTGGTGTTCAGACGATAAGGAGATATTAAAATATTTTCCACCGACAGCTTGAGCCATGTATTCATATTCGCGTTCCGGGTCTATAACGATAACTTCCGTCTCAAACATAAGGGTTCGAAGAATTTCCAGTTTGGTCGTATAGGACTTACCGGAACCGGATTTTGCAAACGTAACCGAGTTATAATTTTCCAAAGAAAATCGGTCAAAAAGAACAAGGGAGGAATTGTGGCGGTTGATACCATAGAGAATTCCCTTGTCGGACGTGAGGTCAAATGAAATAAACGGGAAAATACTCGATAATGGTGAAGAATTCAGTTTTGAATAGACCGAAAGTTCGTCGTTCATCAAAGGAAGTGTGCTTCTAAAACCCTGCTCCTGTTGAAAAAGAGCCGGTTTCACATAAATCATTTTGGATTCCAGGATTGATTTTATTTCCGATTCTATCTTGTCTAGGCTGTCCTCGGTGTCGGAGTAAATCGAAAGATACAGACCGACTTCAAAAAGTTTTTCCTGGGCCTGCATCAAATCATCGCGAAGCTGTTCCAAATCGTGGTATGCCGTATCGAGCATTGGGTCGCGCACGATACCGTCGGCTTCCTTTTGGTTTATTTGGCTCTGAACCTCGGCTACTTTTTTTTGAAGCTGTTTCAAAACCGTGACCGTATCAATCGGATGAATGAATATTGAAATATCGAAAATGCGGTCCAGGTTGATGATGGGAGCAAACCACCCTTCAGTCAGATAACGGGGATAGGAAATAACGAAAAAAGTTCGGACGATTTTGTCCCCTAGGCTGATTGAGCGCGGAGTTACTTTGAGTGCGGAAGGCGCAATGATATCCTGAAGTTCCAGGACGCCGGCCTCATAAATATCCTGCGGCATAATGGGCGCAAGATCTTGTTTTTTTGTTCCCCTGCCGAATAAGTTGCTTAAAAATCCCATAATAATTAAAGTGCGTTAATTTATTTGCATCGGCTTTTCGGTTTCGCCGGGATTGAATAGTTTATAAAATAGCTCAACAATTTCTTCCGTTCCAAGTCTGCCGACCCGGATACCGCACCGAAGCAGTCCTTGTTCTACAACGGAAACACGCTGTTCGATTTGGCTTCGGTTTTCTTCAAAGCGGTCCAGTTTTTGTTCGAGTGCCGTCCTACTTCCCTTTCCGGTTCCTTTTCCGAACAGTCCGCCGGTCAAGTTGTCGGTTTTGATGGTTGCTTGAGAATATGGAATAATAACAAAAAATGTTTTGGACATAATGTTCGAATCGTCGCTGAATTTTCGAACGAATTCTATATATTCCCTAATTTGAATCTTCATCAGGTCGGATGTTTGTATTTTGTAGCGTTCCTCGAGAAGCGCGGTATATGGCCGTATATCCAGTCGGCGAGATTGGAGAAAAATCTGTACGGAAAAATCGAGCGAATTGAGGAAGTTTTGAAATTGGGAAATAATGGCCGTTTGGTTGTCTTCCGATTTCAAGGCGAAGTTGATCGAAGAAGCCATAACAACCGCACGCATTCCGCCGTCTTTCAGGATAACGATACCGTCGCGCACCTCTTTTATAGGTACGAAATCTTGGGTCGCTTTTGCTTTTGTGGTTGCGTTTATTGCCATACTTTTATTATACACTACCTTTTCCCGTTTTGATTTTCATATGTTTCTTTTGTTCCCGGGTTACTTCCCTCGTTTATATCAAGACTCCAGGTCAAATCGCGGAGCTTGCTGTTTGAAAGTTTGGGGATAAAAACAGTGTCGGCAATATTTTCCGTAATTTTTTGCTTCGCTTCCGGTTTTTTCTCCCGTTTTTTCCAAATATAAAGTTTTGAGCTGAGTATAAAATTGAACCAGGCTTCAAGAATAAATATGAACGGTCGCCCGTTTGGAGTGCCAAAAGCAAGAGCTGCGGCCAGTCCCGCAAAGGGTATACAGACAATAATAGTTAGGATAAGCGAAATAGATCCAATAACTCTCCAAATGAGAATACATATGCCAATACCGCCGGCAATATAGATGAATTGCTTCAAAGTCAGCGAACCGAATATTTTGTCCTCTATATTAATGAATTGTGGTACTTGATAGCGCATGGTTTTTTGTTCGAAAGGTTCTTATTCACTTCGTCTTTATATTGCTTCACGATACGGGTCGACTGTGTATTTTTCCGGCGGTTTCGGAGGAGGAGTTTCTAATTTTTGCGGAACGGGTTTTTCCGGTTCGCGTGCTCCCGGCAAATTTGCCGGCGGAGTGTTTGGTAAGAAGGTGTGTGTCGGCTGGAAATTTGTTGGTGGTGTATTTGGTAACGGATTACGCGGTTGTTGGAAATTTTGCGGAGGAATGCTTGGTGACGGAATAGTTTGCGGTGATGTATTCGGCTGTGCTTGTTTTATAACATCATTCAGGCTCGGTTTCTGAGGAATGGGCGTTTCGATTTCTCCCGCATCGTTCAGTTGTACCGGTTGCATTCGGTTTGGATTGAAACGAAATGCGACATTATTCGGATTTTTTTGCGGAGCGTGTTGGACGGCCGGGGCTTGCTGGCGGTTTTGATTTTGATTTGGAACGGGTGAATTATTTCCGACCAACGGCGGTTTTGGCGGGAGCGGCGGTAATCTTCGTTCCTGCGGATTACTGTATCGTTCGGGGATTCCCGGTGTGCGCGGGTTTTGTTGTGTGCGTTTATTATCGGCGAATGTCTGGTAGGACGTTTTTAGCGGAGAAACAGGTGTTGTGATTGAAGCTGTTTCGATTTCATTCAGTAATGTTTGGCGATTAAGTACGTCTTCTGTTTTGTTCGGTGCGACGGGTGCGGTCTCGATAGTCATATATTCGCGCGGACGGGAATTCCATTCCTGATTTTTGTTGTCGTTTTGTGTCGGTCCGGTTATCGGGGCGGGTTCATTGTGTACTTGGCGCAATCCTTCCCGAATTTTGAGAAATATTCCCTGATTAATATCGTTCACTATTTGGGACGCCATTGTTTGGGAAATATTCAAGGCGCTTTGGATATTGGCCAGAAAATTGGTTGGTTTTTCCGCGCCAAAAAGCACAATCATTGTTTCGTTTTCAAGCTCCCCCGCCTGGTCTATGTGCAGTCGGTATTTGGTGGTAATTTCCTGGAAAACTTTTTGGGTGTCGGTCGAAATAATCGCCTGCTGTAAATTAGGCGGAAGTTTTTGAAAGCGTTCTTTGAGAGATATTTGTATGTTGTTTTCGTCCATAAGTGTGATAAATTTCTTGATTATTTCTATCAAAATAGCAGATGTTTGTCCGGCCGGTCGTTTTGTGTGCTTTTTTAATTTATCTTGTAACGATGTTTGTCAATTCGGCGATTAATTCTTTGCTATTTTTGAACGGTTTTCCCTCCCGAATTTTTTGGGCAAGGAATTCATTTTCAGTATCGGCATCAAGTGGTCCGTTGTATGCGCGAAGTAGTACTTCTCTAACCGGCTTCAGTATTTTTTCATTCACCTCTTTTGCAATCGCACCCACTTTTTCTTCCGGCACGGCCGGCAGTCGTTTCTTCAATTCAGAACCATAGTCTTCTAATTTGGTCAGTCCGAGAATCACCATGGTAAATTCGCCGGTCATTTCTCTAATTTCATCATTTCCAAGCCCATTTTTATTAGCAATATCCCTAAAAATAGCCATATTTTCCATAGAAGCCAAACACTCCCCAAGTTCGTCGGGAACCAATTTCAGTCGTTGATGTATTTCTTCTTTTGAGTGTTTCATTTTTTTATTTTCTAGAATATGTCCTTGCCGGGGCCGTAGTCCAACCAATTCGCCAAATCTGTCATATTTTGTGGTACGGTAATGTTTGGTGTGGTGGCATGAGTGATTATGGCGTTTCTAATTGCATCTCGCTTGTTCATCTCCATTTCCCCGGCGGTTGCAAGTTGGGTAAGGAATCGTTGATCATAAAGAGGAAGGAGATTTGTGTCTGTAAGAATATTTTGATCCAAACCTGAAATTGTTTTTGGATTTTTCAGAGCTTTTATTTTTATGAGCGCCGCAGGTCCATTGTTAATCGCCAAGTCTGTTGTAATCGGTTCTATTCTCGCGTTGGTGATAGTAGCCCTTTCTGCTCCGGTTGTGTTTTTGTTTTTTAATATCGCTTCAAGTTGAGACCCCGAGGCTGATTGAATGAATAGTGGGTCACTTGTTATGGATTCATCCAGAAGCTCTACTTCTTTTTCAGAAAGGCTGCTTATAATTTTTTTAGCAGCAGCTACGGCGATCGGACTCGACGAAGCATCGTTTATTGTCTTAATAGCTTCTTTTACCGGATTAAATCTGGCGGTTCGGGCGTTTTGTTTTTGAACCTCTGTTATTTTACCGCTCTTTAGAACATCTTCCAGTTGTGATGCTGAAAGGGCTTCAATAAATGTAGAATCATTTATTAAGTCGGGATTAAGTTCCAATTCTTTGATGGATAATTTGTGTATGGCACTCTTTTGGTCAGGGGTAAGTCCGAGGGGATTGCTTTTTTTTGCGGCCTCCAATGCATCGGTTGTTGTTTTGAATTTTTTATCTATGAGCGCTTTTTTCTCTGCCTCGGTCCACTTCTCGTTCTTTTCTCCGGAAAGATGCTCTAATTGGCCGGTACTCAAGTACTCTGCGTGAGCCGATAAATGCTTTTTGTCTATATCTTCAAGTTGTTTGCCGGACATACTGCTATAAACCGCCTGAAGTTTCGCCTTTTCTGCATTATGAGCATCCAATTGAGCTTTGTGCTCGTCCGGAGATGTTCCAACGGCGGGGGCGGGTCCCGGATGGGTGGTGGTTATTCCCCGCTCGATTACATCTTGATTACTAAACTCCCGCGTTTTTGCCGCAATTTCTGTTTTGTCTTTTTTCTTTTTGTCATCCACATCTTTAATGGATTTACTGCTGCCCCACTTTGCGTTAATTAATTTGCCGGTCGTATTATCCAAAATAGCTCTTCCTGCCCAATTGTTCATGAACGGCTTCTCTTTAAGTGACTTATTCAATGCGTTAAGACCTGTCCCCCTTATAACTCCTCGCGCAAATCTTCCTTGTATGTTTTTTCGCATATCACTACCTACCGATAACGCCATTTTACCGCCGACGGCTCCCATGTCCGAGGCTAGTTTCAGTGCGGCTACTTGTATTGCAATCAGGACAACAAAGCTAAAGATGACTCCGATTGCGCCGGGTTGTGTGCCGGTGAAGGCTTGAGCGAAGCTTCCTTGTTTAATAAAGGTTTGGAATGTAGGTTGCTGGATAGTGTATACCACAATATAAGCTAAAACCATATATGCGGGTGCAAAAAAGACTTGGCCCATAAGATTTTTCCACCATTTGCTTGTGTATGACCCCAGGAGCGGAACGACTCCAAAAATAAAACCTACCGGAGATGTCATGAGAAGGATGAGGAGAAAAACAGTTCGAATGAGAAAGAGAATAGCCGCTGCGGCAAAGGTGAATGCGGTAACAACCATCAATATGGATCCAAAAATAGCAATAAGGAATATATTCATTCCATTTGTTGTTACAGGGTCAAGTTTTGTTGGGGTTGTACCACCAATCGCATATGCCGGATTACCGCCGTTTGTTTCGTAAGCCGTCTGGATTCTTAGTCCTTCCATATAGGCGGCCGATATTGAACGGTTGCCTTTGTCGTCGGTGCCCATTAAGTTGTAAAAGTGTATGGTTGCAATATTTCCGGCGTCAATAATGACTTTGGTAAAGAAGAGGCTGAAATTCATAAGCAACGCAGCGAGCACTATATTGACAAGTGTTTTTTTGACTCCCGAATCTAGACCGAGAATAAGTCGAATACCCGCATAAATAAGGACGAAGATAAAAGATACATTGATGAGGTCTCGAATAATGCGCCAGCCTACAGTAACTATCGGAATATCAATTAATATTTTTCCCATATTAATCCCGTACGAAACAGAGAGGTCCATAAGGAGTCCTGCAATCCAAAGTATCCTTGACGCAATCATTAGCATTAAGTTTCCAACCCCCGCCAAAATTGATTCAAAACAATTCTTAACACTAAAACCCCACGATACACTGCATCCGCCTGCCGCCACTTTCGCTTTTGCCGCTTCTTCATCTGCTACTTTTTTATCCGCTGCCGCTTGATCCGCCACTATTTGAGCTCTTTGCGCCTGTAGTTCCGGAGTAGATGGTTGACTGTCGATATTTTCTACTTGTCGCGTTCTGTCTGTTGTTTCCATTCTGTTTATTGCATCTGAAGATATAGGTTGCGCCGAAACAGCCATCGGTTGAAAAACCCCGGAGAGTGAAAGTGCTATGAAGGTGTAAAGGAGTAGTTTCTTCATGGGTTTATTTTACGGTATCCGCGCATGTTCCAAAGCGGTCGGCGTTGGAATTGCAGATTTTTTTGATTAGGGCACCGGTAAGGTCGTGATGGTATTCGATTGCGCCGGGGGCAGTTGATGGGATTTCTCCACTGCCTTGAGTTGCTCCATCGTGAAGAATACCACCGGTTACTTCACCGCCCGTGGTTACGTATCCGCTTGAGGTTGCAGGAGTAATTGACCCGTTAAGAGGGACTTGGACCACTATGCTATTTTGAAGTACCGCGAACGCATCTTCGAGTGATTCAAGGTTCCCCTTGCTGTCTGTTATCGAGGTTACGGCTAGTACCTCTTTTATCATGGCGATTTTTGCTAACGACGGCAAGGCACCGACCTTTCTTCCAAGAGTCCAAAGGTAGGCGATATTTGTTTCGACTCGGCCTCCGTATGTTGTTCCTCCGGCGGTAACACACTTACCGTTAAATGTGCCGGGGTCGATAATTCCACCCGCTATCGACGATGAGAAAATACTCATATCATTACTGAGACTTCCGGCGGTAGTATCTTCAAGAATAGGAATAGTTGCTTTAGAAATAGATCCTCCTGTAGGGTCAAAGGCAGTCACGGCTGTGGAGCCGTAAATTTGAATGGACGTTAGTCTTGGCACGAACATGGTTGCACCCGAGACGGTTAAGTCATTTGTGTTTATTGTGTCACTATGGACTGTGCAGTTTGTGGAAATTCCTCCGCGAGTTTCTCCTCCTACAATGACCGTGTTTTGCAGAGTAAAGTCACCGGTGACAGTTTTGATTGTAGAGCCATCCCGCAGTAAAATAGAAACATTTTTTAGATGGACGTTTGTTGTTACTTGGTTGGTTCCGTAATCTCTTTTGAAAGGGCTGTTGCTGTTTTTTGAAGGTGAAACTATTTCAAAATACGGGTGCCATATGGTAGTTGGTTGATTGGTTTCCATTTTGTAGTCGTAGTCAATAAAATCTTGACCAAGCGAGGTTGGACCACCTTTGGCGATACTTGTTTTGGGATAATATATGTTTGCGCCAAGAGTGAGCGGGATACCCGTCCCGTCAATCAGAGTGCCTGTATATGTTACGCCGTCTATTAAGAGATATGAGCCGTAATAACGCAGGTTGCCACGGTCGCTATGGTCATAGTAAGTACCCGTCAAGCTGGCATTGGTCAAGGTAAGGTATTTCTTTTCCGATATTTGGACGGTGGCGCTTGAACCCGTTTCGATTCCTCCACCCGAGGAAGGAATCGAACTTATTTCAGCTTGATCCCTTTTTAATTGAGTTTCAGGTTCTTTATAATTCGTATCACGATATGTTTTTAATGTGGATGATGCTAATTCTTTTTCGTTATTACTTGTAACACTGAGTGCTTGGTCAAGACAGCCGGAATTGAGTGCGTCGTAGTATTCGGTGGTGGAAAAAAGTTGCGGTTTCTTTAAGTCCTCTTCTCCGGTTTTGGGGTCAATTGGGTAGACCTTGTAAATAATTTGTCCGTCTGTTCCCCTGGCCGGTTTCATTCCACCCATTCCGTCGGAAACTCCACTTGATAATGGAAGGACAACATATTGTGTATTACAATCCATTCCAGCAGGAACGCCTCCTCCTAATCCTTGATTACTGGCGTTTATTTGTTTTTGTGCGTCGGCGGTGATTTGCGCGACAGAGTTCTTATTACCGCCACTTTTCCCCGCTCCGGCCAGACCGGTGGCGCTGAAGACCTGGTTTATCATTTGTCCCACCAATGCACCCAAGATTTCATTAATTTCGTCGGCAAGGCCGAGTTTTTGGAGACTTGCGGGTAATGAAGCGTTGAGTTGGCCTTCAATGACCGAACCCGGCGTTTTGATTGGTCCTTTTTCTATGCAGGCGCCTTTTGTTCGAACTTCCTTTCCTTCGCCCGAGGGAGATGTGGCGCTTACGTCGTAGGTGACAGTGTCGGGTGCGTATTTTACACAGTCCTGCCATGACATAAAGCCACGACCCCAGTTGAGCTGGGTTAATTGAATGTTTGTTTTGCCGACTATGGAAGCATCAATCATGCTGGTTGCCTCCACATAGGAACCGTACGGATTATTGCTCGGCGTACTGCTCATGTCGATAAAATTTTGCCATCCGCCGGATCCGCCGAAACTGCCTTTTGTGAATGCGTTTTGAATATTGCGTTGAACATCGGATAGACGACAATTCACCACGGTTTTACGCGAGGTGGAATAGTGAAGACCGAGGGAGAAGCGCAGATTGAAATAGAACGGCGAACAGACAAATTCCCCAATCGGCCCCATACTTTCTATAAGTTGACCTATTGTTTGGTCGGCAACATCCATAAAGAAACTTTCCGGATTTTCAATGAATGACGGAGAACCTTCAAAACCGCTATTAATCCAATTGACGATACTGTCGGTAATGTTGCGAAGGAGTGTTGAAACAACCATGTTGATTATACCGTCAAGGACGAATTCTTTGAGATGCATGGCGGACGAGTCGATTGTCTGCTTGGTACTTTCAACAAGGTTTTTGGCTGTGTTTGCGGTAGTGACCGCTCCGGTCGCCGCGCCTTTTGAAGTGGCTATTCCGACTTTTGTATCTTGGACGGGAACCCATTGCGCGTTGCTTTGTCGGGGGAAGGAAAAAAGAATAAGCAGAGCGAAAAAGGCCACATACGATAAAATAGCACACTGTTTTTTATTGCTATTTAAAAAGAGACGTATCGGTGTGACGTTCATTACAATCATTATATATTTTTTGCGAACATAGAGCCATATTCTTTATCCCCAAATGTAATATGGTTTTCTTTTATGCGGACCAATGCTTCACTTAATGCAACTCCGAGCAGTTTTGTTCCCGTTCTGTATTCGTTTACAAACTGAATTCCGGCAACAGGATCCTCAATAAGTGTGGACATTCCGGTGATGGTAACCGCCAGTGTATTGAAAGAGTTTATGAAATTGGCATGCAGGGCGACAAGTGAAGCGGGAACGACCATTTTTTTGGATTCGGCGTAGACATTGGTATATCCGACGCCGATTTTTTTCAATTCCTGTTCTTTGGATACATTGCGTTCCTTCAGTATTTCTTGCACCAAATCAAGCTCGTTCGAAGTTGTCATTGGTGAGTTGGTGATAATAATTTTACCGAGCGCGTTGAAATACGATTTGACGGCTTCAGGCGAAGTGTCTGCCGAGGCTTTGATAGCGGACGGCGCAATAAGCGTTATTTCCGGCCTATTATTGAGCGAACCTTCGGCGAGTGTTTCGTTGATAATTGCTTGCGCGGATTCCGATGTGATAGCGCCTTTTTGTTTGGCTATCATGTATTTTTGAAAGAAAGAAATTGAGAATTTGTCGGTTGCGGAAAGAGCCAGAACACCGGATGTTGCGTTTGCCGTAGCGTTTGGCGTTTGAAGTAAGTCGTCCGGTCCGGCAATCAAGGGATTCCTCCCCGCCTTCACCTCATCCCCGTCATTCGTCCCATCCCCGTCCGTATCCGCAATCTTCGAATCTGTTTTCCAAAGGACTTCTTCCCAGTCGCGGAGACCGTCGTGGTCGGAGTCAATGGCAAGCGCGGGGTCGTCACTAAGCGAAGTTTTTGAATAATCTCCCTGGATAGCTGATTCTGTTGTGACGGTTTCAGGTTTTTTCTGGGATTCAAAGACGCCAATCACAATAATGACAAGGGCGACAATAGACGAAATGATGATGGTTGTTGTTCTTTTCATATAGTTAAATACTTCCTGAAAATATATATCCCGGTTCGTTTTTCTCAAACGTTATTCCTTCTTTTTGAAAGAAATCAATGAAACCAAGAAGCGTATTACCCGTCGCAATGACCGCGTTGCTGTATGACCCAAAAGAGGTGGCCGGAACAGAAAGCGTGTTTTGATATCCAATGAGGATTTCCAGTCCGGATGAAACATCACGATAGTTGTTGGCGAGCGTTTGGTGGAGTACAGCACCGGAATCAGGTGTATTGACCGAAGCTACTTCACGCGCGAGTGATGTGTATGAGTTTTTTAAGGTTGTAAGGTCTTCAAAATCCTTTAATGTTGGTTTTTTGGTGGTATTTTCAAGTGCTCGTGCCCCACTTGTCATATCTGAAATACGGTGTATCAAAACGGTTGCCAGTGTATTCCCAAAGAGTTTTAGGGTTATTTTTTCGGGAGATAGAATGGGTGGTGCGGGGTCTATTTTGGAAGTCGGTAACGGTGTTGCGGTGCTTGAAGCGGCTATTTTGGGGGTTAGAACGGGAAGTTTGTATTCGGCGGACGATGAAGAGAACGTGGCAATGGGAATTTCGGTTTGTTTGGCGGGTGGTTTTCGATAAACTGAGTCCGATAATGTATCTTTTGGTCCTTTTATCGTCGGATTCCTTCCCGCCTTCACCTCATCCCCGTCATTCGTCCCATCCCCATCCCCATCCGCAATCTTCGAATCTGTTTTCCAAAGGACTTCTTCCCAGTCGCGGAGACCGTCGTTGTCGGAGTCGAGAGTAAGGTTTGTTTCGGATTGTGTGGCGGGTGCAGTTTTGGCGGGTAATGTTTGGTTCTGTTTTGCAAACGGTGTTTCGGCGGATTGCGGAGTCTCTTTGTTTTTTGTCATAAAAAAATACAACAAAATAAAATAGCGTACACAAAGCGCGAGTTCATTTTGAGATTCATCTTCATGTTGATCTTCATGTTTCAAAAATACAATAAAAAATCCCTTAGCATGGGTATACTAAGGG
>CAJBMK010000016.1 GCA_903954165.1 uncultured bacterium | reverse complement strand
TGGGGTTGGGGTTGGGACAGGGGAGCGTCCCGACGGCTGTTTCCTCTGTGCCGGAACGGTTGGCGCAAATAATTATTATACTTCCGGTATTCCATTAAATATCGCTATTTCTTGCCAGCAAATAAATTAATCCTATGAACTATTTTTTCGCATTATTTATTTTTGTCTTCGGCTCGATAATCGGCAGTTTTCTTAATGTGGTGGTGCTTCGGCACAATACGGGGAAGACGATTGGCGGGCGGTCGCAGTGTTTCTCGTGTGGGAAACAGCTTCACTGGTACGAATTGTTTCCTGTCTTTAGTTTTGCGTTTCTCATGGGAAAATGTTCCAAATGTAAATCCAAAATTTCCTGGCAATATCCGCTGGTTGAGGTTATAACGGGAACGGTGTTTCTTTTGACTATCGCAAATGCAACCGGGCCGATTGAGACTTTTGTCGGATTGACGCCGGAGGCTTTTGCCTCGCTTTTCATTCGCCTTATTTCGTTTTGTTTTCTCATTGCTATTTCAGTCTATGATATGAAGCATAAAATAATTCCCGACGAGTGGGTGTATTCTTTCGTCGGTCTTTCTTTTGTGTCGCTTTTCTTCGGGCCGATAAACGGGGCGGTTTCATCGGTTATCATGCCGTCCGTCCTTGATCTCTTTTCGGGAATAATTTTGGCCGCACCGTTCGTTTTGCTGTGGATTATTTCAGGCGGAAAGTGGATAGGTTTTGGCGACGCGAAACTTGCGCTCGGTATCGGGTGGTTCCTCGGCATGGTCTACGGGCTTTCCGCAATCATTATCGGGTTTTGGATTGGAGCCGTGATAAGTTTAATTTTACTTGGAGCCGGCAAAACGGCCTGTTCAAAGGCAATACGAAGTTTGCCCGCGTATTTTGGTCTGAAACATGTTTCAATGAAAAGCGAAATTCCGTTCGCCCCGTTTCTCATTCTTGGGCTGGTGCTGGTGTACTTTTTCAAGTGGGACGTTACGGGATTGGGGACGCTTTTGGCTATTATGCCGTAGCGGTGGAGTTTTAAGGTGCGAAATTTGATATACTTATGAAGGAAATCCTGCACAAATTCATACGAAAACACACAACACGGACACGGGGTTTTACATTGCTCGAACTTATTGTGGTGGTTGCCATATTCGGAATCTTGAGCGTCGTATCGCTTAGCGGTTACCAAGGTTTCGGTTTGCAGATGCGATTGGCCAACACTGCGTATGACGTGGCTTTGACAATTCGCCAAGCACAGCTCTACGGAGCAAGCGGGAAGTCCTTGAGTGATGTTACTTCTGGTGATGTTGCTGATTTGTCGTACTCGATGAATTTTACAAATGGAAATTCTAAATATTCTATGAAATATATAATTGGGGTTGGTTCCGAAACAATTGAAAAAGAATACGTTTTTTCGAGCGATTATACTATTGGGGTTTATCAGGGAAGTGTTAGTAGTGTTTGCTCGTCTGCAAAGATAAAATATACTCGTCCGAATCCGGAGCCGAGTCTTTTGTGTGATAATAACACGGCTTCTTCTCCGATAATAATAAGAATTGAAAATACAAAAACAGCCGACGTGCGGTACGTAAATATTTATAACAATGGACAAATATCAGTCACAACAGCACTCTAATAAATCGCGACGGCGCGGAGTTACCTTGATTGAAATGCTCGTTTCAATTGCGGTTTTTAGTATTGTTGCGTTGGCGGCGACGGCGGCGCTTTTCAAAATCATTGACGCCAACAAGCGCACTCAAGCCATAAAAACTTCGGTCAATAACCTGAACTTTGCCATGGACGAAATGTCTCGAGATATTCGGTTGGGGATTGAATATACTATAACTATAAATGGAGGGACTATTTGTTTTAAGGATAGGAGAACTAATAATTCTGTTTTTTATTCGTATAAAGAAGATGGAAATGGATCTGGACTCGGGTGTATTAGTAAAACACTTACTAATAATTTGGCGACTAACTGTATTACAAGTAAAGAGATTAATATAACCGGACTTACTTTTACCGGGTATGGATTGGGAATGGTCTCGTATAATATAAGCCAGCCGATGGTTCGAATTAATGTATCGGCGCGGGTGACTGTCGTTGATGTTACATCAACATTGAATATTCAGACAGCGGTTGTTCAGCGCGCGCTTAATAAGAGTAATTTGACAGCGATTGATCCATCACCATAATGATTAATTTTTCCCATAAAAAGAAAATAGTGGTCGGAGGATTTACGCTCATTGAGGCGCTGGTTGCCGTGCTTTTTCTCATGTTCACCATTATCTACCCAATGCGTGTTGCCCAGGACGGATTGCAGGCCGCCTACTATTCTCAAAACCAAATTCAGGCGTTTAATTATATTCAGGAGGCGATTGAATTTGTACGGTGGGAGCGAGACCAGGCAGCATTTGCTCCCGGTGGAGATTGGACAGGTCTAGACCCCAATGGTGTTTGTTTTTTGTCTGGTTGCAGTATCCAATCAAATAATTCTGGAGAGTTATACGGTATTGCCACCAATGTGGCCTGTCCGAATATTTCCACAAATGTAGACCCAAGGTGTCAGATTAGTGACCCGGTGGATGCTTCAAAAAAATCAATCTTTAGAAGACAAATTTCAATTACTGATAAAAGTACTTCCCAAGCAACCGTCAATGTTACAGTTTGTTGGAATGATTTGGCGGCGAAAAATCAATGCATTTCCGTCACGGAGTATTTGAAGAATTGGAAACAATAAAGTATGAAATATTTTTCATTAAAAGTGAATAGGAAAAAAGAGAAGGGATTTGCTTTGCTTTTTGCGGTGCTTGTCGGGTCTTTGGTGGTGACGATGGGAATGGCAATCGCGACAATCGCCATAAAAGAATTAATGCTTTCGGCGATAGCCCGTGAGGCGCAATATTCTTTCTACGCCGCCGACACCGCCCTTGAGTGCGCGTTGTATTTGGATTACAAGGGAGATGGCGGTGACGGCAAGGAAGTATTTCTTTCGTATTCACATCAGATTTTACCCAACACAGTAACAACACCATGCGCCGGACAAACAATAACGTTAACGAGCCTATCGTCAGAATTTGGCAGTACAGATGCATACAAAACAAAAATGACCGTTTCCGGTATTGTAAATGGGGGGATTTCTCCAGGTAGTGCGACGGTTATCATTGAGAAAAAGGATGAGACAAATTTGCGAACCATCACTGTTCGGTCTTACGGGTATAACACTTCTGAGACGAATTCCATCCTTCGAGTTGAACGGGCGCTTGAGGTGAAGTATACTGAAACCATCTAATATGAGTCGACAAATTCCCACAGAAATCAAAGAACGGGCAAAAAAGCTTCGTGAGACGATTGAACATTACCGGTATGCCTATCATGTTTTGGATACGCAGGAAATGTCCGATACCGCTTTGGATTCGCTCAAAAATGAGCTCGTAACGCTCGAAACGCGCTATCCCGAGCTTATTACTCCCGACTCGCCGACACAGCGTGTGGCGGGGGCGCCGCTTAAGGAGTTTGTAAAGGTTGAACACCGCATTCCGCAGTGGTCTTTGAATGATGCTTTTACGGAAGAGGACATTATAGCTTTTGACGAACGGGTACGAAAATTCTTGCGTCAGGAAACGGGAAAAGAAATTGCTCCCGAATATGTCTGCGAACTTAAGATTGACGGTCTGAAAATTATTTTGGAATACACAAAAGGGGAATTGGTTCGGGCCAGTACTCGAGGCGACGGTAAGGTGGGCGAGGATGTAACCCAAAACGTCCGGACGATTGAGGCGGTTCCGCTCCGTTTGACCGAAGCCATTGATGCCATTGCTGTTGGTGAGGCATGGCTTTCAAAATCTAATCTAAAAAAACTGAACGAGAAGCGGAAAATAAGCGAAGAGACACCGTTTGCTAATTCCCGAAACGCAGCCGCCGGTTCTATTCGTCAGCTTGATTCTAAAATAATGGCCGAGCGGAAGCTTGATAACTTTGTCTACGATATGGACTATCTTGCCGGCAAAGACATTCCCGCTACACAAATAGAGGAGCTACAATATTTGCAAAAACTGGGCTTCAAGGTCAATCCACATTTTACGCTGACTCCGACAGTGGCTGATGTTATTGCCTATTGGAAGAAGTGGCAGAAGCAAGTGCCGAAACAGGATTATTTAATCGACGGCGTGGTTATTAAGGTGAATAAGCGGGAGTATCAGGACGCTCTCGGCTATACCGGCAAGTCGCCGCGTTTTGCCATTGCTTTTAAGTTTCCAGCCGAACAGGTGACGACTGTTGTCGAGGATATTGTCCTTCAGGTCGGACGTACGGGCGTGCTGACGCCGGTAGCTCATCTTCGTCCGGTCTTGGTTGCAGGTTCGGTGGTCTCGCGAGCGACACTCCATAATGAGGATGAAATTAAACGATTGGATGTTCGCGTGGGGGATACGGTCATTTTGCAAAAGGCGGGGGATGTTATTCCGGATATTGTTTCTGTGGTAAAAGAAATGCGAATCGGTAAAGAAAAAGAATATGAATTTCCCGAGACGGTGGAGGCTTGCGGCGGAGACGGCAAAATTGAACGCATTCCCGGCCAAGCCGCGTGGCGTTGTGTGTCCAAGGATTCGTTCGCTCAGCAGAAGCGTAAATTTTACCATTTCGTTTCCAAGAAAGCGTTTGATATGGATGGGCTCGGGCCGAAAATAATTGATGTGCTGCTCAAAGAAAATCTTATTTCTTCCTTTGATGATATTTTTTCTCTAACGCGCGGTGATTTACTGGCTCTGCCGCGATTTGGCGAAAAGTCGGTGGATAATCTCTTGGCTTCGGTGGAAAAAGCTCGGACTGTTTCTTTGGCCAGGTTTATTGTCGGACTTTCTATTCCGCAGGTGGGCGAGGAAACCGCTATTGATGTGGCGGAATATTTTAAAACGATTGAGGCGATACGCACGGCCTCGTTTGATGATTTGGAGAAACTTTCCGGAGTGGGTCCTGTGGTGGCGCAAGCGGTTGTGGATTGGTTTGGCGATGTGCACAACAAAAAACTGGTGGACAGACTGCTTCGTCACATACATATTTCAAAAACCGCCGGCAGGACTACCGCAGACGGTCCGTTCGCGGGGAAGACGGTGGTGCTAACTGGTTCACTACATACAATGAGTCGGGATGAAGCCAAGGATAAGATTCGCGCTCGCGGAGGTAGCGTAACCGGTTCCGTTTCCAAGGCGACGAATTTCGTGGTGGCCGGTACCGATCCCGGTTCTAAGTTTGATACAGCTGTAGAACTCGGAGTAAAAGTATTGACCGAGCAGGATTTTTTGAATTTGCTCTAGCCCCCCTATTGTACCGTAGCCCAAAGCCCAAAAAGTAAAATAACCCAATGTTTAAGCCCTTATCGCGAGGTTGAACCTCGCGATAAGGGCTTAAAATCGATGTCATTACCTTCGGGGGTGTTCGTGCTCGCTCCGTCATTGCGAGGACGCTTCGTCCGTGGCAATCCAGGATTCAGAATAGTCGGGAAATCCAAACGGTGATAGGGGAGGAATTACAATGGTATGGACTGGATTGCCACGGGCTCCACGCCCTCGCAATGACGGAGGGGAGGAATTACAACACTATGGACTG
>CAJBMK010000015.1 GCA_903954165.1 uncultured bacterium | reverse complement strand
GATCTACATTCAATTCTTCTCCAATAAAGAAAGCACTCAGGAAGAATTATTTCACCTTTTCAACACACTACATGAAAACAACAAACAAATTGTTTTTTCATCCGACAAACACCCGAATTTAATTCCGAACCTTGAAGACCGGCTCAAATCACGGTTCTCTTCCGGAATGATTGTTGATATTCCGCCACCGGATCAAGACTCGCGAGCCGCAATTATTAAGTCGAAAGCGGGCTCTGTCGGATTGATCATTGACCAGGAAATTACCGAATTTATCGCCTCAAACGTCGAAGGAAACATACGCGAACTGGAAGGAATAATTAATTCACTTATCTGTCAAACTCAATTGAAAGGCCGGAACCTTAACATTTCCGAAGTCAGAAACCTTATTAAAAACAGCAGTAAGCCAAAAAAAAACATCTCGGCAAAAGAAATTGTAAAAATAGTGGCGGATTTCTACAATATAGAAGAAGCAAGTATTTACGAAAAAACACGAAGAAAAGAGGTGGTAAAACCGCGCCAAATCGTTATGTATATTCTTCGGGAAGATTGCAGTATATCCTTTCCGCTTATTGGCCAAAAATTAGGAGGACGAGACCATACGACAGTTATTCATTCTTGCGAAAAAATTAAAAACGAAATAAAGACCGACATAGCACTTTCTCAGGAAATTAACCAAATACGAACGATGCTTTAGGGTTGTGTATAATCATGTGGATAAACAAGGTGTATCTCTGTGCATAAACACCACATACCACAAAGTTACTGGGGATAAAAAAATTAATACGTCACGCTTATTCACAAACCACGCATAACGATCCACTTTATACACAATAAAAAAATTCAAACAAGCGTTATAATAGTTAGTATAATTAAGTTTTCCACTTATACACACCATTAATAGTAGTAATAGTTTCTTATTAAGATATATGAAGATAGACTGTGTAAAAGAAAAATTAGGACAAGCACTGGGTAAAGCGGAGAAGATTGCGGGGAGAAATCTTGCTCTACCCGTTCTTTCTTGTTTACTGTTGGAGGCAAAGGGACAGTCACTTGTTATAAAAGCGACAAATCTTGATTTGGGAATAGAAATAACTCTTGGGGCTAAAATAAACGAAGAGGGGACGGCTGCTGTGTCGGCACAAATACTTTCTTCGTTTATCGGCGGAGTGCATACAAACAAAAATATTTCTCTTTCTCTTGTTGATGGAAATCTTTCTGTTTCCACTGATAAAAATAAGACTATTATTAAAACGGTTGCTTTTGATGACTTCCCGCTTATTCCGGTTATTGATAATGAAAAAAAAGTCACCATACAATCTGAAGTCTTGATTAAGGGTATAAAAGCGGTGTGGTACAGTTCCGCTGTTACTAGTATGAAGCCCGAGTTGTCGAGCGTGTATATTTATGAGGACGGTGATTATCTTGTTTTTGCCGCCACTGATTCATTTCGTTTGGCGGAAAAAAGAATTCATATAAAAAAGTCCGTTGGTTTTCCGCCGACCCTTATTCCGTTTAAAAATGCGGCGGAGATTGTCCGTGTGTTTGAGGATGTAAAGGAAGATATTGAGATTTTATTTTCTAAAACACAGATTTCTTTGTCCGCCGACGGTGTTCGCCTGGTGTCTCGGGTGATTGACGGAACCTTTCCGGATTATAAACAAATTATTCCCAAGGAATTTAAAACAGAGGTTGTTGTTTTGAAACAGGATATTATCAACGCCAATAAATTAGCAAATATATTTTCCGATTCATTTAATCAGATGAATATAAAAGCTGACCCGGAAGCGAAAATATTTTATGTAAAAACAAAAAATGCCGATATTGGGGAGAACCTTAATCACATTGATGCTGCTGTGACGGGAGAATCTGTCGATGTTAACTTTAATTACAAGTACATCGTAGATTGTCTCCAATCTATTGAAACCGATAGTCTATCGCTCAATTTTAACGGTTTAAGTAAACCAATGATTATGAAGCCCATCGGTGATCAGTCGTTTATTTATTTAGTAATGCCTATGAATCGGTAATTATGCAACAAATTAGCCTTTATCTCGCTCGCTTCAGTTCTGTTGGGTTGAAGGATCAACTGTTACGCAAGGCTGTTTTAGAGGCGTTGAAAAATATCGGTATTGTTGTCGAAGATTCCGCTGTTATGATAAAAAAGGGTGATGTATATATTTCTATTCATCCGGCCGGAAAAAGCGAACTTTTATTGCATCAAAAAGAGCTGATTGATTTTTTGCGTACGTATCCCGGATTACCCGCGGTTTTAAGGGTTAAGTGAGTTTGTGTTTTGAAGAATGACGGAAAATGACGTCATACTTTCTCCTTTGTTTAATAAGTCATCGTACACGACAACTTTTATTTCGTTGTTTTGACTTATATTTTCCGTATTAGAAATATCTACAACATAGGTGAACGGCGCCGTTTTGAGCGAGCCCGAATACATGCCGTTAATAAAATAATCAGCTTTACTTATTGGTCTGGTGCTTTTTGTGGTAAAAGCGATTACGATTTTATCGTTTTGTTTGTATATTGTGTTTGGAAGAGGGGAGGTTAGGGTAATGATTGGAGCCAAATCCGGGCGGTGAATATCGTCTGTTGTTGTCGGTATACTGAGATTTGTTTGCTGTTGTATTCCGTTTTTTATAACCCATTGCCTGATTGGGTATTCCCAAAGCTCAAATTGTGAATCTGATGCGGGATCCGTCGGAGGGACTCCTTTTGGGTCGTCTTTATTGACCCAGAATAAAATAGAGCGAACGTCTTGAATTGATTTTTCTTTTCGAAATTCCTCGGGAGTAAATTCCGTGGCAATTTTACCGGAAATTATATCGATTGTGTATGTATTGTTTCCTTGCCAAAAACCGCGAAGTATCGGCTTGACCGCAAGTGGTGTCGGTTCCGGTTTTTTGAATGTTTCAACCGGAACTGTTTTGAGCGCTTCTAACATAAATGCGTGCCAAAAAGGGGCGATAATATATCCCGCCACTTTTTTCTCCATAGAAGTGTTGTTGTTGTTTCCCGCCCATGCGCCAACCGAAAGCGACGGCGTGTAACCGACAATCCAGGCGTCTTTGTAGTCGTTTGTCGTTCCTGTTTTGACCGCGACTTGTCTGTTGTCAAAATAGAGGAATGAATGTGATCCAAAGGCCGGTGCACGAGCTTTTTCATCCGTGAGGATGTCTGAAATTTGTAATACCGTTTGCTCCGACATCACTGGTGTTTCTGTTGGTTCATTTTTTTCAATAATATTTCCGTCTTTATCTTCGATACGGAGAACTCCATTATAAGGAACTCTGTTGCCGTTATTTGCAAAAACTCCATATGCGCTCGTCATTTCAAGAAGGGAGACCTCGCCACCCCCAAGTACTAACGTTAGTCCGTACTGTCCCGGTGTCGAAAGGCTTGTAATTCCAAAGTCTTTTGCCGTTCGAAGCGAATCTTTCATTCCGGCTAAGTATAATGTTTTAATCGCCGGTACATTGCGTGATTGAGCTAATGCGTTACGAAGCGAGATTGGCCCGACATATACATGGTCGTAATTTTCGGGCATGTAGCACTTGTCGTTATTTCCCGGCCGAATGGGTGTCCCGTCCGGGTTACATAGTGTGGAAAATTCCGTTTTAAGGTCAAATAAGGTTGTGTCGGGCGTATAACCTTTATTAAACGCTGTTGCGTAAACAAACGGTTTAAATGATGAACCGGGCTGTCTGTGGGCAAGCGCGACGTTGAAGTTTCCGTCGATTTCTTTGTCAAAATAATCGCGCGAGCCGATCATCGTTTCGATGTTTCCGGTTTTTGGGTCTATTGCGACAAGGGAAACATTTTCGGCATTAAAGTTTTTTTTATTGTCCAGTGCGTACTTTTTTGCCAATTCCTCGCCTTTTTTCTGGAGATCATGATCAAGTGTTGTTATAACGCGAAAACCACGCTCTTCGATTGCTTGTGAGCCATATTTGTCTTCAAGGTATTGTTTGATAAACATGACAAAATGAGGAGCTTTGATGCCGGTATCCGGCTGTGGAAAAAAGATAACCTTTTCTTTCAGCGCCGTATCGTATTCTTCCGCGGTAATAAAATTATTATCCCTCATTTTCTGAAGAACCATATTTTTTCGGTCGTCCAGTCCCGCTTTGTTTCCGCCGTACGGCGAGTATCGTGAAGGCGCATTTGGAATTGCGGCCAAGTAGGCCGATTCCGCCAAGTCAACTTCGGATGCTTTTTTGTGAAAGAAAAGCTGACTCGCTTCTTCAATTCCGTACACACTTCCTCCGTAAGGGGCTTCGTTTAGATATAAAGCCAGTATGGAGTCTTTGTCCATTATTTGTTCCAGTTTAACCGAGAGTACCCATTCTTTTAATTTACGGGTGATTGTTTTGTCCTGGGTTAAAATGGCGTTTTTTACCACTTGCTGTGTGATGGTTGAGCCTCCTTGGTTGTAGCTTGTACCGCGAAGATTTGCCAATACCGCCCGGACAATCGATAACGGTCGGATGCCGATATGTTGGTAGAATTCATTATCTTCAATTGCAACCGTTGCGTTTTTGATTTGCGGGGAAATATCATCCGATGAAATAAGTGTGCGTTTAATGTTTTCATGAACATCGTAAAGGAGGATTTGACCTGTTTTGTCGAAGATTTTTGTTGACTGGCTTACTTTTCTCTTTTCAAACGCGTCCAAATCGGGGACTTTAAAACTTGCAACCCACAGTATTCCACCGCTCCCGATTAATGTTAATGCAATGACGCATATAAGTAGAATTTCTTTTATATAATGGCCTATTTTCTTTTTTTGTTTCGTAAAATGGGGGCGCACTATCTGGTCGTTTTGTTTCATTAGACCATACTAACATACTTACCAGAAGCTTCTAGTGTATAAACGTCCGCGATGGAAATGTGTAAAAAGAATAAATAATATTCGATTTAGTATAGTTTATGGTGGAGAATCACGGCGACAACTCTATGTATATATGATAAAGTGTCTCATATGGAACAAAAAGAAATAAAAGAAGTTGAACAACTTTTATCACGCGGAATAGGAAATTTTTTTGACCCGGGAGATATCTTCAAAAACAAACTAATAAAAAAGATAAAAGGCGAATACGACAAAGACATTGTTATTAAGTTTGGCGTTGACCCGACGCGTCCGGATATTCATCTTGGACATGCGGCGGTACTGCGAAAACTGCGTAAGTTTCAAGATTTCGGATGCAAAATAATTTTTCTTATCGGTGATTTCACCGCCCAAATAGGCGATCCGACAGGGAAGAGTAAAGTTCGTCCCGAGGTTGAACAGTCTGCGGTAGAGCATAATTTGAAGACGTATCTCGATCAGGCGGTTAAGATACTTTCTATTGATCCAAAGGTGTTTTCGTGGATTCGTAATTCAGACTGGTTTACTTCGGTTACCGATATAAACCTTCCCGCTGATTACAAAATATCCATTACCGCCAATTTACCGCAGGGTCCGCTCGAAATTCCCCTTGAACCAAATTCATTTGTCGGGAAAGCCGCTGTGTTCGAGAAAACACGTATGCAGATTCAAAGTGTCGGTATGAAAAAAGATGTATCTGTTATTACTGTGTCCGGTTTTTTGTGGAGTTTGAAACATATTACTCACGCGCGTTTGATTGAACGAGATATGTTCAAGGAGCGTATCGAGAGCGGTACCGAGCTTTATATGCATGAAATGCTTTATCCTGTTCTCCAGGCGATTGATTCTTCGGTTTTGGCGCGTGTGTACGGCGGTTGTGATTTGGAGATTGGAGGAACTGACCAAACATTCAATATGTTGCTTGGCCGTGATGTTATGCGCGCCAACAAGCAGGAAGAGCAGGCTGTTCTTTCGGTAAATATCCTGATTGGGCTCGACGGAAAGGAAAAAATGTCTAAATCTCTGGAAAATTATGTGGGAGTATCGGATGTGCCGAATGATATGTTCGGCAAGATAATGTCTATTCCGGACAGTCTTATTGGCCACTATTTTGAATTATGTACGTTTTCTTCAGCGGAAGATGTCGCTGTATTGGTGTCTGATATGAAAAAAGGTACACGTAATCCTCGTGATGTAAAAGCACGTCTTGCTCATGAAATTGTGGCTATATATCATGGTGAGGACCGTGCTATATCGGCCGAATCCGCTTTTGTTGAAACGTTTAAAAAAGGAAAAGTTCCTGAGGATGTTCCGGAGATATTTTTGGCCAAAGGAACACCTCTTATTGAGGTAATTGTTGCGTCCGGTTCTGTTGAGTCAAAGACGGATTTCAAACGTCTTGTCGGCGACGGAGCGGTTTCGAT
>CAJBMK010000014.1 GCA_903954165.1 uncultured bacterium | reverse complement strand
GTGTCCGCCGAGGGTACTCCCGAGGCGGGGCTTCCTTCATTCCTTTAATGGCAAAAATTAAGAATTTTTGATAAAGTAGGTTCTAGCGAGCTCGTATAATCGCTCCCGTTAGTTGGTGAAAGTATATTGTTGCGGAATTAGTTGCCACCTTAGCTCAGTTGGTAGAGCAGTGCTTTCGTAAAGCAAAGGTCCCCAGTTCAACTCTGGGAGGTGGCTCAAAAAAGTCTATATCGCACTATAATGCGGGTACTTTTCTAATTGAAGCTAACAGGTTACACTAGGCTTCATGGATATTGAAACAAAAAAAATAAAAGAAGCTCATTTACAGACTCTGGAGGATTCCATGTCCTCTGCTGATTTTTGGAGCGATAAAGCCAGAGCTCAGGGAATTATTAAAGAAATTGCCGAAATTAAGGCGGAGATTGCGGGTCTTGGTAAGTATGATTTGGGTGACGCTATTATGACTATTTTTTCCGGTGCCGGCGGTGATGACGCCGAGGATTTTTCGGCCATGCTCTTTTCTATGTATATCAAATATTTTACAAAGAAAAATTGGTCATATCGGCTACTTCACGAAAACCAAAATGACCACGGCGGTTTTCGTAATCTGACTATGGAAGTATCCGGAAAAGGCGTGTATGGAATGCTAAAAAATGAGTCCGGTGTTCATCGGCTTGTGCGTATTTCTCCATTCAACGCCAAACAGCTTCGCCATACCTCATTTTCAATGGTGGAGGTTATTCCGAAATTTGATTCGGAAACAGATATGACTATTCCGGAGGATGAGCTTGAAATCACGTTCGCCCGGTCAAGCGGTCCCGGCGGGCAAAATGTGAACAAGCGGGAAACGGCCGTTCGCATTGTTCACGTTCCGACTAAACTTTCGGTTCATATTGACGGGGAACGTACCCAGCACGCGAATCGTGAAAAAGCCATTTCCATTTTACAGGCGAAATTGTATAAACTGCGTGAAGAAGAGCGGGTCGCCAAAGAAAAAGGAATGTATATAAGCAAGACGACATCTATTGAATGGGGAAACCAAATTCGTTCGTATGTTCTTCATCCGTACAAGATGGTAAAGGATCACCGTACAGACGCGGAAACAGCCAAGGTGGATAAAGTACTTGAGGAAGGTGATATTGATATATTTATCGAGGCGGAGAAGAATCTTTAGGAAAATTATGTCTCGGCTATAGGAAGCGCAAGGTTTCGTGCTTTTCTCGTAGTCTCGTCCGTTGCAAGCAAAGCGACCACCGGGTGTTGAGTAGGCGGGAATTTAGCCTATATCGTTGTGATTGTTTCCCTTTCACTGTTTGGATTCCCGACGATACCGAATCCTGGATTGCCACGGAGTACCTCGCAATGACGGAGGGGGCGTTTCGATTTTCGACTATTCCGAATCCTGGATTGCCACGGAGTACCTCGCAATGACGGAGGGGGCGGGAGTATCCAAAAAGTAATGAACGTGTGTGAATTATTGTAATGACGGGGGGGGTGGGGAGTTGTCTGTGGTGACAATTCGTTTTTTACTCGGTCTTTGCGAGGGCGTAGAGCCTGTGGTAATCCGGTACATTATGTATTTCAACAGTCGAATTTTAGACGTGTTGAGTCTTATTCCACTTTTTTTCTTGTATCCGTTTCAGCTTTAGCGTAAAATAGAACGTAAGCTGTAAAAAGCGTATCTTTATTTGGCATTGTAATGATTTATTTTGATAAAGTTTCAAAAGTTTACTCCGACAAGTCCGTCGCTTTGTCTGATGTAACTTTCGGCGTGAAGCCAAAAGAGTTTGTTTCTATTGTCGGGCATTCAGGTGCCGGAAAGACAACGCTTCTTCGTATGATTCTTGCGGAAGAAAAGCCGACCAACGGTTCCGTTTTTTTTCAATCGGTTAATATTCATTCATTGCACAAGCGCCAGATTGTATATATGCGCAGGAAAATCGGCGCCATTTTTCAAGATTTTAAGCTTTTGCCGAATAAAACGGCGTTTGAGAATATTGCTTTTGCGATGGAAGCGGCCGGCCGGCCGGATGAGGATATACAGGCTGATGTTCCGCATGTGTTGCAGTTGGTAGATCTTGGGGACAAGATGGGTAAATTTCCGCACGAAATGTCGGGCGGAGAAAAACAGCGGGTGGCCATTGCTCGAGCGATTGTCAATCAGCCGGATGTCATTATTGCGGATGAGCCGACGGGAAATCTTGATCCCGTCAATACGTATGAAATTGTTCAAATATTAAAAAAAATTAACGACCTCGGTACAACCATTATTCTAACAACTCACAATAAAGGCGTCATTGATTCGCTCGGTCGCCGGGTTATTACTATGGAAAACGGTAAAATCGTGCGCGACGACCACGAGGGGCGTTACGTGTTGTAATTTGAATTATATGAAGAAAAATATGTTATGGACAAAAATTAAGCGGGTGCTTCGGGCGGGATTTATAAATTTCTGGCGCAACGGCTTTGTGTCGCTTTCTTCTATATTAGTCGTTTTTGTAACTCTTTTTACGATTGGTTCCGTTATGATACTTTTGGCGACTTTGGAAACGTCACTCGTTCAAATTAAACAGAAGGTGGATATAAATGTTGATTTGGTTCAAACCGCTTCCGAGGACGATATCCAGGTTCTAAAGAAATCCCTTGAGGATCTTCCGGAAGTCAAAAAAGTAACATACGTATCGCGTGACGAACGTTTGGTTCAGTTTAAGAAGCAGAACGAAAATGATCAGCTTATTTTGCAGTCTCTTCAGGAACTTGGAGATAATCCGCTTGGCGCCGTTTTGAATATAGAAGCAAAAGATCCGTCTCAGTACGAATCTATTGCCAAGTTTTTGCGTAGCGATAGTGTTCTTTCCAAAGACGACAAAAGTATTGTCGCCCGTGATAATTTTAATCGTACCGAAGTGGCGATAAATCGTCTGGTGCAGATTATTGATACGGTTCAAAAAATTGGTTTTGGTTTGAGTATTATTTTGGCGCTCATTTCCATTATAATTGCGTTTAATACTATTCGCCTGACAATATATATTTCCCGTGAAGAAATCACCATCATGAAACTTGTCGGTGCGAGCAACAGGCATATTCGGTGGCCGTTTGTGGTTTCGGGGACATTGTACGGATTTTTCGCCGCGGTACTGGTACTGGCAATATTTTATCCGATGACATACTGGCTGAGTCCTTATTCCGTAAAATTAGTCGGCGGGTTTGACGTGTTTGCGTTTTATCTCCAGAACTTCAGTCAATTCTTTTTAATTATTTTTGGTTCGGGTATTGCATTGGGAGCATTTTCAAGTTATTTGGCGGTTCGGAGATATCTTTCGGTCTAAAAAAACGCCCCTCAGGGGCTGTTTTTTTATTAAACAACAGATTTCGGATTATTTCAGTTAGACAATCGCTATAGAGAATTGGTATTATGAGCGGAAATAATTAAACCTTGATGAAAAAAGGAAGTCATAAATATATTTTTGTAATCGGCGGTGTGATGTCGGGGGTTGGAAAAGGAATTGCTGTTTCTTCTATCGGAAAGATTTTGCAAGGCAGGGGATTCCGGGTAAACGCGGTTAAGGTTGACCCGTATTTGAATGTTGACGCCGGCACTATGAATCCGACCGAACACGGGGAAGTTTTCGTTCTTTCGTCGGGACTTGAGTGCGACCAAGACATGGGTAATTACGAACGATTTATGGAACTACCGCTGGGACCGGATGATTATGTGACGAGCGGAATGGTGTATCGTTATGTTATTGAGAAAGAACGGAATTTGGGTTACAAAGGCAAGTGTGTGGAAGCGATGCCTCATATTATTGATGAGATTACCCGACGATTCAAGAAAGCGGCCGAAGCGAGCGGATCAGATGTGTCCATTATCGAAATTGGCGGTACGGTCGGGGACTATCAGAATATTATGTTCATTGAAGCTGCCCGCGTACTCAATCTGAAAAATCCGGATGACGTCATTTTTGTTATCGTGTCATATTTACCTGTTCCGGGAACGCTCGGAGAAATGAAAACTCGCCCGACCCAAACCGCCGTTCGCATGCTCAATTCCTACGGTGTTCAGCCGGACATAATTATTGCCCGTAGCGCTGTTCCGCTTGATCAGAAACGCAAAGAAAAGATTGCCATTTCCTGTAATGTCTATGCCGATAATGTCATTTCCGCACCTGATATTGAAAGCGTCTATGATGTACCGCTCAATTTTGAAAAGGATAAAATGGGGGATTTGCTCTTGAAGACGTTGAAACTGAAAACTCGAGTGAAGAAAGACGGTTTGGGTCCGTGGCGCTCGTTTGTGTCGCGTATTAAGTCGTCTGTCGAAGAAGTAAATATTGCCATTATTGGTAAGTATTTTGATACCGGAGATTTCATTCTGTCGGATGCGTATGTGTCGGTCATTGAAGCGGTAAAATATTCCGCCTATAAAGTCGGCAAAAAACCGAAGCTGGTGTGGCTCAACGCCAAAGATTTTGAAAGCGGTTCCAAGTCTGTTTCGGAATTGAAACAGTACGACGGCGTTATTGTTCCCGGAGGGTTCGGTGAGTCGGGAATCGAAGGTAAACTCAAGGTCATTCAATATGCTCGCGAGAATAAAATTCCATATTTTGGACTCTGTTACGGCATGCAATTGATGGTGGTGGAATACGCTCGTAATATACTGGGACTGAAAGACGCCAATACGACCGAGATAGACCCGGCAACACCCTATCCTATTATCGATATTATGCCCGACCAGAAGAAAAATCTCGAAGAAGGTAAGTATGGTGCAACGATGCGTTTGGGCTCGTATAAGGCAGTTTTGAAGCAAAAGACTATTGCTCGCGAAGCGTATTTTGCGGATGAGATTACGGAACGCCACCGTCATCGTTACGAGGTAAATCCGGCCTATGTAGCAAAAATTGAAGAAGCCGGATTGGTGTTTTCCGGAACATCCCCCGACAACGTGCTCATGGAAATTGCCGAACTTCCCCGCGTCATTCACCCGTTCTTCCTCGGTACACAGTTTCACCCTGAGTTTCTAGCCCGTCCGTTAACCCCGCACCCTCTGTTCACCGAATTTATAAAAGCCGCCGTCGAAAACAGCACGATAAACAAGAAGAAAAAGGAATAAAATAAAAAGTGATGTAAGACGAAAAAAAGTCCCCCGGTTTGGAAGTCCAAACCGGGGGACCACTTTCTCCCCACCGTCTTCTTTACCGCCTCTTGATAATTCCCTCAAAAAACGGTAAGGTATGTGGGTTCCCAACTAAATATTGCCGGATCGTCTAAAGGTAGGACGTCGCTCTCTGAAAGCGAAAATTTTGGTTCGATTCCAAGTCCGGCAGCAATAAGCGCAGCGTCTATAATATTGCCGGACTTGGAATCGAACCGGGGAAGGGGTCGGGAAACGGGAGTTTCCCGTGTCGGAAGTCAGCGAGTCCCCCGAGCGTTAGAAACCGAGGGTTTCTAAAGACGAGCAAAGCGAGGAGTGAGATAGCAAAGCGTCCAAGTCCGGCAGCCAGTTTGAGCTATGTTCGGGCTCCGAGGAGAATATAACTATGAAATTAATCTGGGACATTTACGAAATCGAAAGTGATGCAGATACGCTACACGGAGTTATGCTCCGTGGTCGCATTCGAAAGTTTGTTATTGAGCATTGCATTACATGTCTGACAGAAAATGCGTCTGACAAAAAAAATGTTGTCCGCTTCGCTTTGCTTACTGGTACAGACCCATCGAGTGTTACTAAGTTTACCCAAGAAATAATTCCGGGGGTGGCCATTTCTAAAGTAATGGGAGAAGTTGAAAACCCTGTTCTGTCCAAGCTTAAAGTTAATGATTTGACACGTTATTCGATTGGATAATGGTTTCAGTCACCATTTATCGTACCATGCCCAGAGTAGAAAGAGTTGATGTGGGTGGTGAAATATATCATGTCATAAATCGAGCAAATACTGGAGTAAAAATTTTTAATGGTGAAATGGTGGCTGGCCCCATTTTCTATTTTAATTTATAGATATTGTTAGGGTTTCTGTTTGTCTTATTCCTATTAACGAGCGTTAGAAACCGCCGGTTTCTGAAAACGAGCGAAGCGAGGGGTGAGGTAGGGGGGCTTCTAAAGAAGCAGTATTTTCTCTGCCTGCTTGACAAAAAATATAGATATGTTAATCTTTTTATCCCAGAAGATTATGCAGAGAAAATATAACAAAAAGCGATTACTTAAACAACATAACACCCGCAGATTCAAGGCGGGCAGAGGAATCAAGATGAACGGCCGCGGGCCGTTTTTTGTTTTTATACAAGTCCCGCACCTTAAAAAATTGAACATTTCTGTTCCGTCTCCCGATGTGTGTCGGGACCGATGAGCTCAAAAGAGCGAAACGGACAGTTCTTTGACAGCAACAAACACCCATGGGGTGCGCGAATAACGACAAATTATGAATACAAATAAACTGAATATAAATGAACTGCCGATATGGGGGGAAATTAAACTTGGTACGGGTCTTAAAACCGCCTTCGACTTCCGTATCGCCCTGAAGAAGGTGGGTATCATTGTCGGTAATTTGGGTGATGACAGTGCGGACGCAATGCTCGGTAACCTAGCTTTCAAAGTGGCTAAAAAAGAAACCGAAGCGGAGTTGGTGGTAGTTACCAATGCCGAATTGGGTTTTGGTTACGAGGGTACAACGGTGAAAAAAACCTACGCCCGTGCAAAAGAACTTGGTCTTGAGCTCTGCCCAAACGAAGTCGGTCCACAACTGTGTTTGCAGTATAGGGATCGGGTGGAAAAAGAAAAACCATTTTTCCTCATTGCAATGCGTTCCATGGCGTTAAGAAACCTTTATGGTTCGAAGGTTATGAATGTCTTCAATATCTTCTACGTCTCGCCTTACGATAACGAATACGAGGGAGATGATGGAGTGTGGCTTGGAGGCAATAAGGGCGGACCCCAAGACGTGTGGCTCGGTAATACAAGTTGGGTGTTCGTGCGCCGGGGTCTTAAGTAGCTTGCTTTGGAGAGCTCGGGTTTTGGGCTCTCTTTTTTTGGGTGGCGCTTTCTGTACCCCAAAACAGTGGCTTAAGAGGCATAACGGCATTATACTACCTTAATATAAAATTATTAGAATTGGGGTCAAGAATTGGGGTCTGCGTTAATTCTAACTTGAATCGCAACACCCTAAACTGAACATACTCGTCGGTATATACTGGTGGTGTTACAAGCCAACCAATTTAATACCAACGAGTATGTATACAAAGCATAGAGCTTCTCTGCATCTCACGCAAGAAGATCGTTTTGTCATAGAAACATTGTTACAAGAACATTATTCCTACAGGAACATTGAGGAGAGTACGGGTATACCATTTTTTACTGTCGGAAGAGAGATAGAAAGAAACAAGGATTCGAGAGGGAGATATTCTGCCAAGGTGGCGGAAGAAAAATCAAAAGAAAGGCGGTTGAATTCTAAAAGAAGTTCACAGAAAATCGAAACCAACTATCCAATAGCGAAAATCATCGAAGAACATCTAAGCGGTACCGATTCTTTACACGGTGATTGGTCCCCGGAAGTAATAGCCAATACCGTACTTAAAGGTAAGATCTGTCACCAAACAATATATTCTTGGATTAAACGCTCTCGAAAAGACTTACTACATCTTCTCCCTCATCAAGGGCGAAGACGAATAAAATATGGCCAAAAGAAAGCTCGTTTGGTCGCCTATCGAGCACTTATGCCTTCAATCGAAGAGCGGCCGGAAGAAGTACTGTCTCGAGAAAAGATAGGACATTATGAAGGAGATACCATTGTATTAAAAGAAGGAAGAATTCATACGCTAGCGGAAAGAAAAAGCCGGTTTCTCCTGGGGGAACTTATCACAGTAAAAGGAACGGGATTAGCATGGCACATCTCGGAAAGTGCCATAAAAATATTCTCCAAAATCCCCAAAACTCACCGAAAAACCTTAACCTATGACCGAGGTTCAGAGTTTTCCTGGTGGAATGAAGTAGAGAAGAACGTAACTAAATTTAAAATATACTTTGCTCACCCGTATCATTCTTGGGAGAGAGGAACCAACGAAAGAAGCAACGGACTTATTCGAAGGTATTTTCCCAAGGGAGAGAAATTTGCTACCATTAAAGATGAAGATGTGCAGAAGGTGTTATCTATGATAAACCACCGTCCGCGCAAAATCCTCCGCTGGAAAACACCGTGTGAGGTGTTCGGGAGGTGTTGCAGTTCAGGGTAGAATTAACCCAGACCCCAACATTAATTTATAAAAGTGTTGTAATTTGAATGTCCTGATAATAGGGTTAGGTATTTTTCATTTAAAAAATCGTTAGCTAGGAAAGGTTTTTGCAAAGTGTTATTATAAATAACAATGAATAAATATTTGAATAAAAAAATATTGGTAATTTCTTGGATTCTTTATATTATTGTTTTTCTGATGGGATTTATCGGAGATGGTCGGTCAGATGTTCAACTATTTTCACCAGTAAATTTGGTTGTGCTTTTTATTATTTCACCTATTGTCGCTGTGGTACTAACTTTAGTGTTCACGGCGATTTGGAGGGTATTTCATTTTGTTAAGAGCAAAGAAATTTATTTGATGAAGAGTACTGAGGTTGCGAAAAATATTGAGTTAATACAGGGTGTGGAGGGGGCGAAGGGTGATGTAAGATCGGTTGATCTATTATCTTCGGCCCGGTCTGCGGCAATTTATGCGGCCATACTAACCTATTCAAACGTATTGTATATTGGTTTTGTGTTTTTGACCTTTGGTGCAGCTTATTTTCTTCTTGCAATTGCGTATCCGATTATTGCATTGACAAGATATCCAATAATGTGGCTGGTCGGAATTTTAGGGTTTGATAATAAAATATTTTACGAACTCAGCCCTTTGTTTGCTTTTCCATATCCCCAATTAACATTTGTTGGATATATGACCACGTTTGCGATATGGTTTACCGTTATTTTTATAATCGTTAGATTGTATAGAAAAATATCTATTGTTTTTATTAAAAAAAACAATGGACTTTGAAGCACTGACAATTAGTATTTATGTTTTAGCGGGAGGTACCGTCTTGTTTAGTCTTGTCAGGTTTTTTATAAAACCGAAAATATGCGCTGTTTGTGGTATTGAAACTGAAGATGAATATAGAGATAAGGACGACAAATGTGTACCGTTGTGTAAAAATCATTTAATCGAGAGGTGGAAAGAGGGCGTTGTTTCGTCTCCATATACTATGGCGGCTATTGAACCGGATTTCGTAAAGTATCCGCACGCGTATTTATACGCAACGGTTGCCAGGTTGAAGGAATGGAATTATAAAAAAGAAGATCAAGATGCTGTTTCCGCTATTTTGGATTCCGTTGAAGGAAAGATGTGCAATATATGCGGTTCTCGGGCGACGGTCGCGTATTTTAATAAGGAAGATTTTATATCTCCATTTTTTGCAAAAATATCGGCACAGCCCACATTTCTTTGTAAGGGTTGCTTTGTGAAAAGGGTCGAACAATTTTTGAGTGATTCGTCCCTTGATTTTGGTGAGGGACTGTATGCACCGACAAATGACAAAGGGGTATTTCACGTTCAAGAATTCCATGCATATTCAAAAATTTGGTAATTAATAAATGACGATTAGGTTTAGACTCCGGTACTAATTTTTAAACGCGGTGTGATATAAATATTTTTTGCTGGTGTATTAATCATACTTGCCGTCCAGGCGAGGTCTGGCACGATCGGACCGTTTTACAATGCTAGCGCTTGCTGGTAGTATCTACATCATACTATTATGAATCAGCCAACCGACAATGAATTGAGACGGCTTCTCTCCCATGAGATTACTCTTTGTAGCGCAAAAGTAAGCGGTATTTGTGTTGCGG
>CAJBMK010000013.1 GCA_903954165.1 uncultured bacterium | reverse complement strand
GCGCGTCCAAGGATGACGCGGCGTCCTTCGGTGCCATCTTTTCGGCCCGTTGGCGCAGTTCGGCCGCGGGGCTTTGACCGCGAGTACGTTTTTCGAAACTTACAGCTTCAGTACAGGTTTCCCATTTTTTCACGATAAGAATCGCTCAAAAATACGAGAGAAGGTTTTCGAATCCAAGCCAGAAGCGTGCAGACGCTTCTTCCCCGCGTCAAGCGCGCTTCACTTGCTTGCTGCGGGGCTTGGATGCGGTCACGAGTTACTAAGCTTTTTATTTCGCGTTGCTCATAAAAATCTAAGCACTCTCGACCCCGACTCGGCTACAACACTTTAGGAAAAGTGTTGGCTTCGCGCCTCCGTCTTTCGAATCCAAGCCCCGCAAGCAACCGCACACAACAATATTCTTTCAGAATATTGTTCGCGAATTGCTGCGGGGCTTGGACCGCGAGTACGTTTTTCGAAGCTTACAGCTTCAGTACACCTTTCCCATTTTTTCACGATAGGAATCGCTCAAAAATATGGGAGAAGGTTTTCGAATCCAAGCCAGAAGCGTGCAGACGCTTCTTCCCCGCATCAAGTACGCTTCGCTTACTTGCTGCGGGGCTTGGATTCGAACCAAGATACTCGGCTTCAAAGGCCGATGTCCTACCATTAGACGATCCCGCAATGCTGTAAACTAACCCATATAAAATACCTTAAAAAGGGGAATAATACAACCGTCAAAGATGAACTTAATGTGTGGTGGCGTATGAGAGTAAAAATATATATTTGAATTATTGATAATTTGTGTGGATTATTGCGGTATTAAAGATAAAATATACCTTGCGTGGCGAATAATTTATTTTGATTGTGTTCGTTGCTGTTGCACTTCGAGGGATAATTCACCGCGTACGATTGCGTGATAAAGATTATCATGTGCTAAACTATAGAGTAATGATTCGAAAAATAATCAAATTATTCATTGGGGTTTGCGCTATTGGCGTGTGGTTTTATTTTTATCGGGTGCCGGTTACAAATATAATTCAGGATTTGAAAGCAACGTATGTGCCGTGTCGGACGCCTATTACGTATTCGATTGGGACGTTTGATACGGGATTTAAATTATCAAAGAGTGATTTTTTGTTGGCGGTGGCGGATGCGGAAAAGATATGGGAAAAAAGTGTCGGTATCAATTTGCTTGAATATAAAGAAGACGGCTGGTTAAAAATTAGTCTCGTCTATGACCGTAGGCAAAAAGTTACCACTGAATTGAAAGTTATTGACGCGAATATTAAGGTGACAAAATCCGCATATGAAAATTTGAAATCATCCTATACCACAAAAAGGGGTGCGTATCTTTCGGATAAAGGTACGTATGAAAACGCGGTTCGTATATTTAATGAAAGAGCCGATGCGTATCAAAAAGAGGTTTCTTTGTGGAATAGTAGGGGAGGTGCTACCAAGGATACTGTTTTAAGGCTCAATGCGGAGAAAGACGCTCTGAACGAAGAAAATCGTAATCTCGTAGAAATGAGGAATGTGTTGAATAATACAATTAAAGCGGTAAACGACATGGTTGTTGAACTGAATCAGATGGCGTCAAAGTTGAACATAACCGCCGATACGTTCAATACAATCAATGCCAGTCGCGGAGAAGAATTCGAGGAAGGAAATTTTCGTTCGGGTTTAGAGGGGAGTTTTATCGATATTTATGAGTACACCGATAGGGTAAAACTTGTTCGTGTTTTGGCGCATGAACTCGGGCATGCGCTCGGACTCGACCATAACGACGACAGTAAATCCATTATGTACCGGCTGAATAGCGGAACTGATTTTAAACTTACGAATTCGGATTTAGATGCGATAAAAGTTGCGTGCAAAATATCGACGCAAAAATAAAAAAATCACGAGGGTGATTTAATAGATCGCTAACAAACTGATTAGGCTTGATTTATTTTTTGCATTGTTCAAATTTCCGGCGAACGGAATGGGTGATTGGCTTGTGTATACGTTGGAATTGATGTGATAGTTTGGTAAGAAATTTGGACGACAAAATTATTATACATTATGCATGTCTGTTGGTGACAATAAAAAACCCGGCACGCGTGAAGCGGTGCCGGGTTGCGTGTAATGCTAAAAAAGAATTACAACATGTTTGCTTGTTTGTGCGATGACTCGTCATTCTCGCGATACTTTTTCCATAATTCCTGAAATTCGCTACAGGAAGAAAGAAGCTCGTTTAATGTGCCGTGGCCAGTTATTCGCCCTTGATCAAATACATAAATGTGATCAAAAAAGGGAAGAAGATGCAGGCGGTGGATGGAAGATATGATTGATTTATCTTCGAATTCCCGAAAGATATTCTGATAGATAATCATCTCTGTGGCGACGTCAATACTTGATGTCGGTTCATCCAATAAAACGAGCGACTTATCGTTGCACGCAAGAAGGCCTCGTGCGAGTGCCAGGCGTTGTTTCTGACCACCTGACAGATTGACACCCCGTTCATTGATCGCCGATTCGAGTTTTTTAGGCAAAGATTCGGCCACTTCGGTGAAGCATGCCATATCGGTATATTTTCTGATGATATCGTTATCGTACTCAGCGCCAAGTGTAATATTTTCACGAATGGTTGTGGCAAAAATTTCCGGATCCTGCGGTACGAGAGCGATGGCTCTGGAAATACCGTCGAATCCCTGTTCAATTTTTGTCCCATCCACGGTGAGATTATTTTCGCGGGGAGCGTACAGACTGCGAATTACTTTGAGTAATGTTGTTTTGCCGCTGCCGGAAATTCCGACAAATGCAATGCGTTCTTTTCGGTTAATTCGAAAAGAAATATTGTTGAGGTGTGGGTTGCCGTTGTCTCCATTGTGATAGGAGAAACAGAGCCCGTTAACCCCAATCGATTGCCAGTTTTTTGGCAATACGTGATTCGAGAAATATTCCTCCCTAAAGTCGGCGGTTAATTCCTCTGAATTTAGAACCTTGGCTTTACGTTGCAGAATATCGCCGTACATTCCGCAAAAACGGAAAAATAATTCACTGAGTTTGTCGAGATACCTGAAGAGCAAGTAGACACTGCCGATGAGAATACCGTTGGCTGAATTGCGGTTTAGGAAAAAATATACCGACAGAACGAGAATCGTCATTACTGTACAGCACACATTGGTCAAAAACCATTTGAATTCAATGTTAATGCAATTTTTTCTAAACAACGTGTACGGACTGTCTATTTTTTGACCAAGCGCTTCAAACACAAGTCGTTCAACGCGCAGAATGATGACAGTCGTTATATTACTGATTGAATCAAAAACACTCGCCGTGATTTTATTTTCAGCTTTATTAATTTCCTTGTATTGAGCAATGATAACTTTATCAAAGCGAGTCGTTATCCAGACAGTCACGCCAATCATTCCAATTACAATTATTCCGGCCGAGGGACTAAAATAGGTGAGCATGGAATAACTGACGATGAGTTGGACAATTGATTGAATGACCAGAAACGATTCGGTTGAAAAATTATGAAGCGCAAGTGTTCCTTTTTCAATTTTATCGATTGTGTCACCGGAATGATGGTCTGAATGCCAATCTAAAGGCAATGCCATAACCCCTTTAAGCAGGTATTTCTTGTAGCCGGCTTTTGCCTTGAAAGCGTTTAAGCGTTCAATGACTCGAGCCGGTCCGTGAAATAACCAGAAGCATACGTCAATAACGAGCGTTAGCAACAGTAGCGTGCAAATGTAAATAATATTGCCGCTGACGACGCCTTCTTTTTGAATTGTGTCCATAACCCGTGCCAGGAGTAACGGATGAAGAATCATGTCAAAGGTATTGGCAATGATAAACATTGACCAATAAATGACAACATTCTTATGGTTTCCCGACGAATAGCGCCACGTTTTTCCGAAAAGGTAGAAAAGCGGATTTCGCGTTTCTCCAATACTCTGTACTATATTTCCCATAACCGTCCTTTCTTTTTTTGTATGTAATTGTCAAAGATCAAAATAAAAACATCGTGCATGGCACGATGTTTCAAATACTCAATTTTGGAGAAATTAAATACTTATAACATCAAGCCACAAAAACCCGAGCGGGCAAGATAGATACGCGTCAGTTTGTGACGTGTCGAATCTATGAATTTTGGGCGTGTTATATTTCATAATGTTGATATTCTACCATATATACATAATTATGCAACAGATTGTCATGTTCGATTTCTAATATATTATTTCGAACACATTCGTACTATTCATGCTGGATTCCTTAATTTGTTCACGTAATGTCGATTCCTGTTATCCCGGCGTTATTTTGAATAGGTGTATTTGGAGTGAAATTCGGTTTCGAATTTGTTTAATAATGGACAAAGAACAGAGCTGTGGTAGTCTATGAAATAGACATGGCGAAATGAATCACTGTGTGAAGGATAGGGACGTATGATATTTGTTGCATATCGAAAAAATTTGCTGTTTGACACGTATATACCGCGTTTATTGGAAGGTATACCACTTGCCGGTTCGTTTACTATTTCTGCGGGGGAAAGCCTTGTTGAAAAAAGTAGCGAATTTGTTTCCGCATTAGATTGTATCGAAGACGGAAAAATTAGTTTGATCATTTCAGATTCCACATGTTCACCGGGGAATTTTGAAAAAGCGACGGGAACTTCGTTGAAACTTTCGGGTACACTCATCAAAAATCTTGTATTGTTTGATGATTTGTTTGCCGAACAAATACGAGAGTGGACAAGCAAACACACTGCTTTGCAAAACTTGCGGTGGCTCGCCTTGCAGGTCGCAAACGGAATACGGGTGAAAAAAATAGTTGTAATTAACAATTGTATCTGTGATCATTGCACTTTTAAAATAAAATGCACTATCGAGAACGCCACGTGCGATGCGTCTACATGGATTGGCTCCAAGCTCGGTGAGTTATTGAGCGCCGAACATGTTGTCGTGCAGTCCGTGGCTGAAGCGATACAATATGCGGGTGATTCGCAAAACATGATTGTTGCGGATTATCACTCCGGCATACAGGATGTTATGAATTCGAACACGAATCTAAAACGATTTTATTCGTTTGATAATTGGCCGTATTGCGCAATGCTTCTGACGTTGCCGATTGAAGTATGTACGGCGCAACTTGTTGACCGGGGAAACTTTCCCTTATGTTTCAATGTTGAACGTATGAAAGAGAATGTAATTGCCTCCGAACGGGCGGCGATACGTGTGAAGTTATTTTAAAGTGAAACAGTAAAGGCTCGCATTTGTGCGAGTCCTTTTTTATGATTGAGTGTGAAAATATATAGTATGGTCGCAAGCTTATTAGTGAATATGGCTCTGTCTTAACGTTGTCCGAGTATGTATTTTAAAAACCGTTTTGTAGCAAAACGAGTTATTGAATGCATGTAAAATAGAAATATTTTATAATCCAAGAATTTTGTCAATTTCAGTCGTCTGTATTGTGTTGGCGAGCGTCATGACACTGCTTCCGTAGCTCGCAACGAGTTTTGATTTACTGCAGTTGCTTCCCGAATAGTATCGGCACGCCGCATTACTTTTTGCCGTATATCCGCCTTTGTTTGCACCAAGGTCGGTAAGATAAAGCGCGGATGCCATAAACGCGTGTTGCGGATTCCAAGGATTAGCCATGCCTGAAAAACCGAGAGCGGAGCCGATTCTTGAAGAAAAAAGCATCCACGTGGAAGCAATAAATTGCGCCGGTCCCATTGCTCCGCCCCAGCCGACAGATTGTGGGCACGATACAATAGTATGAAGCGGGTCCGCATTCATGGCGGTGGTAATTTTAATAAAAGGCGGTACGTCACGCGTCGGACTCATAACATTCGTAAATATTCTTCCCGATTTGATGCTTTGGCCTGCGCCGGTATTCGGATCCGTCAAATAACAGGTTCCCTGATTTGAGCCAAGATTTGATTCTTGAGTGAGAACCGCAAGAAGAAAAGCGGGATCAATACCAGTTTTTTTCTGAGCTGCAAGCGCGTATTGGTACGCCTGACTAAACGGAATAGGGCTTGATCCGCCGGCAAGAGAAAATAGTTTGGCATTTATTGCGTCAACCTCCTTCTTTTTTTGAGCAATGAGTGCCGTGTAAGCTTTTTCATTTGTTTTGCTGATTGATAATAATTTTTTCTGCTGTGTTTGGTTTGCTTGGATTTTCTTTTGTTCCTGCTGTATTGCGTAGCGGGCGTCTATTGCCGAATTTTGTTTCGAGACGAGAGTGTTTTTTTGAGCCGTGCTCGATGCCTCGTATATAGCAAGTTGCGTTGAAAGATTGTAAATGCTTTTGTGTAGCATTTCCAGCGTAATGATTTCATCTAAAGATTGCGATAATGTTTGGGATGAAAGCAATGTTTCAACCATAGAGTCATTGCCGAGCAATTCAAGTTGTCGAAAAATATCCGCCATATTTATTTTATTTTGAGCTATTTTTGCATCGAGATTTCGTATCTCAATTTGTTTTTCGGTAATATTGTCTCCCAATGTTTGTATTAACAGCGTTTTGGCCTGAATGTTGAGTTGTTCGATTTTTATGTTTGTTGCAAGAATAGTAATATCCCGCTGTAAAGAAGAGGATTTTGATTGAGCGCTTGCAAGGTCTTTTTGTGCTTTCACTTGTTCCGCCTGCACATCCGCAAGTTGTGCCATTAGTGTGGCGCGCTCCTGCGTCGTGAGAGCATGGAGCGTGTTGGGGATTATGGTTACAATAAAAGTAAACGAAAGAAAGATACCAATGTAAATATATATATTTCTGAACGTCATGCGATATTCATTTTATATTATATTATCACGAATGGCTAATTGATTTTCGGATACGCGGGCATTTTAAAATTATAATAGTATTTTAAATTAAGTGACGCGGGCATGTTAAAAGCACGGTGAAATAATGCGAACGCAGTTTTATGCTTATTGCGTATCCTCGCGGAAAAATAATCGTTTGGGTGCATATAAAAAGCAAAATTCCTTGTTTGATGTGGCTACTAATAGTGGAATGGAATGTGCGGGATAATCGGGTAGTGAGCTATTGATAATAAGTTTATTATGTGTTATGGTCTTATGGGATAAAGTGAACATCCACATGAAGGGAATCGGTAAAGAATATGAAAAAAGCAAAAGAAATGAATTGGACGGAACTAGAGGCCGTACGGTCAATTAGTCGGGAGTACATGGCTGGTAATAATCCTGAGGTTTTGAAAGATATAAAAGGAATGATGAAGGAGTCGGATATTGCCAAGGCGGCATGCGGTCGTTTGGACGCTGAAGTAAAGCGATACTTCAAACCAAAAGACCTTCGTGACCCCGTTAAGGCGCCTGAGGTTAAAAAGCTTGTAGAGGAATATGTTGCCGGCTTCGATGCGAATACTTTGTATCTTTTGTTGGAGAACACTATCTACATTGATGAATTAAAACATATCAATGCTATAGCGCATCAGGCTATTGCGCTGGAATATAGTAAAAAAAAGTCACCGTTAAAAAAATAACGGCCGTTGAGTAGAGTTTCTTTAACCCCGCACAATTATATTGTGCGGGGTTTTATGTTTATAAAAATGAAATGAGTGCTTAGGATGAATCAATGAAACGTGTGCTGTATCGTCGAAAAAAACGGTGACGGTGAATTCAATTTATATTATATATATTTAATTCCCGATATGTCGGTGTATATATGGGCGTTTTGTATTTCTCTCCAAATTCTGCCCGGACTTTCGTAAAGCGTTCCTTCGGCTGAAAGTATTTTATTAAGAGCGAATCGCTTGTCCTCGCCTTGTGTGTATATGATTGCGTGGTCGATTAATCGCAAAAATGGAATTGTCGTGGTGATACGATGTCTAAATTTATTTCTATGTCCGGCGTCATAGGATGAAACCCAGCGATTGTTATTATTGAAAGTCGCGTCAAAAAACAAATGATCGTCGGGAAAGGGCATAATGCCGGACGTGTGTGCGTCTTGTCCGATGCTGACACTTGCAATTATTGTTCCGTTAATATCCGCGACCCACGTTCGTAATTCGTGTTCAAAGCGGTCGGAAACAGAATGAATTGATTCGTGCGGGTTTGATTTTGTATCGATAAAATGAGCCCTGTTTCGTTTTGCGGTAGTGAAAAATGGCGTAATTTCAAGCTGTTGCATGTTGCTCACGCTCGGATCATCCGAATAACGTTCATCTAAAACGCATACGGTGCTGTGTGGGCCGAAATATGACGGATTTAAATATTCAAGTAATGAAAGCGATGATCCGCCGGATACCAAAAATAAAAAGCCCCGTGATTTCTGTTTATTAAATAAGTCGTTTAATGCGTTTGACGCCTCGGTCACGCACTTTTGTTTTGTTCCTGTGGTTATAATCACTACCGTAAAATATCGGATTATTGCGGGTTAAATAATGGCACCATTCTTTTAAAATATGTGGTTATACGGAAGCCAAAAAAACGAGAAAATAAATTTGTGAAAACGGATAGTTTGGTGTGTTCCAGATCGTATTTACTGACCGCTTTATAAATTGCGTCACGTTCGGTTTTTGTTAATGAGCGGAAAAAAAATCCGCTTGTGTATTTTGATGTGTCGCCATTCTTTCGAATCCACACTAAATTAGCGATTATGTGTAAATCACACAATTCACTGTCTTTCGAAAAAGTAAGATTGAATTGAGAATTCTGCTGTGGAACCTTTTCCATGAGAAGTCTGATCCCATGCTCGCTAATATCCACACTTTCAGCATGAATGGTTTCGTCAATTCCATTAAGAACTATAGCAAAATGACACGGAATACGTTCGTAGTGTCGTCTGTTCAAAATTGGTTTAGAGTCTTTCATAATGGATTATTGTTCACAAAGTGTGTTAATAAAAATTTTATGTAAAACCTGCTAATTGTAATAATATGTTTTAATCTAAATAGTGCAAAAAAATTTATCTGCGACGCTTGGGTATCAAAACGCTAAACGAAATATAAAAGTTTGCGATAGTGCGGTGAGTTGTCTAAAAACTGCGAATTTTACTTAAAATGATGCTATTTATCAAGGCCGAGTATTTCGATATGCTTGCGTAAAAATTTTAATAACTTGTTGCTGTCTGACTTTGAAATTTTCGGAAAAAAGAACCCGCTCATAAATTTGTCCCCGCTTACTTCTGTACGAACCCACAATAGGTTTGCTTTTATAGTTGTGTCCTTGAGGTCTTCGTCCGACCGAAACGTTAGTGTAAATCGAGAATTAATTTTTGGCATCTTATCGACTATTAGTCTGATGCCTCGTTCGCTAATATCGACAGATTCTCCATTTAGTGTTTCGTCTTTACCTTCTAATAATACGCTTAGGCTACAGGGGATACGTTCGTATCTACGCCTGTTTTTAAATGACTCTTGTTCGTTCATACTATATATTATACATGATTTTTTAAAATATGAAACCCTCTTTGGTTTGAATGTTCCGATTGTTTTTTACAAAATCGGTTTAATCGCGTCGAGTGCTTGAGTTTAGATATTTATGTGTGATAGTATAAAAAATGAATTCACAAGTAATGCACGTTCGAATACTATAGCATTTATTTCGAGATTTATAATAATACGTGTAATGAAAAACCCAAGACGCGCGCCAATTCATGTAAAAAATAGGAAAATGAGACAAGTAGGAGATGAAATTAATCTTCTATCAGAATCGCCGTTATATGAGTATAGAATAAAGAATAAGTATTTTCCCGTCGTTGGGGAGGGTGATTGTAATGCGCGTATTATGTTCGTGGGTGAAGCGCCGGGAAGAAATGAAGCGAAAACCGGGCGGCCGTTCTGCGGTGCGGCGGGAAAAGTGTTGGATACATTATTGGCGCACGTTGGAATTCCGCGAACATCAATATATATAACAAATATTGTAAAAGACCGCCCGCCGGAAAACCGAGACCCTCTTCCAAAAGAAATAAAAATATACGGACCGTTCCTTGATCGGCAAATCGAAATTATGCGACCCAAGGTTATTGTATCTCTTGGACGGTACGCAATGGGATATATTATGAAAAAATTCGTTCTAGATTCTCAATTGGAACCAATTAGTCGCGCTCACGGTAAGGCATATAAAGCCAAAGCGTCGTACGGGGACATTTCTATTGTGACTCTCTATCATCCTTGTGTTGCCGTCTATAATCCGCACAATATTGATAACCTAAAAAAAGATTTTGAGGTACTTACGGGCTTAAACAAATAACATGGTTAAAATACTCCCAATAGAAATCTTTTATATATATTTTTCACCGTATACCGCTCACGCTATTACAATTGACGGTATCGTTTATCCGACTGTTGAACACGTGTATCAATGTCTTCGGTATACCGATAAGAAAATTCGGGAAGAAATTCGCAAAGCCATAAGTCCTGTAAAAGCTTGGGAAATTTCTACAACCTATAAACATCTCCAAGTTCCTGAGTTTAAAGATGCTCAATATAAAGTTGGTATTATGAAAATGCTTATGCTGGCAAAGGCACAGCAACATGAAGAGGTGCGGAAAGCCCATATTAATACGGGTAACATGAAAATTGTGAAGCACATTGTGACGTATCCTCCCGGTGACGGCTTTTGGGATGATGGCGTTGACGGAAAAGGGGAAAATCATATTGGAAAAATGTGGATGGAAATACGGGGTCAATTAAGCATAAATTCAGACTGACATGTAGTGAATTTGTAACTCTGATGGCACAGTGGGGGAAAGGTGGTTTAGGTAATAGTGCGGACTTTAATCAGGACGGCAAAGTTGATATTTTAGATTTTGTGTTATTAATGGCTTACTGGACAAAATAATATAATGAGTAAATTATTACCTACGATATTTTTGGGTGCGTTCGCGATAAGTCTACTCATGTTGTTGGCTGTATCGGCCGAAGCAACGACTACCGCTACGCTATCTCCGGCTATAATTAATGTGATTGAGGGTCAGACGTTTAATGTGGCTGTTTCGGTTAATCCGCAAGGAATAATTAATTACGCGGAAAAAATAGAATTGGTATTCTCTCCGTCAAATTTAGAAGTAGTCGGTTTTACATTGGGAAGTGTGTGGATGGGTCTTACTCAGCCGGGATTTGATTCTATAGATAATGTAAAAGGCATAGTAATAAAAACTGCCGGATATCCCGGTGGAACGTCCGTAGTTGCGCCATTTGGTACGATTACTTTTTTGGCAAAGAAGGCGGGGAACGGATCCGTTCAATTTGGCGGCAATTCGGTTGCGTTTGAAGCCGGCGGTGAAAAAGTCATGTTTGGTAAAAATAGTAATTTCGTTATTACGCCATTACCGGTAAAAGTATGGGAAGATATCTCGGAAGAAATAGTATCAGAAAAGGAAGTTCCGTCGAAATTGAGCGTTGTTGTGCCTGTTGGAACTGTAGCTACATCTGCCGTTGCGTCTACCTCGGTATTCTCCAATATAACATCATCAAGTACACAAGTTGCCGCCCTGGAAAAAGCCGGAATTGCGGGGTATGGGTGGCTGTTTGGATTCATTATTCTGGCCGTGTTCGGGTGGCTGTTTTATACGGGTAAAATAAAGATAAATAGTTAATAATAGAGGTTCAATTTGCAATTCGAAGCCCGAATACGGTAATAATTGTATTCTTGTATTAAATGTGCATAATATCTTCAGAGTATCGGATATTTGAAAGGAATATTTTGTGGTATATCATAAAACAAAAAAAATTGGAATTGATTTGGATGATGTGGTACTTGATTTTAATAACACATTGATGCCGTATCATAACAAAAAATTTGGTACGAATTACCAAAGAGATGATATTACGTCATTTGAGTTGATGGAATTGTGGAAATGTACGCGCAAAGAGGTGTTACGGCGAATCGATGAGTTTTATCAGTCGGAGGAACATCGTCATGCAGAGCCGGTTCTTGGGGTGAGATCAGCTCTAAATTTGTTGGCTAGTAAATATGAGTTACATATTGTCACTTCGAAACCGGAATTACTGCGACTTATGACGGAAGAATGGCTTGATTGTAATATCGGGCAGGTCATACATAAGGTACATTTTACAAATCAACACACCGATTTATTTCGTAAAACAAAAGGAGAATTTTGTTCCGATTTTGGAATAGAGTATTTCATTGAGGATTCTCTAGAGTACGCGGTAAACGTCGCAAGTTGGGGCATTCCTGTGTGCTTATACGATGTTCCGTGGAATCAGGGAATTGTTAAATATCCGATTAAACGGGTATTTTCCTGGATGGAAATTCTTGATATTCTTGTGTGAATATTACTCATGAATATTCGAGCCGCCAAAATAGTGGCGGCTCTTTTTTATAATATTCACTTTACTTGCAATTATTCTACGACAGTATTAATCTATATATTGTAATAAATGAGCACATTCCAAAATACACTTTAGGGCTATATGTCCATTTTCCGACCGCCGGATGACGCTTTATGCCGACTATGTAAGGATACCTATATTTGTGTGACGGCATAAAATTCCGATGACAGCGGAAGACAGTGTTTATGTTTATTTGCTACAAGAGTTAATCTCACGATTAACTCTTTTTATTATCTATTATGGAGCCGTATCATTTGCTATACTGAATATATGAAAACCGAAATCGAAACACGCTTTCTCGATATCGATAAGAAATTAATTATCGAGCTTCTTCATTCTTTGGGAGCGACTGATAAGGGTGACGTTAAACTTGATGAAATAATATTTTATGATACCGGTAACCGATGGAAAAATGAAAATAAATTTGTCAAAATAAGAAATAACGGAAAAGTCATAAAACTAATATATAAAGAAAATTCAAATAAGACAATCGATGGGGCTCATGAAATAGAGTTTGAAGTATCGGACGTATCTGCGGCAAAAGCCTTTGTGGAAGCGCTCGGTCTTGTTGCATATCGGACAGTGGAAAAATATCGCCACACATTCGTATTAGACGGCGTGACGCTTGATATAGATACATGGCCAAAGATTCCCGTCTATGTTGAACTTGAAGGGGAATCGGTGTCCGCTATTCGCGATGTAGCCGAAAAACTTGGATTTATTTGGGAGAATCGTTTCGACGGTGACCCGCGATTTGTGTTTAAGAAATACGGTTTCGACTTCGATAATATACATACGGTTACTTTTAGTAAATTTGAATAATATGGAACATTTTCAATTAGAAGAAAATCATGCTGAAAACATATTGGAATCATCCGATGTGGCTGTCGATGTAGAAAGTGGCCTGGCGATTGCCGTCATTAAGCCGGATGCATTTATAAATAAAGATCAAATTTTAAAACGTCTTGAAGATTCTGGTCTCTATATTGTCAAAACGGTAACTAAACGATTGCCGGATAATTTTGTCATTGGTACAATGTATAAAGATTTACCAAAAGGTATCGAAGAAGAAACGCTTAAGCATTTTAATATCGGGTCATCGGAAATTATATTACTGCGCGGTGGTTCGGATATTGTAGAACAGTTGGTAAAGATAACCGGCGATAAAACGAGACCGAATGAATGTAGCGATGAAAGTATACGGTACATATTTGGGGAGCATTTCGGACGTAATGCGGGAGAAGACAAAACATATTTTCGGAACGCAATTCATCGCGGGAAAGATGCTGAAGAGAAAAAGGCTGATTTGGATAAATTTGAACACCTGCTTTAGTTTGACTTTGATTTTGCATCGATAGTTTTCATATCTCATGCGATGGTGTATAGTTGCGAAAGAATCAAAAGAGGAAGGATCTAGTATGATATCTAAACGTGAAATATCGGGATTTAAATCACGATTTGTTGTCGTCAGTTGTTTTATTGAAAATGACGGCGATATCTTGTTATTACATCGACAGGACAATAAACCGCAGGGAAATACGTGGGGTGTGCCTGCCGGCAAAGTTCATAACGGCGAGGAACCACGTGCAGCGTTGGTGCGTGAAATTCAGGAAGAAGTAGGTCTCACAATTAAACAGCTTCAGGTATCATTCTTTGGAAAGTACTATGTACGATATACGGAGTATGATTTCGTGTACGAGATTTATCATTTAATACTTCCAAAACTTCCATTTATTCGAATGAATATTTTGGAACATAAAGCCTACATGTGGCTCCGTCCCGAAGTTGCTTTGCGACTAAAACTTATACAGGATGAGGATTTCTGCATTAAAGAGTTCTACGGGATAAAAACATAGCAAAATTCAGTGTAGTATTTGCATCCGCATGTAACAGTGCGGGTGTTTTCTTTTGCTGTATGGACAGTATGCCAGGATTATACGTATGATGAATTATTGCGTCACGGAGTTCAAATTCCGACTCTAAATGATTTCAAGAATATTATTTTAATGACCGAAACTTCAGAAGAAATGCCCACGCCTGAACTCGTTTTTCGTATTTTTAGAGCACTCGGTGAACGTGGAATTCTTGCTCGTGTGAAAGGACTCATTGTCGGAAGGCCACAGTCTTGGGGGTTTGATAGACAAAATAGCGTTAGGGAAAAGTCGGAATATCGAAGAAAGCAACGAGAGATAACTCTCCAAGTATTTCGTGCGTACAATCAAACTGCTCCAATCATCCAAAATATGGACTTTGGTCATGCTAATCCCCAAGTCCCAATGCCGTACGGAAAGAATGTTAGAATTCACACCGTAAATAATATGTGCTGAATTTTAGCTTTTATTAGGTAAAATAATCGGATACTTTGTATGCAAATTAAATCAACATTAAAAAATCACCTAGGTGAGTTATTTGATTATACCTATTGCGAAGATTGTAATCCAAATGATGATTTGGATGGAAAAGTATTATCGGCGGTTCATGCCTATAGTTTTTATAAGGGTAAATTTGTAGTGGTGTATGCCGATGACAAAAAGTATTGGACTCCACCAGGAGGAGGTATTGAGGCTGGAGAAACATATGAGGAAGCTGTAATACGAGAGGTAAAAGAAGAAAGTAATATGAAGGTATTACATCAGGAACTAATTGGGTATATCGATATACATGAGGGAAATAGGATAATAAGACATACCCGTTCATTTTGTATTGTTGAGCCGTATGGTGATTTTATTTCAGACCCTGACGGTGACATTACGAAAATTGAGCTTATCAATCCGGCTGATTGCAAACAATATTTTGACTGGGGAAAAATCGGCGATCATATTATGGAACGGGCGCTCGCTATGGAAAAGGAATATTATATTTTACATTAAAAAAACGGCTTACATATAAATGTAAGCCGTGTTGCGTTTAAATAGGAATCAATTTAGTTGTTACTGCTTTTTTTGGCAACCATGATTGCACCAAGTGTAAGAACAATACCTGAAACTATCCATGATGTCGTAATGTCATAATGGTGTGCGATTAATCCGCTTACACCAAGTCCGATTGCTCCGCCTATATGAGGAGCAGTGGCACAAAAAGATGATATTGTGGCGCGCTCGCCTGAGGGAATTCGCTTTTGCAGATAACTGTCAATAAGAGGAGTCCATGCTCCGCGCGGTATTTCGTGGAGAATAAAGAGAAGTATAATTGCCGGTAGATTTGATAGTGTTGAAACAATTAAAATCATAATACCGACAATTATGTAAGACCAAATTATCATACGTTTTTCTTTTCCTTTGCAATCTATTTTTGACACAAGGTGACCGCCGAATGCCAGCGATCCCATCATTCCGGCAAATATAAATCCCAGATACTGTGTACTGACTCCGCGTTCGTTAAAGAACGGTTGCCAGAACATATTGATGGGTTGCACCACATATATTTGTAAGCCGGTAACAATAAGAATAAACTGGACGGCTTTGTGATTCTTTCCATAATGGAAACTTGAAATAGCAATTTCTTTCATTGATGATAATCCCTTTTTCCATGAAAATTCGCTACGAATGAAATAATCTTCTCTCATGATGTGATGGGCGTACACGGTAGTAATTGCCATGACGATACCTCCGAAAAACCAGGGGAAGGCGGGATTGATGAGTGTTAGAAATGAACCAATTATGGCTCCAAATCCTCCTCCTACTTGCCTGATGATGGTTTCTCGTCCGAATATTTTAGTGAATTCACCTTTGTATCCGTGATGTTCCATGCTATCCACATACCACGCTTGGAACGCTCCGTTTCGGAATGTTGAACCAATCGCGGCGAGCACTTCGGCAATAATAAAGCCGGTAAAAGTGCTAGAACAGCCGTACACAAACATGCTAACGCACATAAGTGTGCAGGCAATGATGAATGATTTCTTTCTCCCGAATATGTCGGCGAACGCCCCCGTTGGAATTTCGAAGACAAAAAGGGTGATGAAATAAGCGGCGTTTACTATATTTACCTCAAGCAAATTGAGGCCGTTGCTAATCAAAAAGGTGACGTATATCGCACTGATGATTGACATACCGCCCGCGTTGAATAAGCATGACAGCTTGTAATACTGCCGAGTGATTGTACTTTGCATTTCTCTCTCCTTTGTATTTAATTTTCAATGTTCTCCTGTCCTGAACGGGGGATAAAAAATCCCGACTTTCGTTCAGTCGGGATTTTTCAAGACGCTTGTTGGAGATTAAGCGAGATGTGTATATGAAACATCACGACCGGACATAAGTCCGTTGTTTGAGACGGCGAGCATGGTAATATAGCCGCAAGAAAACTTCTGCGGACGTGACCAGCTATTCGTGATGTTTGCATGTATATGCATATTTTCAGGGTAACAAAGGAGTAGATACTTGTCAATCGGGCTAAAACCTTCTGTTTTCGGGATACATTGAAGTGTATGACGATTCGAACTGAAACCATTACAAAAAATATTGTAAAGAATAGTATGTAAATACGTATATTTGTTAGAACATATTTTGATTAGTATAATCTTAAAGCGTATATAGATATGTGTGACGGACGGATAGAGAAATATGCTGGTGTAAATTATTTTATCCACACTATAGCCTTTGGCGGTATTGTTCCTATAAATGCTATAATTGCATCAAGATGGTAAAATCAAATCATAATTATTCGGCAACATTTTTTGGCGTCAAAGATGTAAATCATAAAAATATTTATGCGGCGGTTATCGTCATGTTAATTATCATTTCTATTGCCTGGCTTGTTGTTTCAAATAAGAACGGCGTGTTAGAGACGGGTAATTCAGCTACGAATAGTCATGACCTCAATACTGCAGAAAGTATTGCTCGTCTAAAATACTCTCAATTAACATTATCCCCAAAAGCGAAACTGAATATGGCGAACACGCTCTCCCGTGCGTCGGTTACTATTTCCGATAAACAAAAAACCGAAATGGCGAATCGTTTGAATAGAGCCGGTGACGCGTTACGTGATACATATTAGATTTTTATTCGGTTAATATAATAGTTTTATGAAAGGATTTTCAACTACAGTTTATCAAGTCGCGGTTTTTGCGGGTCTTTTGCTTGGAGCGTTTGCCATATCGGCTTCCGCAACCGGTACATGGAAAGAGCCGGCATGCGGACCAGCGGGGTGTAATACGTCTGAACCAATAAATATCAGCGATAGTTCGCAGTCAAAATTAGGTGCGATTGCTATCGGAAAAATTGCTTTACCGACGGCCGGTTACTCGCTTGATGTTATCGGTAACGGCTTTTTTGGCGGATTGGGTATTTCCGGACTTACAATAACAAATACGTTGCAGGTACAAAATGGCGCAAAAGACGGGTACGTTTTGACGAGTGATACTTTGGGAAATGCGACATGGCAAGCACTGGCGGGCGGGGGTTCTGGAAATACTTTCGGCGGTAGTATATGGGAAGATGTTCCGCTTACTGATACGAGTGATTACGATCAGAAGTGCCAATACCGATTTACTATTAACACCAGTCAGCTTTCGGCAATAATTGATACGTCGGTTTATCCCGGTCCGCTGACAATATTTTACGCAAATGCCGTTCATCCGAAATTGCTCATTTATGTTTCTCATTCAAACGTGACTTCTTATATTAAATCGGTTGAGAAGAAAAATTATTATGCGGGAAGTACTTTGTACTATACGTTGAATAAAATGGAAAAATTCTGCGGCGGGTCAAAAACTGCCGGTGGAGGTACTGTTGGTAATTACAAAACGATAACAAAGGCCGGTTCTTATACCGCAGATTGTCCCGTTAATTCCACTATGGTTTCGGGCGGCTGTTGGTGCGTTGATGCAACGAATAGTAATGATTCTTCCGCATATGGCGGTCGACCGACAGAAAATGGTTGGGAATGTATAGGAACGACAGGCGGCGGATGTTCGGGAGGGATTACTACGTACGCACGATGTGTTGGTATTAACCCATAAGTATCTGAAATGTAATAAGTGAGCGGTTGATGCATTTGATACAATATATACGGAGATGCCACTAAAGACGGTAAATATGGTCTAAATAGGACATCTGTGAATAACGCATCTTATAAAGAGTGGCTCAAATATGGGGTATTTTATCGATTTTAACGATAATTTGCTCTTTTTGACGTTATGCACCTTGCGCGATTTCTTTTTATGCTATATAATAGTCGGGTAGGTTAGATACGAAAACAAAGTCGAGTTTTAGGTATTTTTATTTTAAAATAATACAATCGTAATGAACGGAGTAATTAAAACTCTTACGGACAGAGGATTTGGATTTATCTCTCGCGATGGCGAGACGAAAGATCTTTTCTTCCATTCGAAGGAATTGAACGGTGTTTCATTTGAGGAATTGAAAGTTGGCGATAAGGTCACTTTCGAAGTTGTACAAGGTGCAAAGGGC
>CAJBMK010000012.1 GCA_903954165.1 uncultured bacterium | reverse complement strand
TAATTCCCTCTCCCACTCCCGTCATTGCGAGGGCGTTTTGCCCGTGGCAATCCAGTCCATGGTGTTGTAATTCCTTCCGCTGTTTTGAATCCCGATTACCGAATCCTGGATTGCCACGGACGAGGCGTCCTCGCAATGACGGGGGGGGAAAGGGATCAACTCGAAAGCAATAAACGTATGTGAATTATCGAATTACGGTGGTAATATTATTGTAAGCAAATAATAATTACAAAACCGCCGGAATAAATTCCGGCGGTTCTTTGTAATATGTTAACTCATTATTTCTGTTTCTTTCTTTTCAAATGACTCCAGAAGCTTCTGGTTTAAGGCGTCCACCATTTTTTGCAATTCAGTCTTGATTCGCTTCTTTTCATCTTCACCCATTCCTCCTTCTTTTTCCTTTGCTTCAATATCCTTTATGCTCGTATCGCGTACCTTGCGAACTGAGACGCGGGAATGTTCCAGTCTTTCTTTTGCTAATTTAATAAGCTGTTCGCGTCTTTCAGCGGTTAATTCAGGAAATGAAACACGGACACCTTTGTCATCAACACCGACAGACAATCCCAAATTTGAAACAATAATCGCCTTTTCCACCGCCTTTACCTGAGACGCGTCAAACGGAACGATACGAATAGTTCGCGGTCCCTCTACGTTTATGGTTGCCACTTGCTTAATCGGCATACGAGCGCCGTATGATTCTACAGACACGGTATCCAAAACAGCAGGCGTTGCCCGAGACGTTCTAATGCCGTCGTATTCCTTTCGGAGCCATTCCTCAATATTTTTTGATTCATCCTTAAAAGCATTGAAATTATAAGCCATACAAATTTATCTAATCCAATAATACAATTCTACTTTCTCATTATATCACTATTTTAGAAGCTCATCCAGTAACACTATCTCGTCCGTGCGATTGTAATAATATAACCAACCGCAAAAACAAAACCGCATACAACCCACACTTTCAAATATATTTGACTTACCATTTTTGCCCTTATTCATAGCCACTATCGCGAGGTTCAACCTCGCGATAGTGAGGAAACTATGATTGAGAGACAGTGAGCAGTAGGCATGTGGCTACCAAGTGGGGTGGGGCGAAATTGAGCATAATGCGAGTACTACCCATGTATGTATTTATGACCGTATGTTTGGCAAAATAAGGGCCAAATGCTCGAAAATCATCTTTATAGAAGCGGACGTATCACGAGCATATGATGCGCACATAACCAACTCGCTCAAAGCGGAAGCCGTTTCATTTTTGGATTTCGACTCCGCGAGACTACCATGTAGCACCGTCTCAATTTCATTCAAAATCATAATGGCATCCTCCTTCACCTTTTTTCCATCTTTAATTTCTGTCGTCCATTTTGTCACCATTTTCAAACGCTCCGGAACAGTAGCGGAGAGAAAACCTTTTCCGATTCCCTCATGCGTGTAATTATTCTTATTCTCCAATATAATAATGCGCGACCGCAATGTCGGTAATAAAATACTAACTCGCGGTACAACGAGGAAAAAATGTGTACCCTCAGTCGGTTCTTCAAATATTTTCAAAAGAGAATTTTGAGCTTCCCGCGTTATTGCGTTCAACGCAATGCAAAAAATTTTCTTCCCGCCGCCAAACGCCTTATTCAACTGTCTCTCCCGAATCAAT
>CAJBMK010000011.1 GCA_903954165.1 uncultured bacterium | reverse complement strand
TATTTGACGAAACCGTCAATGTATTGACAAGTAGGACACACTGTGCTATACTCTTTAAAGAGGGTCAAGGTCATTGAGAGCAGTTAAATCTAGCTCCGAAAAGGTAAAATTTTGCCTTTTGAGAGCTAGATTTAACAAAAAAGGAAAATATATGAATACGAATAACAAGATCAGCCAGTATTTTGCGTCAATGAAAAGGTTATCAGTCGAGCAGGCTCTGATTGACGAATTGAAGACAGAACCTGGACTCCAACTGCTTCAGGAAGTTCAACAACAGCTTGGTCGATATTATACCGACTGTTGTGAGAACATGAATCAGAGAAGGTCCGACCTCGAATTGGCCAGCAAGATTTTCGTGGATAATGGCGTGGATCTGAATAGGGTCGTCATTGCCATGAATAGTCGAAAAGCGGGCTGCTTTAGTATCAATAATGGTGTACTTGTCTGTGGCGGTTGCTACGACACTTACACGCTTTTCGAAGAGGCTGGAAAGAGTAAATAATAGTGGTTCATCCACTCGGTCGAAAGAAACCGGAGTCTAGGCTCGAAACTTTCAAAATTTACCCTCGCAATCTGAAATATGGTTGCGAGTTTTTTTATTGATTGACATACTCGGTAAACAGTATAGGTTTAATGGTGGATAGAACCCCCGGAAAACAAGTAGTTGAATGAAAAAAAATATTGATAAAATTCTTGCGACGATTAAGGATGAAGTGCAGAGCGCGGATATGGAAGGTTTCATTCATGCGCTCATTCAGGAGATTTTGGAAGGCACAGACTGTCTTCCGAAAGATAGCGAACAGCGTGTTGACGGACTAATAAATAAAATGCTGGGAAAAAAGCTGCCTCTCACCCATGATGAGGTGTGTCAGATACATTATCTCGGTGTACTTCGGGGAATTGTGTGTACCCAAAGTGCCATGGCAAGTCGTCGGCGCGCCGCACAGAGTTCATGTTAAGTAGAATCGTCTCACGAGACATAAAACGCATAGCCAAAATAAAAAATGGCGGTGCGTTTTTTTAATTACAAAAGCGTAATTATTTACTTAGTATGTTATATGTTGTGTAACTACGATTATTGGCGCGAAATTCATCATGTATGAAATATTTCGCATATTTTTTTGTAATAGCAGGTGTAGGGAAGTTAATGTGACGGCCCGAACGGGTTTGTTGCGAGAGACGAAAAAATGTTGTTAAATGATGAATGTATCGGTTTATTTGTATGAACGCAATTACGAATGAAAGATAAAGGAAAGACGGATGAAGAAATTTCTATTATGGTCCAACAGGGCGATACGGAGGCTTTTGGCGTGCTTGTTGATAGGTACGAAAGTAAAATAAAACGGTATGCGAGAAAATTCGTTTCGGATAGGGAAGATATTAGTGATTTGGTTCAGGATGTTTTTATTAAAGCATATACAAACATAAAAAGTTTTAATGCCGAGCGAAGATTTTCACCGTGGATATATCGCATTGCCCATAACGAATTTGTGAACGGGCTTAAGAAGAAACTTTCCGACAAATTATTTCCGTTTGATTTTGATTTACTTTTTCCTCACCCAGTTGCGGAAGAAACGGCTGACAGCGATGCGCACAAAAAAGAGTTGAAACACATGATGGACAAAAGTATCGGTACTCTGAGTCCGAAATATCGCGAACCGCTCGTCTTGTATTATTATGAAGAAATGGATTACAAGGAAATTGCCGGAATTCTTGAAATCCCCACATCAACGGTTGGCGTTAGAATTAACAGAGGCAAAGCCATACTAAAAAATATTATTCAAGAGTTAGATCAGCAATCCTATGGAAAACGAACATAATAATGAAATAAAGAAAAACATATTTCAAGCCATTAAAGACGGCACGGTTTCGATGCGTCCAAAGTGGTATTTTGTGTTGCAGACAGTGCTTTTCATACTTGGAATAATCATGGTGTCGCTGGCTATTGTGTATGTTATCAGTTTCGTTATTTCTGTTCTTTGGGAAAGTGGGATTTGGTTTGTACCTATGTTTGGTTCGCGCGGTTGGAGTGAGCTCTTTGTGTCGTTGCCGTGGACGTTGGTTATTACGGCCATATTATTTATTTTAGTGTTGGAAATTCTTGTTCGCCATTTTTCATTTGCTGCTCGCCGGCCGATTGTATATACCCTTCTTGGAATAGTTTTACTGATGGGGATTGGAGGAGCTTTTGCCGCGCCGTTTCATCGGGAATTTTTCAGAGCTGCATATGAAGACAAATTACCGGTTATGGGCGGATTTTATCGCGGATATGGTGCACCTCCGCCGAGAAATACATTTGTCGGGGTAATTTCTGAAACGTTTAAGAACGGATTTTTTATTGAAGATAGAAATAATGTAAAAGTGAAAGTGACCATTTCTCCGAAAACACGCTTCCCGTTTGGGACGGAGCTTTCGGAAGGTGATGCGGTTGTTGTACTTGGTGATTTTAGTAGCGGTACGGTTCAAGCTCTCGGCATTCGGGAAATTAATAGCGAATTTGGGTCAAGCACAATGCGTGCGTCTCATATGCCGAAAATGCGCCGAAATATGATGTTGGAGTGGAATCAATAGGCCGACGGTGATTATTGACGGCGGGTATTGATTCCATTATGTGTTATTTTGTATGGTTATTTTACAAATTTATTGTAATGAAAATTTGCCGGCGTACCGATAATGAAATAAATATGCCGGACATACTGTACTAATAGTCGAGGAACACATCAGGATACGGTTTCTTTCGACAAAGAAGAGCTGTGTGCGATAGACCTCGGATTATTAGAAAATTAGTAAAAAATATGAAAAATAAATTAGTAAAGATTTCAGTCGGGTCAATGGTTGCGGGCGCGCTTTTAATGAGCGGTACTTCTTTTGCGGACACTATTGTTCCGCAGGAAGCGGTTCGGGGACAGATGATGAAACGCGCTCCGGGCGTATTCGGAACAGTCACAAAAGTGAGTGGAATTTCGCTTACGGTGACTGATACGAGGACGAATACTGTTTATACAATCGATGCGTCAAAGGCTACCGTGAAGAAACAGGGAGAGATTTCATCCATCGCTAATATAGCTGTCGGAGATACGATAATGGCTGAAGGTACGATAAACGGCACATCGGTTTCAGCAACGGTTATTCGGGACGGAATTGTCAGTGGTCGCGGACAAGGAATGATGGGAAATAATGGTGAAGGTCGCGGACAAGGAATGATGGGAAATAATAACGGTGAAGGAAGAGGTCTCGGCGCATTACCGGGTACTCCGGGAACAGTGGTTTCGATAAACGGTTCAACAATGACTATGACGTCCAAAATTCGTCCCGGCGACGCTACTCCGGTTACGACATATATGGTAGCCATGAGTAATGCGACTGTGTTGAAAAACCGGGCAACATCAACAATTTCAAGCATAGCGGTCGGAGACAATGTTGTGGTGCAGGGCGCGGTAAGCGGAACATCTATTACGGCGACTGTGATTCATGACGGCGCTTTGAAAGGACGCAATCAGTCGGGAATGAACGATATTATAGACGGGAATGGACAGCCGGTAATCGGCGGAACGATAACGAGCATTAGCGGTACAACATTCAAAATAACCAATAAAAGTAATATCGCATACACAATTGATGCTTCCGGCGCCAAGGTGAAAAAAGGCGGTGTAGACTCGACAATCTCAGGTATTGCGGTGGGAGACAGTGTTCTTATTCAGGGAACAATTAACGGCACGTCAATTACCGCATCATCTGTTATTGATCAGGGAACGGTAAAATCAGCGGAAGCTTCGACAAGCAATACGCCGGCAATGTCGAGAGGGTTCATGGGTGGAATTTTTGGCGCAATCGGTAATTTCTTCCACACATTATTTTAATCGATTCTATTACAAGATAACGGTGTAGGTTTACCAAACCGAAAAAGAAAAAAGAGCTTGTATCGGCTCTTTTTTCTTTTATGGCTAATATATTTTTACAGGACGGCTCTTATATATTGCGGGGTGAAGCGGTTTCACTGCCCTATAGTCCGAAATATGAAAATAGTATAAAAAGAAGCGTGGTAGTATCGAATATGAAGTCTTTGGGACAACCGCCGGCGCGTAATGCGAAAAACTGGCGGTTTTATACTCTCAGTGTTTGTAGTATACTGGATTTCGTATGTCTAAGTATTGGAAGCGCTTAATTCCCTACGCGGTCGGTTTTTTGGTGTTGATGTGCGTTTTTCCGCATGGTGTTTTTTCGCAGACTACGAATATTGCCGCGGCTCGTCGGGTACAGCTTGAAAAAGAATTGGCGGATTTGGAAAAACAAATTGACGCCCATCGGAGTAATTTGAGCGGGCAAAAGAAAAAATCTGCAACACTCGAACGAGACATTAGTATTTTGAATGCGGAAATAAAAAAAGCAAAGGATTCAATCAAGGCCGGGGCAATTCGCATTAATCTGATTACGGAGGAAATTAAGACGAAAGAAAAGATTATTTCTAAATTGACCGAAAAAATAGACCGTGAAAAGGATTCGTTGGCGCAGATTCTTCGGGAAACGAATCGTTCGAATGAAACTTCGCTTGCCGAGGTTGTCCTTGCCGGGGATACCATCGCTTCATTTTTTGAAAAAATAGATATGTATGATGAAGTCAGATTGAAACTTCAGGATTCGTTTGTGATGATCGAAAATGATAAAAAAGTAAATGAAGGCGCTAAACTCGCGCTTGAAGATAAACGCCAGGAAGAACAGGATTTAAAATCAATTCAACTGCTTGAGCAGAAAAAAGTAGAACAACAGGAGGGGACAAAGAAACAGATTTTGAATATTTCAAAAGGCATTGAGGGCGAGTATCAGAAGATAATTGTGGCGGGCGAAATGAACGCCGAAAACATCAGAACCGAATTGTTCGGCATGCGCGGATCGGTGGCAATTCCTTTTGAGAAAGCATATGAATACGCGTCATTTATCGGCAAAAAGACCGGCGTGCGCCCCGCGTTTATTTTGGGAATTGTTGCCGAGGAAAGCAATCTTGGAGAAAATGTGGGAACGGGGAATTGGCGGGTCGATATGAAAGCTCCCCGGGATACGGTTCCGTTTCTCGATATTGCCAAACGTTTAGGCCGGAATCCCGACACATTGCCGGTATCGAAAAAACCGTGGTATGGGTACGGAGGAGCGATGGGGCCGGCCCAGTTTATACCGTCAACATGGATTATGTACGAAAAACGCATTACTGAAGTTACAGGTGCGGTAGTGCCGGATCCGTGGAATCCTCGTGATGCTTTTACCGCATCGGCGCTATTGCTCAAGGATAATGGCGCGGCAAAAGGAACTCGTTCCGCCGAGCGGACGGCCGCGTTATGCTATTTGGCCGGATGTGCAAACGCGAAGAAAAAAGCGTATGCCTTTTATGGAGATGATGTTATGGATCTTGCCGACAAATTTCAGCGCCAAATTAATATTATTTCAAAATAGCATCATATTTGTCGGCTTGAGCGAGATAAACGGCCGAAATGCGTTTTTATCATAATTCCGCCGTATTGTTGCAATTTCCACCTATTCTGATATAGTATATCGACTATGAAAAAGGAAACCCACCCAACATATTTTGATAAGGCCGAAGTTACCTGCGCATGCGGTAATGTTATGGTTGTTGGCTCTACAAAAGAAAAAATTCACGTTGAAATCTGCAGCGCATGTCATCCGTTTTATACCGGAGCCGATAAGGTTATTGACACCGCCGGTCGCGTTGAACGCTTCAAGGCACGTATGGTCCGCGCAACTGAGAAAAAAACAACCACAGACGCAAAAGCAGCATCAAAGAAGAAATAAGAGTCGGTCACTCGCACATTACACTTACAATCAAAAGCAAGACAGATATGTAATCTTTTTGCTTTTGATTGTAAGTGTTTTTGTTTGGGACTGGAGCGGTAATTGAAAAATATCATGAATGATTTAGACATTTTTAAAAAAGATCATAGAACAGCATACCTTGCCGAAACGTATGCGGGTTTGATGCGTCAGGAAGCTGAACTTTTGGAGTTGGTCGCAAAGGATCCTTCTATGGCTGAAATTGCAAACGAAGAACTGTCGGGAATCAAGGAACAAATGGTGACGCTCGAAAAACAAATGCGAAGCGTTATGTCGGACGGCGAGGAAGAAAACCAATTTGCTAATGAAATTATTCTTGAAGTTAGGGCCGGAGCCGGCGGGGAAGAGGCGGCTCTTTTTGCCGAAGTGTTGGCGGAAATGTATCATAGGTATGCGATTCTTCAAGGATGGCAGTTTTCTGTTGTCGACGAGTCACGAAGCTCTCTCAAAGGATACAAGGAAGCGTCTTTTGAAATAAAGGGAAAGGGTGTGTACGAAGCGTTGCGATTTGAAACCGGGGTTCATCGAATTCAACGCGTTCCGCCAACCGAAAAATCGGGTCGCGTTCATACATCGACCGCATCGGTTGCTATTTTGCCGATTCGCAAAAAAGTTACGCTCGAGATAAACCCGGCCGATTTGGATATGGAATTTTCGCGGTCAGGCGGTGCGGGAGGGCAAAATGTTAACAAGGTTGAGACGGCCGTAAGACTCATTCATAAACCGAGCGGATTAAGTGTTCGTTGTACATCCGAGCGGAGTCAGAAGGCAAACAGAGAAAAAGCGATGATTATTTTGTCCGCAAAACTTTTGGCAATTAAAGAAGAAGAGGAAGCCAAGAAGCATTCAGCGAACCGGAAGAGCCAGGTGGGGACCGGGGATCGTTCGGAAAAAATTAGAACGTATAATGTTCTTCAGGATCGGGTGACGGATCACCGAATAAAGGAGTCGTGGCATGCAATCGAGCGGATATTTGACGGGGGTATCGGTCAAATAATTGAAGCGCTTAATACTGCGGAGAAAAGCGGAAAGGAATTTTCAAGCGACGAAGATAGTGATGATTAGAGCTGTATTTTGGTGCACGGTAGATAATGAGCCATTTTCTTCATTACAAAACGTCTGTCGGTTGCAATTTTGACATTAATTTGTTAGACTCACCCCATATTTAGGCGATTTGTAAACCGACGGTTCGTCCTGAAACGCGGGGAATAGCCCAGATTATTAGAAGAAAATCAATTATTTTATAAACTTTAGTTAAACTGAATGGAAACGAAAAAAGAAATGACGGTAAATAGCCCGATGCTCGAGACTCTCTATAATGCAGGAGCGCATTTTGCGTTTACCCGTTCGCGCCGACATCCGTCCGCCGCACCGTTTATTTATGGTATAAAGAACAAAGTTGAAATTTTTGATTTACAGAAAACATTAACCGAGCTTGCAAAAGCAAAGGAATTTATTCGTAAGTATGGTACTGAAGGCAAAACTATTCTTTTTGTCGGCGGTAAGAATGAAGCTCGCGCAGCGGTCAAGGAGGTTGCTTCAGCCTTGAATATGCCGTACGTGTTCGGTCGCTGGATCGGCGGTACTATCACAAATTTTACAAACATTCGTGCTCGCGTTGAAAAGTATCTTGATTTTGTATCAAAGCGTGAAAAAGGGGAACTTTCAAAATATACAAAGAAAGAGCGTTTGGTTATCGATCGTGAAATCGCAAAACTTGAGGAACACTTCTCCGGTATTTTGGCAATGAAAGAACTACCAAAGGCATTATTTGTCATTGATTCAAGACGAGAAAAAATTGCCGTTGCGGAAGCAAAGAAAGCCGGCATTCCTGTTGTTTCTCTTTCGGGTTCTGATAATGATATGAAAGAAGTAAACATCGCAATTCCCGCAAATGATTCGTCAATACCGTCAATCAAGCTTATTCTGTCAGAAATTGCGACCGCGTATCGTGAAGGCAAAAGTGTCAAACCTGCGACGGTTGCATAGCCCCTATTGAAATTAGTTTTTTTTATTTTACAATAGCATTATCATTAGTTAGTTCTTATTAATCACCCATATGATTACCACCGAACAAATTAAGCAATTGCGCGATGCGACAAATATTTCCGTTATGCAGTGCAAAAAAGCACTGGAAGAAGCGGGCGGAGATTTTGAAAAAGCTGTTATTTTACTCCGTAAGAAAGGTGCGGATATAGCGGCCAAAAAAGCTGATCGTACGCTCGGTGCGGGAACGATTCAGGCATATGTGCATGGTGCAGGTGCCGTTGGCGCAATGGTGGAATTGTCATGTGAGACGGATTTTGTTTCAAAAAATGAAGATTTTGTCACTATGTGCCGTGATATCGCGATGCACGTTACCGCCACAAATCCGGCATTCTTAAAAAAAGACGATGTTAAGCCGGAAGACAAAGTGAAGGCGACTGAAGTGTTCGAAAAAGAAGTCGTTGGAAAGCCGGAGAACATGAAAGCCAAAATTCTTGAAGGCAAGCTTAATGCCTATTTTGCCGAGAAAATCCTTCTTGAACAGCCGTTTATAAAGAATCCCGATATGACTATCGGTCAATTGGTGGAGTCCGGAATACAGAAATTCGGTGAAAAGATAGAAGTATCTCGTTTCATTCGATTCGGCGTCGGGGGTAAGTAATTATGTATATTCCACTTTCAATATTTATACTATCTTTTGTTGGTATGGCTTCCGTTATTGTCGTGAAGCTGTTTGAGATGCGTTCGGGTAAGAAGCTTGCGCTCGGAAAATTGTCCGAAAAGTATGACCGTCATCTCTCCAGACAAACCGGTCGGTTAAAAATGATTATCGGGCTTGTTAATAAAGAAAACGGTCATAGAGTTTTGTACGAAATCGTACATTCATCAGTATGGATGTGGACAAAAGTACGTTCAAAAGCCGATTCGCTTGCTCATAAAGCGGTTAATTTTGTTCGTCGCGAACATGTGCCCAAGAGCAAAGGGACCGTATCTTTTTTTCTCAAGGATATTTCGGGACATAAAGACGTTACGCCTAACAAAAAGCACTCACTATAGAGTGCTTTTTGTTTTCATACTATGTAAATAATATTTTATCGATTCGCGTTTATTGTGAATTGGAAATAAGTGTGCCGATATCTTCTCCGTTTACAATTTTTTCAATATTTCCCTTCGATAATAAATCGAAAATTCGTATCGGAATATTGTGATCCATTGCGAGCGAGAGTGCCGTATTGTCCATAACCTGGATGTTTTTGTTTTTTAGTGTGTCAATAAATGAGATGTGCGCGAATTTTATAGCGTCGGTATACTTCATTGGGTCTTTGTCATAGACGCCGTCGACCTTGGTGGCCTTGAGAACAATTTCACAATCTAGCTCAAGTGCGGTTGAAACTGCAGCCGTATCGGTCGTTACAAACGGATTTCCCGTTCCTCCGCCGACGATAACAATACGGCCTTTCTCCAAATGTCTAATTGCGCGCCGACGAATATATGGTTCGGCAACATTATTTATATGAAGTCTTGTCTGGAGCCGAGCCGGTTGTCCGTGTTTTTCCAAAATATCAACAAGAGCCATCCCGTTCATAATAGTGGCAAGCATCCCCATATAATCAGCCGTAGCGCGTTCAATAAGCTGTTCTTCTTTGGCAAGTACCGCTCCCCGCAAGAAGTTGCCTCCGCCCACGATAATGACGACTTGAACTTTATTATTAGCCACCATCTCCTTTAGCTCTCCAGCCAATGCGTCGAGGAAACTCATATCAATACCGAATGAGTTTTTCCCCGCGAATTGCTCTCCGGATAATTTAAGTAGAATTCGTTTTTTCATAATGTAGATAGTATGACACGTTGGTTGGATGATGGCGAGCTCTGGTGGTGTAACAAAATTAGAGGTAATGGTAGAGGGATTTTTTCGGGGTTTGGAGGGGGGAGGGGAGATGAATTGATTTGCGCTTGAGGACAAGAGGCAAAGAGATATGGGAGAGGGGGTTTAAACATTATGGGAGGG
>CAJBMK010000010.1 GCA_903954165.1 uncultured bacterium | reverse complement strand
TCGTGGAGAAGAAGTAACCCTTGTCTGTTACAGCGAGGAGGTAGTTGGCTGATGTTGTAGAGAAGAAGATACCTTCGTCGATTGCATTGGCCCAGAAGGTGGCTGATGACGTACTGAAGAAGTTACGCTGGGTAGCGAGGAAGTCTGAAGATGATGTACTGAAGTAATTATTCTGTGTTTTCCAGAAGTCGGCGGAGGTAGTACTGAATTGAGTGAGACACGTACCGCCGAAGGCGAAGCAACCGGCGGAGAGGTTGATTCCGTTTGCAAAGGTGGAGGTGGCGGTGCCGGTGATTGCTAGAGTACCGGTGGCGGTGAGGTTACCGCCGATGAAGGTATTTCCGGAGACGGAGAGGGTCGTAAATGGCGATGTTGTACCAATCCCCACATTCCCCGCAAACGTATTCGTAGTACCGATAAAAGCGTTGTTGGTGTAGGTTTTCGGGATAGTGGTACTACCATTGGCCCAAAATTCAGCCGAAGTTGTCGAAAATAGCGTTATACATGTACCACCAATGGCGTAACAACCATCTGAAATTGAAATACCGTTGGCAAAAGTCGAAGTAGCTCCGCTGACAGAAAGATTAGATAGATAACTTGTACCCGAAACGGTCAAATTAGTGTTGGTGGCATTGATGATTACAGCATTTACACCCGTAAGATTGGTGGTTGTTAATGTATCAATAAATCCGTTTGCAAATGTTAGCAACGAACCTGAAATCGTTGAATTAGTGATAGCACCATTATCAAAATATGCATTTGATATCTTCGTTCCGCTTAAAAGATCGATTTTGTTCGTTTGTGCAGCCACATTATACACATAGCCGGTTGTGCGAGCATTATCAGCGGTTGCATTACTTATTTGGTAAATTTGCTGGCTTAATCGATTTCCAAGCTGTTGTAATTTAAGATCAACCTCCTGTCTTGAAATATCACCGACTATTATTCGTTCGGTAACTTTTTCAGTAACTTGTCTGACCGCTATTCCTGAGCCTGTAACACTCGTATTTTTATTAAATACAGGAGCATTACCCATTAAAGCACTAGAATTTGAAATTGAAGAAAATGTTGCTCCGGATGAACCAATAACAGCTACCGCCCTTCTTGTACTAGTAGCTACAGGAATTTGCGCAGAAACTAAGCCATTATTTGAAGTATTTAGAGCATATTTGGGAGCAACGGTGTATGTATTCTCGGTAGGAATTTCCTTTTCACCAATACCAAGAACTCGATTAATGCCGTTATAAACAAAAAGAGCTGTTTTACCTAAAAATGTTGAGTTATTTGACTCAAATATAGCAGAAGCAAGAGAAGAATTGCCCGAATAATCATTCATACTAGCGCTATTAAGTGCCGTTTTCTCGAATATTTCAAAAACTGAAGCAATACGGCCTACCACCGAAACAAAACCAATACGAGCAAATGCATTGCTTGCAAAAAAAACTATCGATATGAGAAATAATGCACTTGAAAAAATTGCGGTATTTTTGCCACTGTACCATACGGTATTTTTTGACTTTGAAACATGTTTCTTGTCAAGAGTGTTGACAATCGTCTTCTCTGAAACTGATTTTAAAATATTTGCAGTTTTTGTACTGATTCCGGATGTCGCAGTTGCCTTCGAAACGATAACATTACATGTCTCAGGAATTCCGACTTTTAGGTATTGATCCAAGTCTTCTTCTAAAACATACCATGTACGGCCAACCATTTTTGCTTTGAGTTTTCCACCACGACACAACTGACCGACATAATCAGCAGCATAGCCGCTCTTCTCAGAGGCCATCTTCGACGAAATGTATTTTTTATCTTCGATTATTAGGCCTGGATTCATAAGAACAATACTCCTCCACTTACACACTGTCCGTCATGGGGATATTATAATTGATATTGCTCATGATTATGGCCGTAAATTAGGAAAATCTGTGGACAACCATCAATTTTGTATTCACTGATTAAATATTCAAAAAAATGGCTCTATCATTGAGTACTTACAGATTGACAAATACTATAAATCCTATTTTAAAACATTCTTAAGCAAGAAATGACCCTAAAATACGTTCAGTTTTAAAAAATATACAAACGATATCTCGTCTAGCCGAGATTAATATTCAGAGCCTGTTTATTGGAAATCTCGGCTAGACGTGTACTCTGTTTTATCACATTTTTGAATCATTTTCTATCCTTTAATAGTAAATATATCTTTAGTAAAATTATGTCAGAATAGTTTAACATTTTACAGAAATCCTCCTGAAATATTCTAACTTCCACTGGACGAATTCACCGGCTATTAAAGTTTGAGACTCCACGTCCGCTACGGACATGAGGTGTATAGATGTACTTTATACATACAGGATTGTGATAACTAAATATCAGCCAAACCGTCAACAAGTAATAGTTTTAGTTGACGAAGAATCGATTAAAAAATATGACACGCTTGTTAAAATGTGTTAATGTCAAAAATATCAGAATTAATCAAAAAACCTCATTATTCAAGCCGTATATTAACGATTTCATCATAGAAACTTGTTTATAGCGGTTCACCCTCATTGTAGAGATTTTGAGATTCCAAACTAACGTACAATTAATTAATAATCAATCCAATACAGCCTTCATTAGCTTAAATTTTAACCTAGCCACTCTAATACTAAATTTAGGTACCAATTATCATAAATATATTTTCAACACAACCCTTGGTTAAAATTGGGCTTAATGTATTTAATAACTACGTGATAAATATATCCCTCTACTCGCCGATTTGAAGCATATATTTAGAAAAAGTGAGGTACCTAAGAATGAATCTTTTTAGAGAATATCTGTCATCGGTAGTCGTGATATTTCTAATATTCCAAACTCTGATGGTTATCGTATTTTATGTAAAGAAATTAGCGTTTAGACTTACCACGATCAACTTACAAATTATGTAATAAAAAGTATACCCAATCAATTTCAATTTCAAGTATTAATTTGAAATCTCGGCTAGCCGAGATATTTTATGCTTATAAATCAACAAATCTCGGCTGAAAAAATACGACGAATTTGCAATTAGTCTTTCATATATTTTTGCTTTTTGACATCAAACATGGCAATTACACCCATATTTAAAAACTTTTTACTTATATACAAGCTACATATTTTTTGAATTGCAATCGATCACATACGTGGGAAAAACCCATTTATTAGCACCACACGCATTGCTAATAGCGGGCACAATTCAATTTTTGTGAATTATATTCAGCAATTACCGTCCTTGCAATACTAGCTATCTATTTATAATATGACGCCAAAAAGTTTCTTTTATATATAGCGAATGTACCGTCTAGTATTGATTTTCTTATATTTTCGACAAGCCCTACAATGAAATACAAGTTATGAATTGACGCTAGCGTATTTGCAAATAGCTCATCTGCCCGAAATAAATGCGCAATATAGGCTTTAGTATAATTTGTACATGTATAACACTGACAATCTATTTCAATTGGAGTAAAATCATCGGCAAATTGAGCATTTCTAATATTTATTCTTCCCTCTTTTGTATACAGAGCCCCGTTTCTTGCTTGTCGTGTTGGAGCCACACAATCAAATGTATCGCAACCATTTTCAACACCTCCAAATATATCTCTTGGCTCACCGATACCAAGTAAATGACGGGGTTTATTCTCGGGTAAAATCTCATTAACCCACCTTACGGCCGTATTCATATCATTTTTATCAAACGACCCCCCTATTCCAAAACCGGCAAAATCCATTTCCCCTATAATTTTAGCGCTTTTTTTACGTAAATCCTCAAAACGACCTCCCTGCACTATTCCAAACAAACCCTGAGTGTTCGAATTGACGCTTGAATTATGGAAATCGAGGCACCTTTTTGCCCATCGATGAGTCCGATCCATAGCTTCTACCTGATAATTATAAGGAGATAACGGTGAAGTGCACTCATCGAAGGCGAAAATGATATCCGCACCAATAGCGTGTTCGATTTCAATGGCGCGTTCCGGCGAAAAGCGATGAGAACTTCCATCTATTACGGATTTGAACGTAACACCGTCTTCATCAATTTTCGCCAAAGAACCGGCCGATTCAGAAGAAATAGTATCATTATCTTTTTGAATTATATTTTCAGTATCTATATTTGAAGCCATTTTTGATACCTTTTTCCCATATGCTACTCCAAGAGAGAATACCTGGAATCCGCCGGAATCTGTCATTGTTGGCTTATTCCAATTCATAAATTTCCCCAAACCCCCCGCTTTTTTGATGCGCTCAAATCCCGGCTGAAGATACAAATGGTAATTATTTGCCAATACAACCTGGGCATTTAGATCACTTACCTGCTCCGGTGTTAGTGATTTTATGGTTGCTTTTGTACCCACCACAACAAAAGCCGGCGTAAGTATATCTCCGTGTGGCGTTTGAATCCTACCGGCGCGGCCAAGGGCTCCATCGAGCTTCTTTTCAATCACAAACCGAATTGGGTGTTCCATATATATGACAGCATAGCAAAAGTGGCGCGAAGGGCAACCTTATGCCTTTCGCGCCACTTTTTATGCATCAAAACTACAATTATTCGCTTTTTGTACTAAGTAATTCAACCTCAAAAATAAGAACAGCGCTCTTCGGAATAACCGGCGGGTATCCGTCTGCCCCATATCCAAGATCCGGAGGAATGGTCAATCTTCTCTTTCCTCCAACCTTCATGCCCACAATACCTTGATCCCAGCCCTTAATTACACGTCCTTTACCAAGTGAAAATGTAAACGGCTCATTTCGCTGGTAAGACGTATCGAATATTTTGCCGTCAGTAAGCTTTCCTAGGTAATTAACAGACACCAAATCACCGGATTTTGCCGCCACACCATCACCAAGCTTCAAATCTTCGATTACAAGGCTAGTTACAGTTGATGATGACATTGTTTTTTCTTTGGTTATCTCGCCGTTAGTAATAGCCTGATCAACAGAAGCAGTATTTTCAGCTGCGGTATCTGTTATCGAAGCTTTTTTCGTATCAGAACCACCGTTGTAATTTATCCATCCCAAAACGAAGAATATGAGCACGACAACAATTGACACGACAACCGCAATACTTTCTTGTTGATTATATTTTTTCATATAATAAAATTTGATTCGATTACCATCATAGCATGAGATTATGTTATGAACATAGGGACAACTTGTATTTCAATATGGTATTATAGTATTTATTATAATAAACGTATGAAAGATTTACCCTCACAAGCAACAGCCGAAATGGTCAATGGTTTAACCGAAGAAGAACGCGAACTTATTATACGCGCGCGTGTAGAGCGAATAGATAAGGAATTTAGACAGGCATTTGAATTTATACGTCAATATCCGAAATCTGTTACCTTTATGGGTTCTGCGCGATTTACCGAAGGTAATAAGTATTATGACAAGGCTCGCGTTTTGGGTAAAAAAATAGTTGATGAATTACAATACTCCGTATTTACCGGAGGTGGCGGCGGAATAATGGAAGCCGCGAATCGCGGGGCATTTGAAGCGGGCGGACAGTCGATAGGACTAAATATTCTTTTGCCAAACGAACAGCAAAAAAATCAATACACAACGGCTTCAGTTGAGTTTAGCTATTTCTTCAGTAGAAAGATGGCACTATCGTTCAATGCTGAAGCATACATATTCTTTCCGGGCGGATACGGCACGCTCAATGAGTTTTTTGAAATTGTAACATTAATTCAAACAGAAAAAATAAGAAAGGTGCCGGTATTTTGCGTCGGCGAAGATTTTTGGAAACCACTAGACGTATATATGCAGACTATTCTACTTGAAAAAACAGGAACGATTAGCGCACCGGATATAGACCTCTATCGAATTACAAATGATGAAAACGAAATAATCGCTCACATTAAAAAAGCACCCGTTTACGCATAATTTTCCGCACATCCAAGAAATGTAGAAAGGATATTTTAATGAATCCTTGACCATGTTGGAAGTAAACAGAACATTAAAGTATCGATAAACTATATATAAAAATCCCCAGCTTTCGCATGGGGATTATTGTTTTTTTCTGAAAATATATTTCCTAGGCGGCCTTAGTTTTCAGTACTGAATTACATTCTATTTCAAGCGCTTGTATCACCTTTGCGGTTTTTGCTTCCGGAGTATAATTCCCATTGATCCACACAATCGTTTCGGGATGTTGTTTCTCTGAAATATATTCCAACGCCGGAATAGTTTCTTTTAAATACAATTGATACCGGTGTTCTATAGTGGCTAATGTGTCGTCTGGTCTATTTCCCCGGTCACTTGAAGAAAGGATTCTCTTTTTGCACTCTTCATGATGTAAATCAATATGAAACACCTTAATATTAATCTTTTCTTGGACGAATTTTTCAGCCTGAGGTAGCGTTCGTGGAAATCCGTCTACCACTATATACGGATAACCCTTGCCTACCATTTCGGGTATTTTTCGTTCCAGAATATCAAATATAAGCGTATCCGATACAAATTCACCCCACTTCATACGAGACAGCACTTCTACACCGCGTGCCGACCTAGATTGTGCGATCAATCGTACTTCGTCTCCCATCGTTATAAGACCAAACAATGCATTTTTGCCAAGTTCTGTAGCTAGTTTTCCCTTTCCACTTCCGGGTGGTCCAAACAGCAATACCAATTTAAACTTATCCTTCAGACTAATTATTTCTTTCACTATATTCCTTTCAGTTGAGTTAACCAATGAACAAACCAGCAAAAAGACTATCACTTTACCGCCAAAAGGTCAAAGGCATTTTGATTATAATAGTGCAGTAAAATAGAACAATATTTCTAAAACAAAAAGATTAGAAAAAGTGTTGAAAACGTAAATGCTATAATGGTATTTATAACAAGACCTCCCACAATTCCAATCAAGGATCCTCCGGCAGCTTTTAAAGCTCTTCCGCCGTTATTATGAGTTACGTACTCTGAAAATAGAATACCAAAAAATAGCCCGAGAAAGCCTCCCAACGGCGGTAGCAACAAAAAACCCAGCACGAAACCCGCAATACCAAACAAAATTGAATATCGTAACGCCCCACCGACACGCGCACCAACAATTCCTGACGAATAGTCAACAATAATGGAAATCACAAACAATAAAGACAGAGCCATAAGCTCGAGAGGCGTAACATGAATGAACCTATCCGCCAACGCAAACGCCGTCGCACAAATGAACATCAGCGGAATTATCGGCACCAGGGGTACAAACACAAAACAGGACAAAACGAAGAAAAGAGCGCTTAAAATATAGCCGATAATGATTATTCCCATAGCTATATGATACGCGGTTAGTCTGTGCAATGGTACTTGACAGAATGTATCAATAGGTGTATAATAACACTATGAAAAATAATTATATTGATTACCTCTTCATACTTACCGCAGCCATACTTATAGCCTTTATTGGCATGGTTTCATTCAAAATGACATTCCCTTCTAATCAAAATAGCCTTGCTTCAGTATTAAGCCACATTGCAACAACAAACGAATACCGCCTTGGTGTTTATGACTGCAAAAACTTCAGTGTTGAGTTAAAAAAGGAACTTATAGCACGCGGAGTTGCAAGTGAAGTGGTTGTCGGCAAAAGAAACGGCGAGGGTCATGCATGGGTAGCAATCTGGATTGAACCGGAAACAGGAAAAGTCATTACGCCCAACGAAAACTATAAGGCCGAAAAAGACAATGCATACTATTCATATTTAAACAGTCCTCAAGCAGTGATTGAATTGGCGCAAAAATAATTTGTAACAATCCCTTCAATATTTGTACCAAAATACCCCCACCTGAAAAGGTGGGGGTATTTTCTATATAATACAGTTTTGATGCCCTCAAAACTACGCCTCACAAACCATGTCGATACATATAAACCTTGACCGCACGCGAATTATTACATATTCGTATCAATAACATTAAATATATCGTTAAAAGCATTCGCGCTTAAATAAATACAGACTATTTGGCCTGTGATATAATTATCAAATGTCTTTTGAACATGCCAGCGAGGAAATACCCAATCAGCCGATACACGGAGATAAAAAATCAAAGAAAACGCTATTTGTATTTTCCGCGTCATCATTTCTGAACGATCTCGGCTCAGATATGTTGCAACCGATTTGGCCAATTTTTGTTACCAAGGTTATCGGGGCTGATGCGGCATTTCTCGGACTTATTGATGGAATCGGAAATGCTGCGGTTTATTTCTCTCAATTTGCTTCCGGATACATTTCTGACGCAATTAAAAAACGTAAAATATTCATTTGGGCGGGCTATTTTTTTGCGGCAATCGGCAAATTAGGCTATTTTATTTCGACTGTACCGCTTTTGCTGGTGCCGTCAAAAATATTAGACCGTATGGGTAAAATGCGCGACGCACCGCGAGACGCAATTATAACGGAAATATTTCCGGCAAAAGAACGGGGAGAAGCTTTTGGATTCATTCGGGCATTTGACCGTGCGGGTGCCGTACTGGGAATTCTTGCGTCACTTTATTTACTGCACATAGCATTTCCAATCCGAAGTATTATTTTTATTTCTGTTATACCGTCTATTCTTGCGGCATTACTTATTTTATTTTTTATTAAGGAGCGAAACACAACAACACCGGTCAAAAAACTAGCGTTACCGAGCTTTAAATCTTTCGACAAAAATTTTCTATTATATTTGACCTCACTTGGTCTAATCGGCACGAGTACGTTTAGTTTTTCATTTCTACTGCTGGGTGCGGGCGAATTGGGCTATAAGGAAACATCACTACCTATTCTTTACTTGCTATTTACTTCAGTCGCGGCAATTACCTCATACTCGTTCGGAAAGCTGGGCGATAAACGAGGTAGCAAAAATATCCTGACGGTATCATATCTTCTTTGGATTGGCACAGCACTCTGCTTTATTTTACCGTGGGCCAATTTACTTGTGCCGTTTACGTTTATTTTGTACGGTTTATTTATCGGCGCATACGAACCAATTTCGCGTGCAATTATTGGAAATATTACGAAGGAAGAACATCGCGCCACGGCACTTGGCACAACATCTTTCATTACCGGCATAGTGTCGCTTCCTTCTTCACTTATAGCGGGTATTCTTTGGCAGGCGTTCGGGTTCAAAACGAGCTTCATATTTTCTATTGTCATAGCGATTATTGCACTTGCAATCTTGCGCTTCGTCAAAACCGACTCGGAATAATTAGTTTACGCGATACATATCTTCAATTTCTCTATGATACCGATGCTCAATAACGCTTCTGCATAGTTTTTGAGTAGGCGTTAATTCCTCATTATCTGTTGTAAATTCATTTTCGAGCAAATAAAAATTGTATATTTTTTCATGAGATGACATATCACGATTTATACCGTCAATTATATTTTTAAAGTATGCAACCACAGCTGTATCACGGGCCAGATCTTTTGATTTTTCCGCCAAACGTGACCTACCACTGACAATTTCAGCAATATAATGCCAATGAGGAACTATAAGCGCAGTTACGTATTTCCGATTGTGCGCAATGATAATAGACTGAGATATCGCGGGATGGATGTTTAAATTTTTCTCTATGTGTTCAGGCCAGATTTTATTTCCGAGCGTTGAAACCGCGACTTCTTTTTTTCTTCCAATAATCGACATATATCCTCTATCGTCGATGAATCCCAAATCACCGGTATGAAACCATCCGTCGGAATCAATCGGACTTCTATTATCACTCACAGAACCCCAATACCCGCTAAATACCATCGGTCCACGAACAAGTATTTCTTTATCGGCGGCTAGGATAATTTCACAATTTTCTAATTTTTTACCTACTGTTCCATACGAGTTATTTTCAGAATAATTGACCGAAATAATTGGTGCTGTTTCTGTAAGCCCGTATCCTTCGTAAACAACAAGACCGATTTTATCCAAAAAACCCGCTATTCGCGCATCAAGTGGTGCACCGCCGGAAACAAGTATACGTAATCGCCCGCCGAAATTTCGGGTAATTCCGGCGGTTAATATTTTTTTCATTATACGATATCCAAATGTCCGGGAAGTTGCTCTTAATGTAAAATAGAATAATTTCTGTCCTAAAAACGACTTTTTTTTAACATTCTGCCATATTTTGTCATATATCTTTTCATAAAAACGAGGTATGGCAATAATAACAGTTGGCCGAACTTCTTTTACGTTTTTGAGCAAATCCTTATAACTTTCAGCGTAGGCAATAGTCGCACCCTGAAGTATCGGCATATAATACCCTGCAGTTCGCTCCAGTACGTGGGATAAGGGCAAAAATGAGAGAAATACATCTCCCTGAAGAACGGGTATGCGTGCATTTGTGCCCAGCACATCCGAGCAAATATTTTTGTGGGTCAACGGCACCCCTTTTGGTAATCCGGTTGTGCCGGACGTATATACAATAGTCGCAATCGAATCCGGTCCCGGCTCCGTCTCTACCAACGTGTCCTGTAGCTCCAATTTATTTGTTGCGCACACATCCGCAAAACGCAAAATTGTTTTACCGCATAAATCGGTACGCCTGCAATTACCGCCACATTCAAATATCGTCACAATGTATTCCAAGTGCGGTACCTCTTTTATTATTTGCAAAAGCTTCGCAAACATTTCCTGTGACGAAATAATAATGATACGAGCCTTGCTGTCATTCAAAATATGAGCAAAAAGTCGCGGAGCAAGATTCGTATGAATTGGTACGACAATACCTCCCGCATGCATAATACCCATATCAGCAATAACCCATTCCGGTCTATTTTCTGAAGACAGAGCTACCGTATCGCCGTTTACCAACCGGCATTCATTTATAAATCCGTTGGCGCAGGACTTTACCAAAAGTCTCAATTCACGATATGTAATCGATACATATACACCGTTTTGTTTGTGCATAAGAGCGCTTTTGTTCTGATACAGTTCGGATTGCGCAATAAAATTTTCAGGAATTGTTTTACCGATATTCATAGGCGTTTTTTATTCAGATTTCTTTGCGCGTGACACAACAGCACGTGCAACCGCTTTGGCTACCCGTTTATCAAACGGATTTGGAATTATTTGCCCTTTCTTCCGTTCCGAAACCGATACCAAAGACGCAATAGCATCAGCCGCCGCAATTTTCATTTCATCCGTGATCATCTTAGCACCCGAATCGAGCGCGCCGCGGAAGATACCGGGAAAAGCTAAAACATTGTTTATTTGATTGGGGTAATCGGAACGTCCGGTGCCAAAAATCGCGACTCCCGTTTTCTTTGCATTTTCAAAAGATATTTCCGGATTAGGATTTGCCATCGCAAATACGATAGGCTTCTCCGCCATTAAACCAATCCACTCGGGTAATAATACATCAGCCACAGAAACTCCGATGAATACATCCCTGCCACTTACCGCCTCCTTTAATCCGCCGGATATCTGCTCTCCGTTTGTCACTTCGGCGATCTTTATTTTTGCACCGTTTAAATTATCACGGCCCTTTTTAATGATTCCTTTCGTATCTACCATTACTATATTTGACGATGTAACGCCGGCCTTGATTAGTAAATTTGTAATCGCAATTGCCGCAGATCCCGCACCGTTTATTACAATTCTGACAGCTGAAATTTGTTTTGAAACGATACGAAGTGCGTTTTTTAGAGCCGCCAACACAACAATCGCTGTGCCGTGCTGGTCATCATGGAATACCGGTATATTTAGTTCATTTTTTAAACGTTCTTCAATTTCAAAACATCGGGGTGCCGAAATATCTTCAAGATTTATTCCGCCAAAACCTACTGAAATATTTTTTACTGTCTCAATGATTTTTTCAGTATCTTGCGTATAGAGACAAATCGGATACGCATCGACACCTCCAAATTGCTTAAATAGAATTGCTTTACCCTCCATAACTGGCATGGCGGCTTCCGGCCCAATATTTCCCAATCCAAGCACGGCTGAACCGTCCGAAACAATAGCAACGGAATTTGACTTAATTGTGTGAGAATATAACGCCTTTTTATCTCTTGCAATTAATCTGCACACTTCGGCAACACCCGGCGTATAGGCGGTAGATAAATCATCTCTATTTCGTAACGGCACTTTTGAAATTATACCGAGCTTTCCGCCGTTCTTCTTATGTAAGGCCAGCGATAATTTTGAATAATTCTTCATA
>CAJBMK010000009.1 GCA_903954165.1 uncultured bacterium | reverse complement strand
ATATGAACGGCTCCTTCGACGACGTCCGCATCTACAACCGTGCCATCACCACCGACGAAATTAGCGCCCTCTACAACATGGGCGGAACCGGCCTTCTCTCCTGGTGGAAAATGGATGAAGGAACAGGCTCACTCCTCGGTGATTCAAGCGGAAACAACTACACCGCCCGTCTTGTCGGTAGTCCCGTATGGACATCGGGAAAGTTAGGGAAAGCGTTAACATTCACCGGATCAAATTACGCAACGACATCATTAAACACCGCCCCGTCCGCCCTCACCGTTTCCCTCTGGTACAACAAACCTTCCTACAACAACAACGATTCGATACTGATGGAACATTCCGCTAATTTCAACGTCGAGAACGGTTCGTTCCTGATTGATCCTGATTCCGGGGGTTCGTGTTCCGGCTATTACTCGGTCGCCGTTCTTGGCAACACCGGCTACAATGTGAAATGTTACACTCGTCCCTCCGCAGGTGTCTGGCATCATCTTGCCTTTATGCTTGATAAACGAAACGCTGCGGCAAATGAAGTGAATATGTATGTAGACGGAGTCTTGCAAACCGCCGTTTCTCAACCCAACGTTGCCGACAATACCAATACATTCAGTGACCGTACTATCTACCTCATGTCACACGGCGGAACAGCATTCTTTGCAACCGGAACCATCGACGACCTCCGTATCTACAATCGGGTACTTAGTGTGGGTGAAGTCCAGGCGCTTTCTGCTTTGAAGAGTGTGAGTGTAAAGGGGAGGTAGGGAGAAATAAGTTTGTTGAGAGTAATGCTTTGTGTGCACCACACTTCGTTATTAATGTTAGAAATCTTGATGCGCGGTACCATTGCATCGTGTATACTATAGGACATGTCATTCATAATTTTTGTTATTTTGCTGGCGGTTTTGATTCTTGCGCACGAGTTTGGGCATTTTATTATTGCCAAAAAATCGGGTATTCGGGTTGATGAATTTGGTTTGGGTTTTCCTCCGCGAATCTGGGGGAAAAAATTCGGTGAGACAGTGTACTCTATTAATTGGATTCCGTTTGGAGGATTTGTCAAAATTTTTGGTGAAAATCCGGATGATGATTCAATTAAGGGTGCGGATAAAGCGCGCAGTATGGTTCATAAGTCAAAATTGACGCAGATTGGGGTGTTGGCGGCCGGAGTGACGGCAAACGTTCTTCTTGCGTGGGTGCTTCTGACTCTCGGTTTTATGATTGGCTTACCGACGGCGGTGGAAAACGTCAGTATCGGGTATGTTCGCGACGCCGCTTTGACGATTACCTCAATTATGCCGAAGTCGCCGGCGGAACAAGCGGGATTCCGTGCTGGTGACAAAATTCTTTCGATGACGGCGGGAACATCAACTCTTTCGGGTACTACAGTTTCTGCGCTTCAATCATTTATCAGTGCACAGGGAGATAGTCCGTTAACTGTTGTTGTTGGCCGTTCCGGCGGTACTAAAGAGATTTCGGTTATGCCGATTGAAGGTGTTGTGGCGGGTAAAAAAGGAATTGGAGTTGGATTGGCCTATGTCGGTATGCTTCAACTTACTCCGTGGCAAGCGGTGGTAGAAGGATTTTCTGCTACTAAAGCAATGGTGGAAGAGACTACTGTCGGTCTTGGTTCATTTCTATGGAATGCGGTTCGGGGGAAGGCGGAGCTTTCTCAGGTTACGGGACCGATAGGAATTGTCGGGATGGTCGGGGATGCGTCAAAATTAGGATTTTCATTCCTGATTACTTTTGCGGCAATGATTTCAATAAATTTGGCGGTCATCAATTTATTTCCTTTTCCGGCGCTTGATGGCGGACGAATTTTGTTTGTTGTTATAGAGGCGATTAAACGAAGTCCAATAAAACCCAAAGTAGCAAATATATTTAATGCCGTCGGTTTTTTCCTATTGCTTGCTTTGATGGCAATCATAACAGTCCACGATATAATAATAAAAATATTCTAGAAAATAGGATTTTTGCAAACCATCGTGCGGAGGTATAGAATAGAGTTACTATGAAAAATGGTGACTTTGGATTCGAAACGGTTGTATTTCCCGAAGATGTAGAGGCTGACAATATTGCCGCGATAAATGAAATGCAACACGCATTGGCTCTTGATCTTTTTGACGGAGATCAAACAAAAAGAGATTTTGACTTGGAGCTTGCACGATGGATTGAAATGCACGGAGAGAATTTTAATACGTTAATTTCTTGTAAGCCGGAATTGGTTTCTCTGTACCGTGAAGCGTCAGATAAGAAGGAAGCGCTTGATGCGATTAAGTCCGAGCTTTACGTTGATAGGCGGAGTTAGTCCACAGGAAACTATTGGTTGGCGTCGTTTCTGTAATCGCTATACCGTATAATGTATTGTCTTTGGTTTAGGATATGTCACAAATAACCATTTATGTAATGGTTTTTTTGTTGTATTATGGGTAGCTGGTTTCGTATAGTGCATGGGGACGTGTGGCTTGGTCTACTATGACTCATATTTTTGAATTGCTCACTTTGAGGATGTTTAGTATGATACATTCATTATGAAACAATCCTTTTTGTTTACAAAGACGCGTAAAGAGGCGCCAAAAGACGAGGTGTCAAAAAACGCACAGTTATTGATTCGTGCCGGATTCATCCACAAAGAAATGGCCGGTGTTTATTCCTATTTACCGCTCGGGCTTCGCGTATTAAAAAAAATTGAACAGATAATTCGGGAAGAGATGAACGCTATCGGCGGTCAGGAAATGCTCATGACAACACTGCAGGATCCGGCTATTTGGCAGAAAACAAACCGGTGGGACGATGCTGTCGTCGATAATTGGTTTAAGACAAAATTAGCTACCGGTAGCGATCTTGGCATCGCAAATACCCATGAAGAACCGCTGACGAATATTTTACGGAATCATATTAATTCGTACAAAGATATGCCGTTATACGCGTATCAGTTTCAGACAAAATTTAGGAATGAGCTTCGGGCGAAAAGCGGTATCATGCGCGCGCGAGAATTCCTGATGAAAGATTTGTATTCGTTTAGCCGCGGAGAAGAAGAATTCCGTGAGTTTTATGAAAAATGTGCAGCGGCATATCTTAAAATTTTTGACCGCGTGGGTCTCGGCGCATTAACATACCGAACGGTCGCGGCGGGCGGATCATTTACTTCCGGATTTACGGACGAATTCCAGACGTTATCTACCGCAGGGGAGGATATTATTTATGTTGATAAAAAGAAAAAGATTGCGGTAAACAAGGAGGTGTATACGGATGAAAATTTACGTAAGCTCGGTTTAAAAAAAGAAGACTTGGTTGAAGAAAAATCAATTGAGGTGGGAAATATTTTTCCGCTCGGAACAAAATATTCAAGTGCGCTTGGTTTGGTATTCATCGATAAAGACGGCGTAAAAAGTCCGGTTGTTATGGGAAGTTACGGAATTGGTCTTGGCCGAGTCATGGGAACAATTGTTGAAACGCTTTCTGATGAAAAAGGTATTGTGTGGCCGGAGGCTATTGCGCCGTTCAAAGTTCATTTGATTTCACTTGGTGAAAAGGGGAGTGCATCTTTTGTTTATGCAGAAAAAATCTATACTGAATTGCAACAAAAGGGAATTGAAGTGCTCTTTGACGACCGCCCGACTCGCGCGGGAGAAAAATTTGCGGATTCAGAGCTTATTGGTATTCCGATTCGCGTGGTGGTGAGCGACAAAACACTGGAAAAGAACGGACTTGAAGTAAAAAGGCGGACAGAAGAAACGGCGACAATTTTTACTGAAACAGATTTTTTCGCACTTTTCTAGTTGTTTTTTTGTCAATTCGTCGTATGGTTACCTCATACGTGCCAAAGTTGGCACGGTGCTTATTTAAATGATAAAAAAACGCTTACAAAAACTCTTTAGATTGCTTTCTAATGATATTGGTATCGATCTCGGAACGGCGAATACGCTCGTGTATGTTCGGGGTGTCGGTATTATTTTGAATGAACCTTCTGTTGTTGCGGTGAATCAAAAGACCGGCCAGGTGGTGGCCGTTGGAAGGCAGGCAAAAGATATGCTTGGCAGAACGCCGGCTCATATTTTGGCCGTTAGACCGCTTGTGGGCGGAGTCATCTCGGATTTTGAGGTGACCGAAGAAATGATTTCTTACCTGATTAAAAAGGCCGAAGCAAAATCCCGAAAATTACTCGGACCGCGAGTTGTCGTCGGCGTTCCTTCCGGAATTACAAATGTTGAAACGCGTGCGGTGCGAGATGTAACCGAGAATAACGGCGCTCGGGAAGTACATATTGTTGAACAGCCAATGGCCGCCGCAATCGGTATTCGGTTGCCGGTTAATGATCCTATTGGAAGCATGATTGTTGATATCGGTGGCGGTACCACGGATATCGCGGCGATTTCATTGGGTGGAATTGTTCGTTCAAAAAGCGTAAAAATTGCCGGCGATAAATTGAATGAAGATATTATTTCTTACGTTCGTAGTGAATTCAAGGTTCTTATCGGCGAGAAAACCGCAGAGGATATAAAGATAAAAATTGGTGCGGTTCTGCCGGAGGATGTGCCTCTCGAAACAAAAGTGAAGGGACGCGACCTCATTACGGGACTTCCGCGAGAAATTGTCATTACCGACGGTGATGTACGGGAAGCCATTTCACATTCGGTGGGAATTTTAGTCGAGAGTGTAAAAGAAGTGCTTGAAACAACACCTCCGGAAGTCGTTTCGGACATTATGGTTCGCGGTGTTCATTTGGTTGGCGGCGGCGCACTCATAAAAGGTTTTAATGTACTTTTGTCTGAATTTATTAAAATTCCGGTGCATATTGCGGATGATCCGTTGACGGCCGTTGCTCGCGGGACGGGCATTATACTTGAAGACATGGAAAAATATTACGGCGTACTAATTCAGAACGAAAATGATTTACCTCCAAAGAAGTAGGGACAAGGAAGACAAAAAATTCCGACGCAGTATTTATGTTGGCATTCTTTTTATTTGCATTGCCGTGTATTTTACATTTTACGGATTTCACCCACTGCGATCGGCGGCGCTTTATATTGCGAGTCCGTTTTGGCGCATGAGTTCCGGAATTGGAAACTATATTGAAAGTGGTGCGGGATATTTTATTTCAAAAGAATCGTTGCGTGCCGAGAATATGGCGCTCAAAAAAGAAGTATTTTCAGCAAATTTAAAGTTGTTGAGTGAAAATGCGCTTTTGGAGGAAAATGTAAAACTAAAAGCACTGCTCGGTCGGGAAGATAAAGAAAAATCGTTTATGGCGACGGTGCTCGCCCGTCCGCCGATTACACTCTATGACACATTAGTCATTGATGTCGGCCAGGAAGAAGGAGTAAAACAGGGCGATTTGATTACCGCGGAATCAGTCGTTCTTGGATATTTGGCTGATGTATTTACGCATACGTCGATAGTAAAATTATATTCGTCTCCGAATGAAAAAACTGTTATTGCCATTGGCGACAAAAAAATTCAAGCCGACGCATACGGCTTGGGTGGCGGTGTTTTCCGTACGGCGGTTCAAAAAGATATCGAAGTGAAAAAAGGAGATTCCGTGATTATGCCGGGAATTAATCCAAAAATATTTGGTTTTGTGGAAGATGTGCAGTCAAATCCGAGCGATGCAATTCAGGCAATACTTTTTAGAAATCCGGTCAATGTGTATGAATTAGAGTACGTCCTTGTTATTATAGTTGTTGTTTTAGCAATTGTATTTATATATGATGGTCTATTTTCTGTGTTCCACAGAGAATGTCCAGTAAGTGTTGGTAGAATAATTTCCGGTGTTATTGATTCTTCAATTGAATATTCTGGAAATACGCTTATTGTGGTTGGATATTTTAGTTCTTCATTTGTCCATGATGAATAAAATGATAGGTAAGATGATCCTGTTTGATACCAGAGTACGTCTATTATTGGTAGTCCTAATGGTGGAATACCACCATAGAAGTTAACAACTTCTCCATTTGTAATTTTGAATGTATAGCTATCTGCTAAAGTTGAGCATCTAGGTGGTGAACCAATTTGATTATATGTTGGATGCATTACATATGTTTCTAATGATTTTTTAAATTTTCCATCTATAGTTCTAATTTTAGGTTTTTTGTTTCCTTCAATTTCCCATTTTGGTCCTTTTTTATAATATAGATTTAGAGTTTCATACCATCTATCTATTTGTAGATTGAGTTCACAATAGTAAAGTCTAGTTATTCCAGATGCTACTAATTCACATTCTACTGAATTAACTGGTAATAATTCTAATGTTATACTTGATGTGT
>CAJBMK010000008.1 GCA_903954165.1 uncultured bacterium | reverse complement strand
ATGATTGTGTACGCGCCGGATGCAATAGTCGGAACGGTAGTCGAGAGAGTTGTGCCGTTCGAAGTAATTTTATCCGCAACGAAACTGACGGTACCGTTCTTAAAGGTAACGATGTTGTCGGTTGAGGTGAAGTTGGTACCGGAAATGACGACTGGTGTGCCTGCAGAAGCAGAAACCGGATTAATCGAAACAATTACCGGAGATTCCGGAGTTGGTTTTGTAATAACAAAATCCGCACTAATAGAAACACCATTATTATTTGAAATACGAAGACCGTATGTACCCGTCGGAATCGTCGACGGAACTGTAAAGGACAAAGTTGAGCCGTCAGTTGAATTTTTTATTTCAGAATAAGAATTAAGGACATTATTCAACGTAATGGTATTTGGAGTAGCTGTTGTAAAACCACTACCACTTACCGTAATACTATCCCCCGCTTTACCGACGGCCGGACTGACTGAATTCACAACAGGCCCGGGAGCAACAACTTCGTAAGACGAAACGACTGAATTTTCTCCGTTTCCGTTCACAACCTGAAGCGAATATGATCCGGCAATATTTGGTGTATTAAACGTGATAGAGGTACCATTTGAAGTAAGTCCTTGAGCAACATAACTACTACCACCACCGCTTATTGAAAGGATTACCGAATTACCGGAAGCGGTAAAATTCGTACCGGTAATAACAGCCTCGGATTGAACCGTTCCGGGATTCGGACTGACAGAAGTGACTGTCGGAACAGAAGCTGTTACGGTAAGGTTTGTTGCCTCTGACGAATCACCGTTATCATTAACAACTGTAACCGCATACATTCCGGTCGGCATACTATTCGGAATTATAAATGAAAGAGAGGTACCGTTTGATGTAATTTTATCAGATAAATACACACCAGTTCCCTTAAATACAACAGTATTATTAGAAGCTGAAAAATTCGTACCAACCACATTAACCGTAGACCCGACAGTGACAGAAATAGGATTCATTGAAGAAATTGTCGGGGTCGGAGCGGTCACCACAAGAGAAACGGCGTTACTTGCACCATTCCCGTTATCCGCTGTAATTGTATATGAACCGGAACCAAGAGATTTCGGCAATGTAACCGGAAGTGAGACTCCGTTTGGAGAACGAAACATTCCTGAATATGCGTAATTATTAGGACCATGAATAGTCACCATAATGTCGTATAAAGTTTCGAAACACATTCCGCTTACCGAAACGGTTGAACCAACGAGCGCAGAAGATGGAGTAACACCCGAAAGAGAAACCGGTATTGTTTCGGAACGAATCGGATCACAGCCAAGCGACGAAACTGCTGTTTGGGTAGGCTCTGCAGCCGGAGATGTCACCATAAGAGAAACGGCATTACTTGCACCGTTACCGTTATCAACCGTAATTGTATATGAACCGGCGCCTAAAGATTTCGGCAATGTAACCGGAAGTGAGACTCCGTTTGGAGAACGGAACATTCCCGAATATGAATAGTTGTTAGAACCCTGAATAGTTACCATGCTGTCATATGCTGTCTGAAAACACATACCGGCTACCGAAACAGTTGCACCGACAGGCACGGAAGACGGAATAATACTTGAGAGAGAAACCGGTATTGTTTCGGAACGAATCGGATCACAGCCAAGCGACGAAACTGCTGTTTGGGTAGGCTCTGAAGCCGGATTTTCCGCTATAGTAAAATAGCTGTTTGAATCATCAAAATACGACGTATCATCATACGACGAAACTCGAATAGAATAGTGAGCGCCTGACGTAAAATCACCCGCAAACTGCCAATTAAAAGACGTATCATACGCAAGATTAGTGGCGATATCACGATCGTAAATACCATCTTTGTATAATGAAATAGTTAATCGGGAAATACCTGTCGCAGACCAGGATATGGTTTTACCGGTATTTACTTGCCATACCTCCGGTACATCAAGAGATAAAACCGTAATTGTTTTATCAACATTAGCCGGAGCGGAAGCCTCGGTCGGCGGTGTTGCGATGATGCCACCACTTATGGGGCCATCCTGAACACTGATTGAATCAGCGAACACGCGCGCTACACCTGTTGAATTCAAGATAAACGACAACAGCAGTACACCGAGCACTGCCTTACGAAATCCGATTTTAACCATATTTATAAACATATTTTTAATATTTACGTCTTTAATTACGCTTGTAAATGTATATTAATCACACCAATACTCTTTTGTAAAGCCAATTGTCCGATAAAAATAACCCGTGCCTTTTTTATAAAGGACATATTAATCGAATATGGGTTATTCATTTTGTAGTATGTCCTTTATGAACCACAACAGGCCCTGCTATTTACATAAAGGACATCTCTTACATAAAAGACAGAGGCTACCCCACCATTGACCGTCAGCAGGGTTTCATATTTTCCATAAGACAACAAGAATTTATGTCTGTCAATACATCCAATCGACAACTTTTCTGAAACAGACTTTTTACTGCATCAAGAGTACGTCTTTTTTCTTTTTTTGCAACGTACCGCTACCCTGCTTTTTATTGTCTCTTGAAATACTTGACAACCATTAAATAATTAGTAAAATTGCAGTTTGGGGTTGGTGACGCTTCATACTCTATGAAAGCGTTATGATAATTGAATACAAAACCTTTTAAAACATGTTTCGAAACATGTTTTAATTATAGTCGGTGAAAAAGGAAACATGAAAAGTAGCATAATCGCAGTACTCTACCTGGTCGCAACTCTTGCAAGCCAGGCTACACCGGTAATCACGGAGATTACCGCAACGTCAGCCGGTCAAAGCGTGTCCATAAATGGAACCGGTTTTGACCAAGAAGAAAACACGGTAATTATCCAGCAGGGAGATTACTCGTTATCGATAAATGGACCGTCACTAAACGGAACAATATCATTCACTGCTTCCAAAGGAGCTTCAGGAATCTTTCAGGTTTCCGTTATAAATAAAGACGGAAAATCTGAAGCGTTTAACATGAATCTTACAAAAGCGGAAGGAGCGAATGAAAAGACACTAGAAGGATACATCAAAGAGTCAATCATTAATAGTGAGTCACCAAAAGCATCATCATCTATTAAAATCTTCGGCATACAAAAACTATCTACAAGTTCTGAATTACGCGTCGAACAGTATCGTCAAGTAAGCGGGAATATTGCCATCTACCCGGTCAATACCATTGCGGGAATGTTTTACACAGTGACGACATCCGGTTCATTCCAAACGTCACGCGCCCAATGGGTCCCGGTCCCTGCGACCGAATACGATAAAAACCTGCGCAAAATGGTTTGGGTCGACACAATTCAAAATCTGAATCGTTTTTATATCGCCATGCAAGTTGACTGATTATTCAGTAACTTACTGTTCTTTACTTCACACACTCACCTCAAAAGGAGTGTGTTTTTTATTTGCCACAGAATTCCCCACAGAATACACAAACGCACTCATACGATAATTATTTTATTGTTATTTTTCAACACCACATTCTCGTACGTGATATATTCACAGAACCACCATTTTTTGATACTATAGAACCCATATGATAGACGAACGACTTTTGAAGCCGTACAATCCGGCCGAAACCGAGGATTCCATTTATAAAAAATGGATAGATAGCGGATTATTTAATCCCGATACATGTGTCAGTAAAGGTTTTACCAAACCGGACGCTCCAACATTTTCAATTATGCTTCCTCCGCCGAACGTTACCGGCGTTCTTCATATGGGCCACGCGGCAACACTGACCATTGAAGACATTATGGTTCGCTACCATCGCATGAAAGGCGACCGAACGCTTTGGCTTCCTGGAACAGACCATGCAGCCATTGCCACGCAATCGAAAGTTGAAAAAATTGTCGAAAAAGAAGAAGGCAAACGCCGTCACGATCTCGGACGAGAAGAACTCCTGAAACGAATTGCCACTTTTGTTGAAGGTAGCCGTACCACGATTGTCCATCAATCAAAAAAAATGGGCGCTTCTCTCGACTGGTCACGTGAAGCATTTACTTTGGATGAAGAGCGAAACCTTGCCGTTCGGACCGCATTTAAAAAAATGTACGATGACGGTCTCATTTATCGTAAATTTCGCGTAGTTAATTGGGACCCAAAAGGCCAAACGACTATTTCCGACGACGAAATTATCTACGAAGCGGCAAAAAGTCCTCAATACACGTTCAAATATTCAAAAGATTTTCCTATAGCCATCGCCACTACTCGCCCCGAAACAAAGGTTGGTGATGTAGCCGTTGCCGTTCATCCCGACGATGCACGCTATAAAAAATATGTCGGCAATACCTATGATATAGTTTTCGCGGGGGTTCCAATTTCGGTAAAAATTATTGCCGACTCCGCCGTTGATCCGGCATACGGTACCGGCGCGGTCGGTGTCACGCCGGCTCATAGTATGGTGGATTGGGAAATTGCTAACCGCCACAACCTGCCGATTATTCCGGTCATTAACGAATTTGCAAAAATGACCGTCGCCGCACCGGAACTCAAAGATAAAAAAGTTACCGAAGCACGCCAAATTATTGTCGAGTGGCTGAAAAAGGAAAATTTGCTTATAAAAGAAGAGATCATCGAGAATAATATTTCCAAAGCTGAGCGCACAAACGGCACCATTGAGCCGCTTCCTAAATTACAGTGGTTTATCGCGGTGGAGAAAAAATTTAAGATGGGTGCTTCTAACATGGCCGGTATAAAAACCGGTCAGGAAGTAACTTTGAAAGAATTAATGTTGTCCGTTGTGAAAGAAAACAGTATTACTTTTTTGCCGGATAATTTCACCAAAATTTACACTAACTGGATTGATAAACTACATGACTGGTGCATTAGTCGACAAATCTGGTACGGTCATCGAATTCCAGTATGGTATAAGGGCGACACGGTCTACTGTGGAGTCGACGCGCCCAAAGAAGAAGGCTATATTCAGGACGAAGACACACTCGATACATGGTTTTCATCGGGACTCTGGACTTTCTCGACACTTGGTTGGCCAAAAGAAACACTCGATTTTAAAACCTTCCACCCAACAAACGTTCTTGAAACCGGAAAAGATATTCTGTTCTTCTGGGTTGCCCGTATGATCCTCATGACCACCTATCTTATTGGCACCGTTCCATTTAAAACAGTCTACTTGCACGGCACAGTCCGAACCGATAAAGGCGAGAAAATGTCCAAGTCGCTCGGTAATGCCATGGACCCACTCGATATGAACGCAAAATACGGCACTGACGCAACGCGTATTTCTCTTATTATCGGCAACGGACCGGGAAATGATTTTCGTATTTCGGAAGACAAAATTCGCGGCTATAAAAACTTCGCCAATAAAATTTGGAACGCGACACGATTCGTCATATCAAGCACGGAAGATTTTGACCGTTCGAAACAGCCAAAATTAACCGCTGACGATGCCAAAATCCATGAAGAGTTTAATATCTTTATCAAAGACGTTACTAAAGATATCGAAGAATACCGATTTTACATCGCCGGCGAAAAGCTCTATCACTATTTCTGGCACAACTTTGCCGACATTACCATCGAGCGAACCAAGGAAATCATTTTCCACGGAACGCCGGCCGAAAAAGAATCGGCGCAATGGCTCCTTCTTTCTCTCCTCTTTACTCAACTCAAACTGCTCCATCCGTTCATGCCGTTCGTAACCGAAGAATTGTGGGGTGTATTAGGAAATAAAAAACTATTAATGATAGAATCATGGCCTAAAGAATCAACTTTATAACATATGACCAGCGCATATACGTTCTTTTTAATTTGTCTTGGAGGTTTTCTTCCCGCACTTCTGTGGCTATGGTTTTGGCTTCGAGAAGATAAACTACACCCTGAGCCGCGCGGAATGATCATGCTCACGTTTTTCGCCGGTGTGCTTTCTATCTTGCCGGTATATATAGCCGAAGTATACGTTCAGGACAAGCTTATGGAGCCGGGAATAAAAGCGTGGCTTATTGCAATGCAAGGCGTCATTCCTATTTTTGCCGGGCTATTTGCATTCGAGACAATACGAACTATTCTCTGGGCGTCTGTGGAGGAAATTATAAAATTTATGAGCACGGCACTGTCCGGTCTCCGAAGCAAGGTATACGACGAACCAATTGACGCACTTGTATATCTCATTTCCGGAGGACTTGGTTTTTCGGCCGCTGAAAATAGCTTCTTTCTTTACAAAGTTCTCCAGGACGAAGGCGTCTTAAAAAGCATGACCACGGGTAATATGCGTTTTATTGGCGCATCACTCCTCCACGTCCTCACGGCCGGTATAATCGGAAGTTGTCTGGCGATAACATTTTACAAACGGCCGGCGATTCGAAGGCTATCGGTGGTAGTTGGCCTGTTGATAGCTACCGTGTTGCACACCTTCTTTAATCTTTATATAATTGAAAGTGAAGGAAGCGGTATTTTTACGGTATTTTGTATTCTGTGGCTTGCCATTATTCTGCTTTTAGTTGTATTTGAGAAAGTGAAAAAACTTACTAGATCTAATAAGTAATAGTATGCCAAAAAATAAGCGATCGTTTTTTGAAAGACTTACCGGGGCAACCAACATCGACGATTATGAAGAAGAAACCGAAACTCGTGAACGTGTCCAACCGCGAATGGAACGCGAACCTGTCCGCGGACGCAAAGTAGTCCCCAACCAAAACACCGCCACCGCATGGGTTGAAGAAGAGCCGGAGGAAGGACAGCTTACCGTTGACTTGTTCCAAACACCTTCAGAACTCATCATAAAAACAATGATTCCCGGCGTCCACCCGGAAGATTTGGATATTTCGATTACCCGCGACATGGTAACTATCCGAGGCACCCGAGAAGAATCAAGTGAAATCATAGAAGCCGACTACTTCCAACGCGAACTCTATTGGGGCTCTTTCTCGCGAACAGTCCTATTACCGCAAGAAATCGATGTTGAAAATGCGGAAGCCGTCGAAAAACACGGAATGCTTACAATCAAAATGCCGAAACTTGATAAATCGCGCGAAACGAAGCTTAAAGTAAAATCATCATAAGAAACAGACGGAGCGTCAATACCACCACCGTGATTTGGCGTGCTAACCCAATAAACATTAAAAAGCCATGACAAAAGATTCAGAAAAGAAACAGTCGCACATAACGGAGGCATTGCTTTTTTATTTTTCTCCCGACCTGCGAACTTTTTTGTCCGTACTGTATTTAGTTTTTTTTGCTTATTTTACCCTCTTCTTCATTGACAATATTTCTCTGGCTCTAAAATTTATTTGGTATACACTCACCATTTCACGAGTCAGTCTTTCGTTGGGTCATGTATTTTGGGGTGCTTTGTTTATTATTAGTCTTATTATTCCATTTTCCGTCAGTTTTTACGCCGTATTTCTTCCTGTCAAAATATTCAAGCGGCCGTGGACAACATACCTCAAGTTTTTGGCCGTCATTGGTACTATAGTGGCTTCAGTCGGGGTTATTATCTTCATGGACCAAGCTATTCGCTTTATCGAAACACGAGAGCCGATCACAATTTTTTTGGAAAAAGCGCACGTCAACCCGCGACTACCATAAAATAGCTCCGATTCGAAAGCACTTTTTTCATCTATTTTTTCCGATAAAAAGACGCACAAACGCCGGAACGTCACTATGATATCCGCACACTATTTTCAATACTGTAATCCCCCACCTTCGTACGCGTTATTTTAAAAGCGAGAGCCGGACAATCCAACAGTAACCCGATTGATTCCGCAAGAGTCCGCATATATACACCGCCGCCACATCGAACTTTAAACGTAACGACAGGATACGCTATTGTTTTATCGGTCTCGTTACCTATTACGTTCCATCGGGCAAGGATTGCTTCCTGACGAAAATCACCCGAAACAAGAGATACTCGTTCGGTAATTTCACGCAATAACTGCTCGGAATTTACATTTCTTTTCGCAACATATTCAATGTGTGCAATCTCCGATACACGTTCGGGAATTTTCGAAGGTAACAAACCTTCGCGGGCCAGACTAAACAGAGTTTTACCGCCAACAGTTTTAGAAGAATAGGCCGGATACGGACGGAATTTTATTCCCGTTTCTTTTTGAACCATGTCATTCAATACAGTAGCGCTCGGAATAATAATCGGCATATCACTCTTTTTTTCCACCAGGCCCAACACATCCCCCGTATCAGTACCGAAACCACAAAGAACCTCTACGTAGTATTCTTTTTCTAACGTCAAAAAAATGTCTTTATTGTACAGCGCCTGCCCGGACAAAAAAATAATGACACCCTCGGCCAACGGATCAAGACGGCCAGCATACGTCATCTTTTCATCCTTATACAAGGTAAATTGCACCCGAAATCGTCCCAGGCATTCAAGCGGTGTTTCACCCTGTCGCTTGTACACTGCGTGTATTTCTTTCATTAATCGCTATCATATATAGTATTCAACAGATTCACAAGACGAAAAGCTGGCACCCGAAAATCAGGCTACTGCCCCGGCGACTTACAATATTTTGATTATCCCCACATCTTTTTTTGCTTTATTTCAATGCTTTTTTCTGATAGTATATTAAAATCATGACAACGAGCAATAAATTAAACACGGAATCATATAAGGGCGTTCGGGATTTCTATCCGGAAGATATGGCAATCCAAAAGCATATTTTTAACACTATGCAGAAAACGGCGGAACGGTTCGGATATATCGAATACAGCGCGTCGGTATTGGAACCGGCGGAACTATACCGCGCAAAATCGGGTGAAGAAATAATAAACGAACAAACATACACTTTTACCGACCGCGGAGACCGAGAAGTTACACTTCGCCCTGAAATGACCCCCACCGTAGCCCGCATGGTGGCCGCCCGCAAGCGAGAGTTGCCTTTCCCGTTACGCTGGTATTCTATCCCAAACCTGTTCCGCTACGAAAAACCGCAACGCGGCCGCCTTCGCGAACACTGGCAACTTAATGTTGATATTTTCGGGATTGAATCACACAATGCCGAAGTTGAAATTATCTTGATTGCAAGCGCCACAATCCGCGCGTTTGGACTTGAAAACTCTGATTTTACGATTCGCATTAATAGCCGAAAAGTGGTCAATTACGTATTGCGTGAAATCTTCTTTTTTGACGAACAAACAGCCTACAAACTTTCAAAACTTATTGATAAGAAAAATAAGATGAAAGAAGAGGAGTTTAATCAAATGATTTCTGAAATTACCGGCAGTAAAGGCGCCGAATTTCTCACGATTCTCAATTCAAAAAACCTGGACGAATATATTTCACACCTCCCCGCACACGCACGCGGACATCAAAGCATACAAGAAATTCAGGAAGTCATTCAAAAACTGGATTTTTTGGGCGTCACCAATGTGTCTTTTGACCAAACGCTCATGCGCGGATTTGACTACTATACCGGTATCGTTTTTGAAGCATTCGATAATCACCCTGATAATCGACGCGCTCTTCTCGGCGGAGGGCGCTACGATGATCTCCTTTCGATTTTCGGAGGAGAAAAAGTTCCGACGGTCGGTTTTGGTATGGGAGACGTCACCGTTCGCGACATGCTCGAAACATACAATCTACTCCCCGCATACCAATCATCCGCCGTCCTTGCAATCTGTCCAACCGACGAAAGCGCCGTTCCTTTTTCAAATGAAATTGCACAGCGCCTCCGCGAGGAAAATATTAACGTTGCCGTCGATTATTCCGATAAAAAAATTGGCGATAAAATGAAAATCGTTGATAAACAAAAGATTCCTTTCGCAATTTGCGTTGGCAAAAACGAAATATCATCCGGGAAATACCTTCTCAAACACATGATCACGCGCAAAGAAAAAGAAGTGACAGAGGCGGACATTATTCGGGCGATTAAGGGAGATGAATAATTATTAATACTATCCGTCACAACGGATACACCATCTTAAATATGCGTAAGATTGTCTTTGATATTGAAACAAAAAACACCTTCGAACAAGCGGGCTCAAGCGATCCGGCCGACCTTGATTTGTCTGTCGTCTGCATTTACGATTCCGAAACGAAACAATATGATTCGTTTTTAGAAGGCGACTTAAAGCGCCTGTGGCCAATTATAGAAAAAACCGACGTGCTTATCGGCTACAACTCGGACCATTTCGATATTCCGCTTCTAAATAAGTACTATCCGGGCGATTTAACCCGAATCAAAAGCGTTGACCTCTTAAAAGAAATCAAAGCGTCTCTCGGTCGAAGGCTCAAAATGGACAGCGTGGCGGAAGCAACCTTAAACAAAAACAAAATTGGCCACGGTCTTGAGGCTATTACCTGGTGGAAAAATGGAGAAATAGACAAAATCATCAAGTATTGTCTTGAAGATGTGAAAATCACCAAAGAACTGTATGAATTTGCACTTTCATACGGCAAATTAAAATACAAAGACAATAACCAGCTTCGCGATATTCCGCTCGATACCCGTAATTGGGAAAAAAAGGAAGCTTCAGCAATGACATTTACACTACCGTTTTAAAGCACAAAATAACACAACACGAATACGAGAAACGTCAATATTGTGTATTGAAGTATTCAGCATAGTATTAAGCCCGAAAACGGTTCCTTATTGTTTTTTGGATGTCGGCTTTCGGCGTAATTAGAGCAATAATCCTAGGAGGGTCGTTCCCCTAAGAGAGTCTTACACCGGAAGCCGACACTTCATTTTTTTATTTTGACACCCCGGCTCATACATTCGTATGAGCTTTTCTTTTTTTAAATATTGACCTAAAGAGTCCTCCGTGATACCGTAAATCTTGGCTTGCCCCATCAAAACAAAACGCTAGGTAAAAAATGAACCCAAAAAGAATCGTCACCTGGATAGGCCCGGTCGGCGACGAAAAAACATCCAACGTATTTGATGCAATACTAGCCCTATTTACAAATAATAAATCGGAGCCGGTATACCTCGTCATATGCTCAAACGGTGGTTTTGTAAGCGGAGCAATGGCGTTCTTTGATCTCATTGCATCCGTACCGAAACTAAACCTCATCACAGTCGGCTCCGGAGAAGTATCTTCTTCCGGACTGATTATTTGGCTCTCGGGTAGTAAACGGCACATCACAGCGCACACGACCGTACTTTTACATGAACTATCTCAAAATATTTCACCCGGATATACGACAAAAAGCGATGCGGAGTGTATGGCAAAACAACTTTGTCACGCAAACGCAAACTTCGCCGACATCGTAACAAAGCGCTCACACATTGGAAACCGCAAGGTTCTTTCTATGATGAGCGAAAATACAATTTTGTCGCCTGCCGAGACAGTCAAACTCGGCCTTGCTCACAAAATAATTTAACTCACAACTCCGCCCCGTGCGGAGTTTTTTATTCGGCTGTTACATGAAGAAAAGTAACGCAAAAGCAAATAATACTCTATACACAATAAAGACGGTAAGTGTATTTTTCTTTAGATACGTTATAAGAAAATCAATCGCAAAATAACCGACGATAAACGCAACCGCCGAACCGCACAAAAGATCGATACCCACCGAATGTAATTCCCCTATTTTTATAATTTCGAATAATTTCTTTAATCCCGAGCCGATTAAAATCGGCGCTGAAAGGAGAAAACTAAACCGGGAGGCGTCGCTCCGCGTTAAACCAAAAAACAAGCCTCCGGAAATCGTCGCGCCCGATCGGGAAACGCCGGGAATAAGAGCCAAACACTGAAATAATCCGATACCGACTCCGCGAAATATTGTCAGCTTTTTTACCTGGCTTCCCCACCGTTCCGCAGTATAAAAAAGAAAACTTCCGGCAATAAGCGCGTACGCCACCAAATGAATATTACGAAAAATCGTGTCCATTGTTTTTTCGAGCATGAGTCCGAAAATGACAGCCGGAATAGAACCGAGAATAATCGCCCACAATAACGTTTTTTGATCCGTTTCAACCTTTTTACGTCGAATAAGAGCTATAAAAGAAACGATAAGTTGCATAATATCCTTTCGAAAATAGACGACAAGCGCGCCGGCGGTAGCCAACTGCAGTACCGCATCAAACGCAAGTCCTCCCTCAAGAGGCATACCCAAAAGCTTCCGTGCAACCAATAAATGTCCGGATGAAGAAACGGGAATAAATTCACTTGCACCCTGAACAATGCCCAATATAATACTTTGAATGATTTGCATGAGAAAAAATTACCCCGCTATTTGAATGACTACGTATAAAAGTGATATGCCGAGAACCGTTGCAAGCGTCGTCCACATTGTGGGATGGCGGTGATGACTTTCCGGCAACAAATCACTGGCACCAATGTATAAAAAGAAACCGCAAAATAAAGACAAAATAATACCCAACGTTGCCTCCGATACTGAAAACAAAAATGTCGACAACACACCCGCGATTGGCGCAAGAGAATCGAGAGCAAGCCATCGTAACGCTTCCCGCCTCTTTCCTCCATTTTTCAAAATGAGACTGACCGTATTGATACCGTCAGAAAAATCATGGACCAATACAGCGACCGTTACTATTGCCCCAAGCTCAAGAGACACTTTGAACGCAAGACCTATCACCATACCGTCAAGAAAACTATGAATAGATAAACCCCCTGCACCAAGTCGTCCCCGATGCGACTCATTTTCACATAATTCGTCTCCGTGAGAATGCGGTGCGATAAAACGGTCAAGCAAAAGAAATACAACGAATCCGACGGCAATCATAAACGTTGCTGTCGATACATCATACGTCCCGGCGGTCAAACTAATAGATTCCGGCAATAAATCAAAAAAAGCAACGCCGAGAAGGGCTCCGGCACTAAACCCAAGGACCAAATGAAGATGATCCTTGAATCTTAACGCAAATAGTCCGCCCAAAAAAGTACATATAAAAGCGAGTATGCCAAAAAATAGTGTCATCATATTGACATATCGTACCATAAAAAGCTAAAAACAGTAATCGCGCTTGCCGTTACAGAAACATGATACAATAGAGCGGTAACGATATAATTACAAATTAAAACCGCAACAAGAGCGGAAATACTATGGAACAAAACAACAAAATTACCATACCCGTCGCCATAATTGCCGCCGGAATTATTATCGGAGGTGCTATTTTTTTGTCGAGCGGAAACGCGAAAAAGGTAATTCCTGATATACAAAATCCGACCGTCGATTCAACAAACACAACGGACCTTTCGGCAATGAAATGGAAGGATGTTGATTCCACCGACCACATCAAAGGAAATCCGCAGGCGCCGGTAAAGTTTGTCGTTTATTCCGATACCGAATGTCCATACTGTAAAACATTTGACGCTACCATCAATAAGCTAACCGACAAATACGGCAAAAACGGCACACTCGCATTTGTGTATCGACACTTTCCCCTTGATTCACTCCACAAAAAAGCCCGAAATGAAGCCGAAGCGCTTGAATGTGCCGGGAGTCTTGGCGGAAATGAAAAATTTTTCCTTATGCTGGACGGCATAATGCAGAAAACCAATTCAAACGACAAACTTGATGCGGCGGAACTGCCAAGAATTGCAAACACTATCGGTATTAATACATCCGATTTTAATACCTGTCTTTCGAGCGGAAAATTTGCCAAAACTGTCCAAGATGACGCCGATGCCGGTGCAAATTGGGGCGTTAGAGGAACGCCAAACGCTACCTATGTTTTCGAAACTCCGGTAAATGAGGAAACAAAATCATTCGTCGAAAAACTAAACACTCAATTCAAACAACGACCTAGCGACCCAGATATTTTGTTCGTGAGTGCCGACGGACAAAAAGTAATCCTCGCGGGAGCGTTACCGTTTGAAATTGCGGACCAAATATTAACTCTAATGAAAATCAAATAGAACGACAGGGGAAAAATAGCAAAAAACGCCGAATTATAATTCGGCGTTTTTTATTCATCGCTATTCTTGTTTATGTTTCTTGATATTTTCCCCGAGCAAACAATGCTGACACATTTCTTCTCCGCATTTTTTGTTCCAAAACTCTCCGTTGTATATCTCCATAGCCGTTTCTCTGATTATTCCTTCAAGCGAAGACACCTCTTCATCCGTAATAACAAACTTTTCTTTACGGCACTTTCCACGCTCATCCGGCTCAACAAAATCGAGTTCAGCCGAAACCATACGAAATCCTTCCAACCCCGAAGCTTTTGTTCGCCCGTAATTATCAATAAGGTATTTATAGAAAACCAACTGCCGTTTATATCCTCCGTCCGAATTTTTTGTATTTCCTTCTATTTCGTTCCGAGACTTCTGCTTTCCCGTTTTGTAATCAACCACATTCACCTCTTCATTACTCAAAAGCTCAATTTTATCAAGCTTTCCCTTGAGCGGAACCTGAATGGTTTTGCCGTCTACCTCAATCGGCAACAAAATGCCGCCTATTTTAAACTCCACAAAGACACTGCGTATCCACGTGCCCTTGTATTCGCCGTAATAGGCCGTCAGCGCCTTTTTTCCCTTCTTCAGGGCATCTTCGTAGTCTTTTTCGGATAACGGCTGTTTATCGAGCGCTTGCCCGAAAGACGAAATTAATTCATCCTTTCCCCACTCTTTCTCCTGCTTATACTGATTGAAGAATTCTTCCAAAGCGGCGTGAATTGCGGAACCGTACATAAGCGACTTATCCTTGGCGCTCGGAATATGAATGAGATTATTGAAAAAGTATTTCCACGGACATTCAAGGTAGGCGTTGAGAGCGGTCGGGTTTAAACCCTGTTCCAAGAAAAGCTCACGAAGATAATCTCTGTCGGCAATACTTGGACCAAGATTTTGACGAGCTGCAAATGTTGCGGTGATTTTTGCGGCCGTTTCATTTTCCCCGACCTGCGGTGACACGTCGGTTTGTTCCCGAAGGCTTTCGTCTATCTCTTCAATAAATTGCGACGGCAACAGTTCTTTGCCGTCATCGGCCGCTCGAGGATACGTGACCGTCACCTTTTTGCGGGCGCGAGTCAAAGCCACATAAAAGAGCCGTCGTTCGTCATCAAGTGCGTTATATTCAATACTGTCCGTATCGTTCTCAAACGGCAAACTGAAACCGCCGTGTTCACGCGTATTCCCCCAGACTCCGTTATTGACACCAATAATATACACATAATCGAACTCAAGCCCTTTCGATTTGTGTGCGGTCATAAGTTTGACCGTACCGGCGGAAAGACTGCGCCGTTTAGAACCGACGGACACTTCATGTTCTTCCAAGACGCGGATATATTCCAAAAAATCAGCCAATCGGGCCTTTTTATTGCTTTCCTCCAACCGCTTGGCTTCGGCAAAAAAGTCGGAAAGTATTCCCATTTCCTCCACGGAGCCGTGCGAACCAATGAGCGACGAGAGTAATCCGGATTCTCGAACAACCTGTTCGAACACCTCCACCAACCCTTTATTTTTTGCCAATCGACTCCAGCCAAAAATCTTTTCGGCAAACTCGTTAAATAATTTCGGATTCTCCACTTTGGCGTCCACGCACTGTTTTTCCGTTCGAACCATGTCGATTAAGGCAAACGGGCGACGTTCCCGAGCCGCCATTATTTTGTACACGTCAAGTGGCGGTAATCCCAGAAAATCAATAAACAATGTTTCGGCCAATTTTTCGTCGTGCTTCAAATCGACAATCGTCTCAAAAAGCATTCGCAGTTTTCGTACCAACGGTTCGTCCAAAAGATTCTGATCAGTCGAAACCGAGAACGGAATATTTTCCTTGCTGAAATCTCGCCGCAATTCTTCGGCACTTCTATTGTTTCGAAATAGCACGGCAATCTCCTCGGCCGGCACACCTCCCTCCATTTTTTTCTTTATGTCCGCAATAAGAGTTCGCCGTTCGGTCAAAGCATCCGGAAAAGTAATCACGCCGATTTTCTCAATCGGATGTGCTGCCCGTGCGGAAAGCGGAACCGGTTCAAATCCCTTGGCGTGCGTACTCTTGGTAATGAGCGCGTGAGAAGCGTCGAGAATTGTCTGATTGGAACGATAATTTTCCTCCAGATTAATGACGATAGCTTCCGGGTACAGTTTCTTAAAATAGCTAAAATTACCGACCGAGGCGCCCTGAAAACGATAAATTGCCTGCTTCTCGTCGCCGACAATAAAGAGATTGGGGCTTTCGTGAAAGTTGGAAAGCAATTCGAGTAATTTATTTTGCGATTGATTGGCGTCCTGATGTTCGTCGGCCAAAATATACTGATACTGTTCCTGCAATTCCAAAAGAAAGTTCGGCTTCTCCTTGAGCGCTCGGACTGCCTCCATAATCATATCGGCGTAATCGTAAAACTTCTTCTTCACAAGCAATGCTTGATAGGCCGTGTAAACTGTGGCCATATCCCTATCTTTGCGAATTTGTTTTTCCTGCTTGATATATCCCCCCTTCATCTTTCCTTTGTGGACTCCTTTGTCGTAATACAAATCGTCAATAGTGGCAAAAACCTTTTCTTCCCGTTTCACATAATCCTCATATTCTTTCGGGTCTATATCTTCCCGCTTCAAATTTGAAATATGTGTCAGAGCTGTTTTAAGATAATGATACGGTGCTCCCCAACTTCGAATAGTCGGCAAATCAACCGAATCAAATACTTCTCGCATAACAAGTATCTCATCGCTACCCGTCATATTCATCGCTCCGATAATGCGCGGAAATTCTTCCGGAAATGATTTAATAACGTCATTACAAAATCCGTGAAATGTTTGAATCTGCACTTTATAGGCTTCCGCCCCGATGTAGCCCAGCAATTTTTGCCGCATTGAATGCACGCCCGAATCGGTAAAGGTCAACGCCAAAATACAATCTGCCGTGGTATCAGTTTTCTTCAAAATATTAGCAATACGCAAAGTCAAAATGGTCGTCTTCCCCGTCCCCGGACCCGCCACCACCATAACCGGCCCCTCAATCGTATCCACCGCCTGTTTTTGCCGTTTATTGAGGCCACTATATGCCTTCACAAACAAAGAATCATCAATTTTTGGGCGAATCATACGGAAATTATATCACAAGAAAACACCTGAGTTTATGCAGAATTTTCAGCCACTATTCGAACTACAACACATTTAAAAATTAATGTTGGGGTCTGACCCCAATTTCAGTTCCGGCCGGCTACAAAAAAAAGTAAATATGAAAATGGAACAATCGCTTTTTTTATTCAACCTTTCCGAAATAATGTCTGATTGTCCTTCTATAAGCCCAAACACCCCCACTTATTGATAAAATAAGACCTATTATAAGAGAAATAATTGCTAAAGTGGAATCATTCCACCAAGCAAGTAGTCCAAAAGCCATAAAGGAGAGCCAAGCCAATACTATCAAGAAAAACACCAAAACGAATGCCATAACCGCCTGAACAGGAACGACATTCTCTTTTATCTGTTCTTTAAAATTTTTATTCTTCATAATGGATTAATTCTACATCCGTAGTAATTTTTGTCTAATTAAAACGACTAATGATAATGGGGATAAATCCGATTTTCTATTTTTTATACCCCCCCTCTAATTTTATAGATAGTACAGATGTGATATGATTTGCGTTATGGATAATAGGAAAATTTTCGATTTAGCTGAACAATACTTACTATCATTTCCGATAATAACCCCAGAGACACTCGAGGAACAGTGTACGTTTCCGACAAAAGCAATCCCTAAATCAATAAACGAACTTTTCCGCCGCCTAATCATACACTCTTACAATAGACAGGGAATGAAAAATTCAATTGGGGAGGTTGAAGTATACAGAGATGTCCTTTTTGATTTTGACCCAAAAAATGTTTTATCATTTTATAAATCATGGGAAGAACTTTTCAACACAATTCAAACAAAATGTACCCCACCTGGAAGAATGGTAAAAAATAACCCCCATAGCTTCTTAGTAATCTTTTGTAAATCTATACTCTCAATTGCAAAATACTTAAAAAGATTTGAGTCGATTGAATCCTTCAATGTATATGTATCAAAATTCATTTCGTCCGATATTTTAGATATCCGACTTGGGTTACCGCTACTAATGAAAGAAGAAATTTTTGGATATAAATTTGCCTTAGCTTGCGATTTTATTAAAGAAAATATTTCACCCGATTTTATTAAGCCCGACACTCATATTAAGTATATTTTTATTCAACTCGGGATGTCTTTACCAGACGCAAATGACTTTGAAATTTTTAAAAACGTAATTGAATTTTCAAAATCAATTAATGAAAGCCCCTATAAAGTTGATAAAACATTTTGGCTTATTGGTACTGGTAATTTCTATAATAAAAAAATTAAGATTGATACATCTCGAGATAAATTTTTAAATTTAATAATGAAAACACAACATTAGACAATAACTAGTTTTTTACCTCACAATTAAAACAACCACCAACTTTTGTTGGTGGTTGTTTTATATTTATTTTTTTCTAATCACTAATTCCTAATGGCTAATACCTCCCTCCCCCTAATAACTCTGCAACCTCTTCGCCTTATCGTGCTGGCGGATTTTTTCGTGGGCTTTGGCTTCGATTTGGCGGATGCGTTCGCGAGTGACACCGAATTTCTGGCCGACTTCTTCGAGGGTGTGGGTGACGCCGTCCATAAGACCGTGGCGCATTTCGAGAATGCGGCGTTCTTTTTCGGAAAGGTCGTTTAAGATTTCACGGACCTGATCGGCAAGAATACGGCGGGAAGCTTCCTGGTCGGGCGAGAGAATCTTGTCGTCGGCAATGAAGTCACCGAGAGTAGATTTGCCGTCGTCGCCGTCGTCGCCAACAGGACTTTCCAGAGGAACGGTATCCTGGTCAATCTTTTCAATTTGGTAGACCTTATCAACCTCAATACCCATTTCAACGGCAATTTCTTCCGGCAACGGGTCGCGGCCGAGGTCTTGGGACAAGCGACGAACAACCTGCTTGTACTTGGCAATTGTTTCCACCATGTGAACCGGTACGCGAATGGTGCGGGATTGGTCGGCCAAGGCGCGAGTAATGGCCTGGCGAATCCACCACGTGGCATAGGTCGAGAACTTGTAACCCTTGGTCCAATCGAATTTATCGACAGCTTTGAACAAACCAAGATTTCCTTCCTGAATAAGGTCGAGCAGGGTCAAATCGGGAGAACGGCCGACATATTTCTTGCTGATGGAAACCACCAAACGAAGGTTGGCTTTGGCCAACAAATTCTTTGCTTCCATATCACCCGCCTGAATACGCTGAGCCAATTCCTTTTCCTGAGAGGCAGGAATCAAAGGATACTGACCGATTTCTTTGAGGTACATCTGAATGGAGTCGTAACCGCTGTCGCTTCGGCCACCGTAGCCGCCCTTTTTGACCACCTCTTCAATTTCGGAAAGGTCGAGCATACCGCCACCCTCCAAAATATCGGTACCGGCGTCGGCAAGTCGGGCGTATAAATCTTCTAGAAAAAAGATATCATCCTCAATGGTCGGAAATTCTTTCAAAATCTCGTCATACGTAACGAAACCCCGGTCTTTACCTTTGGCCAACAATTTTATAGCCTTGGCGTCTCGTTCCTTGTGTTTTGCATTTCCGGTTTTGCCTTTTGCCCCGCCGGAAACGGCCTTTTTGACGACTTTTTTTACCGCCTTCTTTACCGAAGCGGTTTTTTTTGCCGTATGCAAAACCGCCTTCTTTATTCCGCCGGCTTTTTTCTTCTGTACCTCTTTTTTAGTTATTTTTTTTGCCATGGCTATTATTGTTTTCTAATAATTACTTTTTACTTTGTGCGACCAAGGTACTAATTCGTAAAGAAATTTCCTGACACCGTCGTAATATTATTTCCGCCCGTTCCGAATCTTTTGACGCTTCCGCCTTATGTAATTCATCCATGACATCCGTCAACCGTTCCTTCAGGGTATCAAGCTCCAAATTAATCAAAAAATCATCAACTTCTTTTACGAGCTTTAATGAATTCTCGTACGCAATTTCGGTTTCAAAAACTAAATCATTCCGCGACTCACTCAACAAAATATCCAACTTACCAAATTCATCTTCGCCCAAAATTTCACCCAAACGTTTCCGAATGTGTTCCGTATCAACTTTCTTTACGGCTTGTTGTGATTGCCAGTACAGGATGCCGAAAATTTTACGCTCGATTGAACTTTTACGGCTTTTACGTTCCGGTAATGACTGAGGAGCTGTTGCTGTTGTCGTCACCGCTTCGTCCTCGCGCGGAATCTTTTTCAAATCATCCCAAATCGCATCCGTCCGAAACCCTGTCCTGATTGAAATTGCATCAACCAGACGAGACTGCTCAATCGAACTTTCGGTCAAGGCAACAAAGGGCAAAACCTTTTTCCGAACCTCATCTCCCAACTTTTTTTTATCCAAATTTTCCGCCAATAAATTATCAAGATAATAGTCAACAATATGTTTTGAATTTTTCAAAGTCTCCACCCACAACTGCGGATCTTTGAAAATTAAATCCGCCGGATCTTTTCCTCCCTCAATAAAAACATTTTTTACGGTAAAACCCATTTTCAAAGCAAGTTTTGTTGCCCGTTCCGATGCGGCGATTCCCGCTTTATCCGCATCATACGCCAATAACAAATTATCAGTCAAACGCTTCATGAGCGCCAAATGTCCCTCGGTCAATGCGGTTCCGGACGACGCGACGGTGTTTTGATAACCCGCCTGATGCGACATAATCAAGTCTAGTTGTCCTTCAACCAAAATAACGTAATTTTTCAACCGAATAGCATTTTTTGCCTTATCAAATCCGTACAAAAGTGACGACTTGTTAAACAGCTCAGTTTCAGGACTGTTTACATATTTTCCCGTCTTTCCGTCATCCAACCGCGGCATTATTCGTCCGGAAAAAGCCACAACTCTTCCCGACGAGTCACAAATCGGAAACATAATTCTTCCTCGAAACGTATCATACGGCGTATTTCCTTCCGGTCGCTTGATAAGACCGACCTTTTCCATATCGCTTTCGTTGAAACCTTTTTCCCGGAGATGTGTCACCAGTACGCGCCAATCATTGACCGCAAATCCTATATTCCACTCGCCGATAGTTTTTTCCGTCAATCCGCGGCTCCGTACATATTCATACGCCTCGCTGTTTGCCACAAGACTTTTTTCATAAAAAGCGGTCGCGGCTTCAAGACAACTAAACAGCCGTTCTCGTTCACTTTTGCTTTTTACGTTTTCCTGAACGAGTTCAACGCCGGCCTTTTCGGCAAGAACTTTAAGCGACCCGACAAAATCAAGTCCTTCAAATTCCTGAACGAACGAAAAAATATCCCCTTTTGCACTGCAACCGAAACAATAATAGCTTCCGCGGGCAGGCGAAATGAAGAAAGACGGCGTCTTCTCATTGTGAAAAGGGCAACGAGCTTTATAATTGCTCCCCGCTTTTTCAATTTTTATGTAGGCACCGATGACCTGATCGATCGAGAGCCGTTCTTTTATTTTTTCGACAGAGCTGCTCATCGTATGTTTAGATGATACCGTCTACCGAACCAAGCCCCCGCCCTCCCCGGGCGGGGCACAGTGCGTCTATTCGCCAACTTCGGCTTCTCCCAAAACTACCTCCGGCACTACTTTATTTCGAACATCTTCAATAATTTGCCATTTTGCACTTCCCTTCAAACCGGAACCTGCCGGAATGAGGCGACCAATAATGACGTTTTCCATAAGACCGACTAACTTATCTTTGTTTCCGCGAATGGCGGCATTGATAAGAATACGAGTGGTGTGTTGGAAGGATGCTGCAGATAGGAAGTTTTTCTTCGAAAGAGATACTTCTGAAATACCCATAACGAGCGGTATCGCCTTTGCCGGCTCAAGACCGTTTCCAATGGCAATCTCGTTTTCCATTTGCAATTCCTTTGCACTGACGACATCTCCAATCGAGAACGGTGTCGCTCCAACTTCTTCAATTTTCCGTCGTGAAAACATCTGACGAACAATGACTTCAATGTGTTTACGGGCAACGGTTTCTCCCTGAAGTTCATACGGTTTCCCGACCTCACTAATGATATATGATTGAGCTTTTTCCTTACTTCCGTAATCAAACAATTCATCAATATCCACGGAACCGTCGGTCAATACATCTCCGCGTCGTACTGCATCGCCAACCTTAACGAGAGGCATTCTGTTTGGACTAAAGGTGTATTCAATCGAACCGGCGTTCTTTCCCTTTCCGCGATCTTCAACATCCGGCGTAATAATCATCACTTTTTCCTTACCTAAATCCTTAATATCGGTAAGTGTTCCGTTCACCTTTGATACGATGGCCGGATTTTTCGGCGATCGCTTTTCGAAAATTTCTTCAACGCGAGGCAAACCCTGTGTGATGTCTCCGCCGACAGATGCGGTACCTCCGGCATGGAACGTACGCATAGTGAGCTGAGTTCCCGGTTCACCGATAGCTTGAGCGGCAACCGTACCGACAGCTTCACCGAGACCGATCATCATATTCTTTCCGAGGTCAAAACCGTAACATTGTGCACAAATTCCATGCACCGTTTCGCACATAAGAGGAGATCTGACGGAAACTTCAACAAGTGAACTTTCCTGAATTTTAATCGCATCACCCTTTGTGATTAAGTGGCCTTTCGGGAAAAGAACAACGCCTTCTTTATCGACGGCATCCTTTGCCAACACGCGACTTCGAATATTTTTTGAGAATGAAATTTCAATACCTGTCGTACTGTCGGTTTTCTTGACCACGATACATTCGCTTGTTCCGCAATCGTCTTCCGAAATCATTGTATCCTGTGCAACAACGAACAATTTACGGGTAAGGTAACCTGCTTTTGCCGTGTTAAGCGCGGTGTCGGTCAAACCCTTTCTCGAACCGTGGGTGGTAATAAAGTATTCAATCGGAGTTAAACCTTCCTTCATGGACGAGAGAATCGGGAACTCGATAGTATCACCGGCGGTATTGGTAATAAGACCCTTCATACCGGCCATCTGGGTGATTTGCGAGAATGAACCTCGAGCACCGGAGTACACCATATCGTGAACTGAACCGTTCACTTCAAGCGATGCGGGAATAAGTTTTTCAACTTCATTTTTTGTTTCGTGCCAAATTTGCACATTTTCACGCATACGCTCCGCTTCAGAGAGAAGACCTTGCGCAAAATGTTCGTTCAAATCTTCGGTACGTTTCTTTGCTTTTTCGATAACCGCATATTTTCCCTCCGGAATTTTGACGTCATCAATACCCCACGTCACACCGGACACAGTGGCATATTTGAATCCGAAAGTCTTAATCTTATCCATGATTGAAGGAATATTTTTGATTCCATAGCGATTGATAAGATCGTCAACCAATGCGGCCATTTTCTTGCGTTCGATTTCCTTATTCATGTACGGATAATCACTCGGCAATACGCTGTTGAAAAGAAGACGTCCGACAGTCGTTTCAAAAACATTACCGCCAAATTCCGCATATTTTATTGAATCAGTACCCAACACTTTAATCTTGGCCCGAAAATCTACATGGTCAAAATCGTACGCCGTAATAGCACTATTCGGTGACGGGAAATATTTTCCTTCACCTTTTGAACCCTCAATAAGTTTCGTCATCCAGAAACACCCAAGAACGATATCGAGCATCTTGGCCGAGACAACAGGATCTCCGGAACCCGGCTTCAAAATGTTTTTGTCCGAAGCCATAATTTCGCGCGCTTCAGCCTGTGCTTCTTCACCAAGCGGTACGTGAACGGCCATTTGGTCACCGTCGAAGTCTGCGTTGAATGCGGTACATACGAGCGGGTGGACTTGAATAGCATTACCTTCAATCAAAACCGGTTGAAAGGCCTGGATACCGAGGCGGTGAAGCGTCGGTGCACGGTTCAAGAGAACATACTTTCCGTTAATTACTTTTTCCAAAATTTCCCATACTTCCGGAACATCATCGTCAATCAATCGGTTCGCCCCGCGAATGTTAAATGCCAATTCACGTTTTATGAGTTCGGCAATAACAAACGGACGGAACAATTCAAGAGCCATATGCTTCGGCAAACCACACTGGTCGAGATGCAAATCCGGACCAACAACGATAACCGAACGGCCGGAATAGTCCACGCGCTTACCGAGGAGGTTCTGGCGGAAGAGACCGCGCTTACCTTTGAGGTTGTCGGAAAGTGATTTGAGCGGACGTCGCTGTGACTGATTCATGGCACCGGCCTGACCGTTTCCGTGACGAATCGAGTTATCGATAAGTGAGTCGACGGCTTCCTGCAAAATACGCTTTTCGTTTCGCAGAATAACATCCGGAGCGTGAATTTCCATCAACTTCTTCAAGCGGTTGTTACGGTTGATGACACGGCGATACAAATCGTTCACATCGGACGTGGCATAACGGCCGCCGTCGAGCGGAACCATCGGGCGAAGTGCCGGAGGAATAACAGGAATACGTGAAAGGAACATCCATTCCGGACGAATATCGGCCGTAATCATTGCGCGAACAATCGAAAGACGCTTGTTGATTTTTTCCGATTCCATTGAACCGGCTTTTTCGAGATCAGTTACCAAATTTGTTTCGAGCGCGTTTAAATCGAGATTTTTACACAATTCATAAATCGCTTCAGCGCCAATCCCCGCCTCAAAAAGCGTACTGTATTTAACCGAAAAATTATGATATTGAACCTCATCAAGAACAACACCCTCATCAATACCTTCAACTTCTTTCTTGGCGGCAATGAGTTTTTCTTTCATTGCTTCCTTTGTTTTTTCGTCGTTGATGGCTTTTATTTTTGCCTTGAATTCTGAATCGATATCTTTGAAAATACGAGCCTTTTCCTCATGGAAAACTTTCGTGATGATATAACCGGCGAAGTAAACGACTTTTTCAAGTTCGGAAGTCGACATACCGAGGATTGTTCCCAATCGTGACGGCATGGAGCGCAGGAACCAAATGTGACAAACCGGCGATGCTAAATCGATATGACCCATTCGCTCGCGACGAACGATTGAGCGAGTGATTTCCACTCCACACTTTTCACAGACAATTCCCTTATAACGGATACCTTTATATTTTCCGCAATAACACTCGTAATCCTTATTCGGTCCAAAGATTTTTTCGTCAAAGAGACCCGCTTTCTCACTACGCTGGGTTCGGTAGTTAATGGTTTCCGGTTTCGTTATTTCTCCATATGACCATTCCTTGATACGTTCCGGAGAAGCAACGCGAAGAATCATCTCATCGAAGTCGTTTATATTTGATATTGTTTTACTTTTGATATTCATGGTGTTTCGTTATTTTGTTAACGCTTCGACTGATTACGCACTCTTCTCCGCGTCTTCAGACTCATTTTGTGTCCTGCCTCGAACCGGAGCAGGAATTTCCGGGAAACCCCCGTTTTCATTTTTTATAAGATCAACATCCAACGCCAAACCTCGAAGATTGTTAAGCAAGACGTTAAACGACGCCGGTGAATTACTTTCCACGATTTTTTCGCCCCTGACAATCGAATCAAACGCCGCTGAACGTCCCTGGATGTCGTCTGATTTAATGGTCAACATTTCACGAAGCGTATGTGCCGCGCCGTGTCCAAGCAATGCCCAGACTTCCATTTCTCCAAATCTCTGTCCTCCACCCTGAGCTTTACCGCCGAGAGGTTGCTGAGTAATCAAAGAGTACGGACCGATAGAACGCATATGTATCTTGTCTTCAACCATGTGATGAAGCTTCATAATATACATGAAACCGACGGCTATCTTTTGATTAAAAGACTCACCGGTACGGCCGTCAAAGAGAACCATCTTACCGTCTTCACTGTAATTTGCTTTCTTTAATTCCTGTTTGATTTCGGAATCGGTTGCTCCGGCAAACGGAGGAACAATAGCCTGGTAATTTAAGGTATTTGCAGCCAATCCAAGATGTAATTCAAGAATCTGACCGAGGTTCATACGGGAAGGCACGCCGAGCGGAGTCAAAATAACATCAACAGGCGTTCCGTCCGCCATATATGGCATATCTTCCTCCGGCAAAATTCTTGAAATAACACCCTTATTCCCGTGGCGTCCGGCAAGCTTGTCGCCTACTGACACCTTACGAAGCTGTGCAACTTCAATATGAATACGCTTGATGATTCCTGATTCAAGTTTGTCGCCTTTCTCGCGTGAGAAAACCTTAACGCCGATAACACGGCCTTGTTTTCCACTTTCCATTCGCTTGGATGTGTCCTTGACGTCACGAGCCTTTTCACCGAAGAGTGAACGAAGAAGTCGTTCTTCCGGAGTAAGCTGTGTTTCGCCTTTCGGTGTAATTTTACCGACGAGAATATCTCCCTGACGAACTTCGGCACCGATACGGACAACACCGTCTTCGTCCAAATTCTTCAGCTTTGCTTCCCCGACATTCGGAATATCATGAGTAGTTACTTCAGGCCCGAGTTTTGTATCACGAACGTTTACAATAAATTCATCGATATGAATTGAGGTAAATTTATTATTTCTCACCAATCGTTCCGAGAGAATAATAGCGTCTTCGTAGTTTGCACCTGACCAGGACATAAATGCCACGAGCATATTTTGACCAAGAGCCATAGCACCGCCCACAGACGAGGATGTATCCGCAAGTAAATCTCCACGCTTCACTTTCTGTGCGATAGAAACAGTTGGACGCTGGTGATAAGCGGTAAATCCGTTTGTTCGGGAAAAATTAACCAGAGGGTAGGTTGTGTCCTTTCCTTTGTTGCTTTTTACAATAACTTTATTTGCGTCAACAAATGTCACAACTCCGTCTTCAGCCGATAAAATAATTCGGCCTGTATCACGGGCTGCAACAGTTTCGATACCGGTTGCGACAAGCGGAGCTTCCGGAATAATACACGGAGTAGCCTGCTTCTGCATGTTTGAACCCATGAGTGCGCGTGTTGCGTCATCGTGGTTCAAGAATGGAATCATTGATGTCGCAATGGAGAATGCCTGGTTTGATGCGACGTCAATATAATCAATTTCATTTTTCTTCACCAGCATAGGCTTTCCGTTGACTCGCGCCTCAACCATATCATTCGTAATCTCACCGTCCGCATTGTAATCAACGGCGGCATGAGCAATTTTGAAATTTTCTTCTTCGAGCGCATTGAAATATATAATCTCTTTCGTCACTTTACTGTTCTTTACTTTGGCATACGGCGTTTCAATCATACCGAATTCATTGATTCTCGCGTATGTAGACAAACGAAGAATAAGACCGATACTCGGACCTTCCGGCGTATGAATCGGACAAAGGCGACCGTAATGAGATGTGTGCACGTCACGAACCTCAAAACCGGCGCGTTCACGAGTCAAACCTCCCGGACCGAGCGCTGAAAGTGTTCGAAGATGTTCAATTTCTGTCAGGATATTTTCCTGTTGCATAAACTGAGACAATTGGTTGGTCGTAAAGAATTCCTTAATACGAGCCTGGAGAGGTTTCGGAGATATGAACTGAACAGGTTTAGTGACATCCGGTTCAATAGTAGACATACGGTCCTGAATATTGCGCTTGATTTGAGACATACCAACGCGCATTTTTGCCTGCATTAATTCACCCACAAAACGAACACGACGGGAACCGAGATGGTCAATATCGTCCTCAACAGCACCGGCGGTATTATTAAGAGTGATTATATTACTGACGGTTGTTGCAAGATCGTCAACGTCAATCGTACGGCGTTCAAGCGTCTTTTCATCCATTCCTTTCTTAAAGCGCTTATTGAAACGGAAACGGCCAACCTTCGAGAGGTCGTAACGGTCGGCGCGGAAAATACCTTCGATAAATTCACGGGCGTTATCTACCGTGCCAAGCTCGCCGTCGCGGAAACGCTTATGAATTTCCAAATACGATTCATTTTTTGTTTTTGCATGATCTTTGGCGAGAGTGGCATCAATATGAGCCTTGGCAAATTCATTGCCCGCAAACAATTTATATATAGACTCCGGAGTCTCGGCCCCCAAAATACGCAAGAGCGATGTAACCGCAAACTTACGCTTTTTATCAATACGAACATAAATTGCACCGTCGATGTCCGTCTCGATTTCAATCCAAACGCCACGTGACGGAATAACCTTTGCACCAAAAAGCTTTCTTCCTTTTAATTCCTGAGATGTAAAGAAAATACCGAACGAACGGGCAAGCTGAGAAACAACAACACGCTCAATACCATTTATGATAAAAGTACCGTGTTTTGTCATCAACGGAAAATCAGCCATGAAGATTTCTTCTTCCTTGACTGTGTTGAACATTTTGTTTTTCAACCGAACCGTGGCCTTGAGCGACGCTTCATACGAAAGTTTGTTTGATTTAGCGTAATATTCATCATATTTCGCCTCAGAAAGCTTGAAACCGGTAAAATCCAGCTCAAACTTTTTGTCGGAGTAGTCCTTGATTGATGAAAATTCCTTAAAAACCTCTTCAATACCTTTTTCGATAAGCCACTTAAACGACTCGATTTGAGGTTCAACCAAATTCGGCATATCAGTGAGAGGCTCTTTAAACTTTCCGAAGTATTTTTTGACCCGAGCTTCGGTATGATCGGTTATCGGCACAATAACCCGACTGACATCGCCAACTGTATGCTCTCCGCTCATAGTATAATGTATTAAAACTACCCGTTAATAATGGCTCAACGTAAGCCTTTTGTGCCAAAGCTCTGCCAAAGCATCAACACCCTTACCCGAGGACAACAAAAAAAACCTTTCGGCAGAAAAGGCTCATGTTTTTTGTTCTTTTAATCGATTATTGCCAGCAAGATATATATCGCTTACTAAAAAGCTGATAAAAATACGAAATTTCCCCAAAAACTCAATCTTGCAATCGTGGGACGCAGTGTATCAGAGGCACTATATGCTGTCAATAGTCTGTTATCCACAGAACAGTTTTCCTATCGAGAATCTCTCGCTTACTGAATTATATCATCTTCTGTTTCTTCGGTAAAAGCTCTTTTATCCACTTTCGGCACTATATACATATCCTGATTATACTCACCTGTACCAACAAACTCGGCGTGTCCCGACACAATAGCCTCAAACGGACGGCACGAGAAGCATCCACCGTGCGGACAGACGAATTCATTCGCTTCACGTGCGGACTTAACCTCTTTAGCCACTTTAAGTACTTTTTCGTGAGCTTCCTCCAAATTAGGCAATGTTTTTTCGACAAGACCGCTTTCTTTATCCAAATACCAATAACTGGCTTTTGCCACTTTCCTTCTTTGACAATGTTTTACCAATAAATGATAAATCGGTAATTGTAACGAGTCTTCTTTTTCTTCATTGCGTCCGGTTTTAAAATCTATAACATGCACCGCGTCCTGTTCGGGCAAATATTCAAGCCAGTCAATTTTACCGCACAAAATAATATTATCTTCTTCGGAAATAAAATAGTTCGGCAAATCCTGTTTCATTTTTACCGCCTTGTTCACAATCGGTCCCGGATTGGCCATAACACGAAGAAGCATTTGTCTACCGCGCTCTTTCGATTCCGCCTCCTCGTCTTTTGAAAGAAATCCGCCTTTCTTGCCCGAAACATTTTGCCATACAGTTTCAAACGTATCTGTAAGCGGAATTTTCAATCTATCTTCCGCCGGAAGCAAGGCCAAATTTTCAAGCACCTGATGCACCGCCTGACCAAGAGCCAAGGGCGGAGCGACAATATTTACTTTTCGTTTTGTTTTCGGATCTTTATAAATGTTGTGCAAATAATAGGCACGCGGACATTTCAAAAAATCACCCATGGAGGAATGCGACACCCACACTGCTGAATATTTATCTTGTGACATCCCAAAAGTATATCACAGAGACCGTAATGGTCGCCATGATTTCATACAACATTAACCGTTGAAACTATAGTAAAACAAAGAACACCTCTGTTCTTTGTTTTAAAACTCTATTATATAGATATAATCGCTCCGATTTCGCTTTGTATCCTCAATGTTCCGAACGAGGCCCTTTATTCTGAGATAATGACCGTTCGAGTTGATGTAGCCCAATTCCCCGCCGTATCTCGAGATGCATAGTAAATAATTGAAGTAGACACAACAGACGGATCAATAGGAAGACCGGAAACCTCAACTACGCTTGCACCCGATACCGCATCAAGAGCTGTTGCACCCGGGTCCGTAAACGGCACTGTTGAAGTTCCGACAATCGTTAACGGGTTATCCCCCACAATCGTTATGACCGGAGGAGTTGTATCCGCCGGAGATTCCGGTGCACTTGGGTCAAATACTACGACAGTCCTTGTTGATGTAGCCGTATTCCCCGCTCCGTCATTCGCTACATACACAACAGTAGATGTGCCGACACTATTTGTAACTATGACGGCTGAATTATTCCACACGTCAGCATACACAGTTTCTCCAAGATGATTCACGAAAGTTGCACCATTGTCACTATACGAAGTTCCTTTTTCAATTCTTGACGGATTGTCACCGATTATTTTTATCACGAGCGAAGAAGAAGCGACTGATGATGTTATCCCGTCCACACATTTTCCGACACTTGATTTCATGACACCGCCTTCCATGTACATACAATAATACGCATTGGTCGCTCTATCCTGTGTCGTAATACCCTTCTTGGATTCTATACTATCGCTGACAACTCCCTTAAACTCGGCTACACCGCCAACAATCTTTGCACCGAGCGACGCAAGGTAATCCGTAAACGAACCGCCCGTTCCGCTACCGCTTTCAAGTAATCCGACTCTCGTTTCCAAACTCGCTATCCTCGTATCCTCCGCCTGAATTCCGGCCAATAGGTAGGTGGCGAACTTGTAGATGTCCACACCTTTTCCGGATGCGGAAAGGATTTCGGCTGGGGATTCTTCGGCAATGAGACCCATACGGCGAGGACTTGAAGTGGCTTCGTCGTTGTAGAGATAGGTGGCGACGTTTAATGTTTTAATCTTGTCCAGAATTGATGTTTTGTCGAGATCGGTGATGTATTCGATTTCTTT
>CAJBMK010000007.1 GCA_903954165.1 uncultured bacterium | reverse complement strand
TCTTTCCGTGGAAGGGTGTAAGCCGTCGGAACAGGCCGAAAAGCAAAGTGATGATCAAAAATTTGTCGAGGAGGCAACAAAAGTTCTTAAGGAATTAAATAAGGAAAACGAAGTCAAAGAAAAAGAAAATCTATCAAGCTACTATCAAAATGTGAAGAGTCCGATGTTGCAATCGTACAACACTGCAAAAGAAAATTTGACGAGGGCTCGGGCTTGGGAAATTGTGAAAAACAAAGGAATGCTGAAGGGCGATCCTGCAACCGGTAAAATAAACTTAACGATATCAACGATTGGACTTGTGCCTGTTGAGATTAAGGTAAACGACCAGGTTGTTCCTATTAGTCCGGATGATTACACGCCGGCTGAATTGAATATTGTGCGTAATTCAAGCGAAGAAATAAAGAATCTTGATACGTTTTCCGCTTCCGCTGTATCAAAAAAACCAGTAGAAGAAAGCACGGAAAAGAAGGTTTTTGTCGGTCATGCCGACGACTTTTAGTCGGAAAAGAATAAAGCGGGAGATTTTGAAAAAATAGTATCCTGAATAATATAGAAAATAACGGCCAAAGTATTCTTTGGCCGTTGTGTAGTTTTTGTCAGAAGAAAAGTCCTTCCTCAAACTCGCGTATTAATTCGAGTCCGGTTTGGTGTTCCGGATGGTCCGGCTTTTCCTCAATCCACTTTCTAGCTTCGGCTAGTTTATCGTGCACCAGAAACCATAGCAGTTTTGTTATACGGTTCGGGTGATTTTCACTCTGAAGAACGAGTGCCTCCTCCGCGTATACTTGCGCGATAACCTTATCTTTGTCTTTCCATATGGCCCAGCTAATACCGTGATGGTACCAGAACCATAGGATCTCGGCTCGCCACATGGCGTCTTCTTCGTTGAGTTCACTCGGGTCGATTGTTTCCAGAATCGACTTTATGCGGTTAATAAGTATATCCGGATTCCGAGGATTCCACGTATTCGTTCCGCCGACAAAAACTTTTTGATCTTCTCGGGTGTAGGCGAGACTCAAATCATAAAAGCTTTGTACTCCGAGGATTGAAAATGCTTCCTGAACCAACGCTGATGTCTTAGTATTCATTAGTGGCCTTATATTTTGAACTATTCAATTTGCCGTGTTGTTACATCACGAAGCCTTGTCAATATCTGACAAAGGGTGATGTGTTTCTGGGTCAATTTAAACATGGTTATTGTATCGAGTCAAATATTTATTTTGTACTTGCATGTACCCTTGCAGAAATATTCTATTTTAACTAGACTTTACCATATGCATAATAGTAAGGTTTTTTTCTTGCCACTTGAAACTCGTCCCAAGGAATACCCACCTCTTGAGGAAATGGTTGGGCGATTTTGGCATACGGGAATAATTTACGAGAATATGGTGTATGAATGTTTCAATCACGGCCGATATTCCGTCACGGATTTCGGTTCGGGAAAAAAAGAAGTCCTGAAACTCATGAATGCGGAATTTTTCGAGGCGAGCATTGATGAAGAAAGAATGATGTCGGAGCTGACCGCGGGAATAAGTTGTTCCGAATATGTGGCGCGGGTGGTTGGCTTATCCCTCAATAATGGCTCGGTTAAACAATACTGGCCTGAGGAGGTGTATACCTATTTGAAAACACGAAAATAGTAATAAATTTCACTATTTCCACATTTTGTGTTATGGTATTCAAATGCCTATTATACCTATTGCAGACTTGAAGAAAGATATTCATTTTTCGACCGATTTATGCGGACAAAAGTGTACTTTCAATACAACCTGGGGACTTTTCAGCCCGTTTGAAATCGACCTTGGAACACGCTGGCTTATGAGTAAAATTGAGGTAGGGGAGGCCGATTCAATTCTCGACATTGGATGCGGTTACGGACCAATGGGTATTGCCTTGGCCAAATTAGCCCCAAAGGGACACGTCGATATGATTGACCGTGATTTTATTGCTGTTGAATACGCCAATAAGAACGCTTTACTGAATAATACCAAAAATGCCACCGCCTTTTTGAGCAACGGTTTCGATCAGATTCCCGCTAACAAAAAGTATGACGTCATCGTTTCTAATCTTCCGGCCAAAGTAAACAAGGAATTTTTCTGGATTCTTTTTGCTGAAGCCTTTGAACACTTGAATCCGGGCGGAAAGTTTTATGTCGTCACAATAGCCGGACTCCAAAGTTTCATCGGTAAAAATTTCGACAAGATTTTCGGAAACTACCAGCGCCTTTTCGTAGAAAAGACCTACACCGGAGCACTTGCCATCAAAGCAAAATAGCCCTTGATTTTGCCGTATAGTTTGCTACTATAATGCGGTTAGTTTGCGTTGACGCAAACTGTCGGGCGGTTAGCTCAGTTGGTAGAGCATCTCATTGACGTTGAGAGGGTCAGAGGTTCGAATCCTCTACCGCCCACTAGAAAACTTAAAGCAAACGCGACCAGCGTTTGCTTTTTGTTTTCGTGCGCGGTAGAGGATTCG
>CAJBMK010000006.1 GCA_903954165.1 uncultured bacterium | reverse complement strand
GTTTATTCATATAAGTTACTCAAATTCTATGGAATAATTTTAGCATGAATCAAGATAGAAACCACCAAATAGTGACGCATTGGATACGAGTATACTTACCGAGATTGAACCTCGGTATACCACACAAAGGGAGACACATTACATGTTCAGCATCCTCATTGGATATTTTCTTTCCCTTCGCAAATAGGGCCGGTGTATTATTTCTCCGTTTGAAGTGTTTGTATTACTATTGATTTTTTTCGTATTTTTTTACAAAATAAAAGAATACACTTTTTCAAAACATACCATACCAGCCACTATCCCCCCAACATTTCATAAAGCCATAACCTCAATTCGAAACTAAAATGACTTTCACTAATTTTTTATAATTGGTATACTTTTCATATATAGTAATAAATATTTTATGAACGAGAAAAACGAATTCAAGAGTTTTGGAGACATGGCCGAAGCCTTTGATAATGAAAGAAAAGAAGCAGAAAAGGAAGAAGTGAAAGAATTGCTTGAAAAATCCTTTGGGGAACGACTCTTACATACGCCCGGCGGACATTTCTCCAGCCATTTTGAAGAAATACAATCCATCACTTTTGTTCCGCTTAAAAACACATCGGAAAATGAACACCCGCAACTACATGCAGTTATTACATATATCACCCCCGACAATCAAACACGAAATATCACCTGGACTATTTTCGATGACGGAACAGTGTCAGGAAAGGTTCCTCCGAACTTAAATATTGACCGGGAAGCCTTGAAAAAGGAACTTCTCGGCCTTCTCGATACGTTAACCTCTGAATTTATCTACGGAGCGGATGTTCGTATTTTACCGGACAAAGACAGCAAGGAGGGAAACGCCGAGGGAATAGATGATGACGACGATAAACCGACCGTAGACGCAATAGTCAGAACCGAACAACTTGAGTTCATGTCCAAACAAGAAAAAGCGGTATTTACTTTTTATGACAAAAAGATTGGCTTCGACGGCTACCATGCAACCATATTCAATGGTTTCATCATATTGGAGCACCCGCAATATGGAAACGCCACATATGTCATTCCATTACAAAAACCGTTAAAAATAGACCAGACGGAATTACACGGAAGTGACAACACTCCGCTTACGAACAGACTCAGTAGTAAAATGAAAGATAAAATCATTGATGAATACTGGGAACCAATTGGAAAAGTGGCTACTACCCGCAAAGCACTAAGAAACATATTCCGTGCCCAGCGTTTTTTTCATTCCGAAAACTGGGAAAACACCATGCAGGGAATAATAGAAAAATTCCCGACTCTGAATGAGTAAACGGTATTTCTTTGACAAATAACATACAACATGTTATTTTGAAGAACGGAGAAAAGTGCCTTATGAAATACGTTGTCATGATTACGTATTCCCCCTTGCGCTCTAAGACTGTAATGATTTGGGGCCCTTTCTTGGAAAGAGAAAAAGCCGATCAGTTCATACAAACAGCCGATAAACGTTTTCGGGAATTTGTAAAAGAAAAGAAACTCGAAATATCTATGTATCAGTACATAGCAAACACCATACCAAAAAAACCAAATATTACTCCCCAACCACCGGAGTCGTTTAATGGTTTCGATACTATTGAAAGTTTTGCAGGTAATTAACTACGCTACTTTATAAAATTAAAAGCCCTGTTACGACAGGGCTTTTTTGTACAATGTTTATTATTACAAAATTTAAGTTGAAATAAAGAAGTGTTAAAAATTCACAGTGGTTATGTTTAAAAAATAAAAATAAAAAGTTAAAAACCTTCAAGTTACAAGCTGCCTTTTTTAGGTAAGACAACGGGAGAGACGGCACCCAATAAACGAGATCGAATCGTCGGGATCGTCGGCGACCACGTCGAGCCTATCACGCCAGAGCACATCCACGACATAAAAACCGCCACCTGAATTTCTGACTGTTGAGCCGGGAAGATATGTGTAATAATCTGATTCATCGAGGTGTTTTCCAGTTTCCTCGAAGAATTGTCTTTGATATATGAGGTAGTCGGTAAGGGTAAGGGTTTGACCGGAGTTTATCAAGCTATCAGCATCATCTCCAAGCGTCTTCTCGAGTTCCAGCCTATCTTCTAGATTTTGGGCTCTATTCTTGTGGATGAGAATGATTCTTGGCCCCGTTGTTTTTTCTATTACGCCTTCGAAGGAACCACCTTCATCAAACAGATCACCTGTTGTTGTTGCAGAATACCCCTCACTCATTTTGGCGTGAATATCAGGTACGGATAAATTACCTGGAATCAGGAGGATTTCATCGAATCCTTGTTCTTCGATTGTTTTTTTAATTATGTCGATATTTCGAGTCCAGATATCGATCATTATCTCGGTGAAGTTTTCTGGTAGGTCGATATTGTGGGTTTTGTAAAAGGAGACGGAGTATTCGAGCTTCTTTTCAAAATCAATAGTAATAGTTTCGGATGTTTCAACATCGTTCTCGTCTTTACTGGTATACGTAGCAGATATGGAATCTGGTCCAATACTCTTTTCCAATTCCAAAATCTGCTGTTCAATTTCTTCCGCCACTATTCCCGCTTCGGTAATCAAAGCCGATTCTTCCTCGTTCCAATCCCGTGACGTATCAAACGAAAGAGCTTTTTCCGCTTTCGTGT
>CAJBMK010000005.1 GCA_903954165.1 uncultured bacterium | reverse complement strand
TTTATGTTTATGTTTATGTTTATGTTTATGTTTATGTTTATGTTTATGTTTATGTTTATGTTTATGTTTATGTTTATGTTTATGTTTATGTTTATGTTTCTCACTCGTCAAAACTATCGCACCTCCCCCAGCATAGGAATTCCCAAATGTCTTCGTTTCCCCTCTCCTTTAAATAACATCGCGGTCCGTCCGACGGATTCCCCCCGCTCGCCGGCATACTGTTTTCCGACTATTGCCTTGAAACTGGAACCAAGAAACACCACATGCTTTCCATAGCGTTTCGATAGACCGTCTATAGCGGCAAAAACCTTGGAAACACGCTCGGTCTCCACCGATGCGCCAAATAAATCGGCCTGACGCGTCGTGTCAGGAACCATATCACTCAAAACGACGCCGGCTTGACGATACAAAATGCCGGGCTTATATATGACAGAAAGATATTGATTAATGAGCGGTACAATTTCAGTCGGCAATGACGTGTGTCTGGTCAATATAATTTCATAGCCGGCATGCTGATAATCGTGAGTACGCAATAAAATATAAACCCGGCGCGCCACTAAACCGTGACGCCTGGCCTTAATACATGCGTTCTCCGTATTTTTTGAAAGTTGGGCTAAAATATGCGCACGATCGGATGACGACGGTGTAAAAGTCCTCGTCTTGCTGATTGACTGATACTCATGTTTATCTTCGGTTACAATCGGTAAAACGGCAACACCGCGAAGCTCGTGCCAAATCTCCCGAATCGGTTTGGTTAATTTTTCCTCAACCCACATTTCATTTTTGTCCGCAAGTTCGAGGGCGGTCTTTATACCAAACTGTTCGAGATATCGGGTTGTCTGTTCGCCGATTCCCCATACGCTACCGACAGGAACTTTATCAAGAAATACATGCAGTTCATTGGCGGGAATCGACACCAATCCCGACGGCTTATTCCACTTTGAACCAATCTTGGCAACAACTTTCGACGGGCCGAGACCGATTGAAAATGTCATACCAAGCTCAATTTCCAAATCGTGTTGTATTTTTTGGGCAATGCCGACATACGAAGAATGTTCATATCGCCGAAGTCCGGTAATTTCGGCAAAACATTCATCAATACTATATTCTTCAACAATATTCGTATACCGCCTGACAATGGCAAACATTCGTTTGGAAAATAAACTGTATGTTTCATAATCGGACGGCACATAAATTATGGTCGGACACAAAGCCTTAATTTCACGAATACTCATACCCCGTTTAATACCAAGTTTTTTGGCTTCAATGCTGACAGCGGAAGCAATTCCGCGTTCTTTACCGGTAATCAACGGTTTGCCTCTCAACTTTGGATTGACTGATTGTTCACAGGAAGCAAAAAACGAATCGCCGTCAACATGAATAATTGCCCGCGGAAACGAATGTAAAGAAAATGGTATTCCCATATTAATATTTGCGCACAACAGCCTTAACGACCGCCTCAACCTTCAATTCATTTTCCGCATAAATTGTGTCGTAGTCCTTGTTAGCCGGTTCGAGATAATACGTGTCCCCGCGCTTTCGCAGATATTTAATGGTCCACTCTCCGTCGACGGAAGCAATGACAATTTTACCGACCGGAAATGTGTTGGTCCGCTCCACCACCACCATATCTCCCTCGCAAATTCCGGCGTCAATCATGGAATCACCTTTGACGCGCATAATATACGTCGCTTCTTTATTCCCAATCAAATACTCGTCAAAATTCATCGTATCGGAAAGCTCTTCTTCCGCCGGCGACGGAAAACCGGCCTGAACTAAGCCGATCATTTTTACTTCACCAAAAATCTTTTTTGGAATAATCCGGCCGGTCGAATCCTTGCCGACAAAATCTTCGTCGACCAATTTGTTTACCAACTTATAAACTGCATTGCGCGACTGAAAAGAAAGCAGTTTCATAATTTCACCATAGGACGGCATTCGGCGGTTCTTTTTATAGAAAGAGAGAATCTTGTTTTTATAGTTTTCAATCATCTCTATATTATAGGTGAACAAGTGTTCACCTGTCAAAGAAAAAATAGACCGGACCACGCACTTTCCGTAAAATATATATCATGTATTGCATAAATCTGTAATATGTGTTATTGTTTCGGACGACAGATTTTGCTCTTTGCAAATCAATACAAAAAAGAAAGCAGAAGAAAAGGACTCAGAATGCAGAAATTATCAGTCGGTCTAGTTGTATTAACCAAACTCCCCAGCGCAACAGAACGTGTTGCGGTGTTACAAATTCGCGGTGAATTCAACCATGAAAAAATGGGGTCGGAAAGCTTTCCCGGTGCCTGCCAAGTGACGGTTCACGGAGGTGCGGAAGGTGCCGAACGTGCCCTCGATACCCTATTCAGGGAAACACGAGAAGAAATTGGAGGAGAGGCACTCGGCATCATACTTCGACAAAACGACAACGGTCGCTTACTCGAATTACACCAAGCCAACAGTCCGGAAAAATCGATTGTTACGTTCGGCGTCACCGTCGAACCGCATTTTCTTAAAACACTTCGATTCGGACCTTCAAGCGGTGGTATTCGCCTCTTACCCGAGTCGCGCATAAGCTCGGTCATAAACCTAAAACAATTCAACAAAATCGACGGGGTCACGGATCGTTCGATTACCGCAATGTTTGCGGACGATATTGAATCGGTTCGTCTGGCGTTTGAAAAATGCTAGCCGGTCGGTTCGTCTTATAATATCATTGGCGCAGGGCTGTTTATCTTTCAGGATAAACAGCCCTTTATTTTTTCCACACCGCACAAACAACATAGTTTGATAAATATAAGATTCTATACTACCATTCCCCGTGAAAGGAGAACCACATGGACTGGCTGTATTTATGCACGAATATTTGTATTATTGCGGTATTGTGTTACGCCATAGTATCCGCATTTAAAAAGAAAAAAGCGTAATAACCCCCATCGCGCCATGAATTAATACTCATGGCGTTTTTTATAATCGGTTTTTACCTTACTACGGAAAAATAATCAGGCGCTCATTGTTTGTAATTGTAACCAGTCACTTTATGACAGAGACCGCGAGAAAATGTTTTATACCGTTCATGATATACTATCAGCATGAACAATATGTATACATGGTTTGAACAATTAATAAAACCGTCGTGGGCTCCGCCGGCGTGGCTTTTTGGTCCGGTATGGACTTTTCTCTATATCTTAATCGCCGTCTCGTTCGGTAAAGTATTCGTCATGGCCTGGCAAAAGCAAATACCATTTTCAGTCGCGCTACCGTTTATACTAAATTTATTTTTTAATTTTATTTTTACCACGCTTCAATTTGGCCTAAAAAATAACTTTCTGTCGGCTCTTGATATTTTACTTGTTTTGGGAACGCTCATATGGGCCATGATTGCTATCTACCCCCACGCGCGCTGGATTACCTATTTGCAAATTCCTTATGTATTATGGGTTTCTTTCGCCACAGTTTTACAGCTGACTATCACATATTTAAACTTAAAATAGTCCTCGCGGAGAATTCCCGCATACACGAGGGCGACGGTCAATCTTCAGGCGGACCGGCGCATACAGAAAGAAACGATACGGCTGTACGTCATATGTACCAAAATGATTTTTTCATTCGAAATTTTATCTAAATATATAGTCGTCGCTTTTTGCACAACGACCTCTATACAAAAAACCGGCCGCTCTGGGAGCGACCGGTTTTTTAACTATAGAAAACTTTTATTATTCCTGAACCGCTTTCACAATCAACTTAAATGAAACTTTTTTGTCCAGAATTTTTACATCAATATCATACTCGCCAACCGCATGAATCGGCTTTTCTAATTCAATATATTGAGGAAGAATATCCAAACGTGTTTCCTTTTTCATTTCAGCCAAAATAGCTTCCTTGTGGATACCGGCAAAAAGATGACCCTTTTCATTTGCCTTCTCGGTCAATGTAATAGTAACCCCTTCGGCGTCCTTCAAATTCTTTATCAATAAATCTTCACGAATCTTACGTTCTGTTTCGTCGCCTGAACGAAGCAAATCATACTTTTTTATCATTGACGGAGTACCCGCCACAGCAGAGCCTTGCGGAATGAGAAAATTCAAAGCGTGTCCGTTTGAAACCTCTTTTACTTCATATTTTCTGCCTAATTTTGATACATCCTTAAGTAATACGACTTTCATTATTTTCCTTATTTTTATACGGGCTCTAATAATCCACGTGAGGGTAACTCTACCCTATTTTTCGTTCTGAAGCAACTCCACCGCCTTATCCATCTGCACATCGCGCCTCGCCTCGAAATCGGCCTGAGTCATCTTCACCTCAACATCCGGAGCAATTCCAACCGCCGAGATAGAACGTCCGTTTGGAGTAAGCCATCGGGCAACGGTAACCTTAAGCGATGTTTCCGGAGTTAATTTAACCAACTCTTGAACCGAACCCTTACCGAAACTTTTCATGCCGACAAGTTTTGCCACTCCGTGTTCCTGTAGCGCTCCGGCCAAGATTTCGGACGCTGACGCCGAACCCTCGTTAATGAGAATGACCATTTGTAAATTATTGTTATATACAGACTGTCTCACATTATAACCCTTGCTTCTGTATACATTAATACCGCCATTTTTCCCAAAATCCTCAGTAACAACCACGTCGCCAATCGGTAAGAAATAACTGGCTATTTCTCGCGCCGCCTCCAAATATCCTCCGGGATTTCCGCGCAAATCGAGAATAAGTTTATGTGAACCCGATTCAACAAAGCTTCGAAGCGCCGTCACAAACGCATTCGGCGATTGCGCATTGAAACTATAGAGCTTGATAACATACGCCCCGTCATCACGAACCCCGTTCAAACTATCCTTAACCAGAATGCTCTCGCGAGATGAAGATGCGGTTTTTTTGGTTGTTGAAGATGTGTCGCTATTTACACCGGACGCCGTCGTACTTCCCATAGTCGGTGCAAGCTTTTTTAAGATTCGCGCTTCGGTATCTACGGTCGGCGTATCAATTGTGTCTCGAACAATACTAATCTCTCTCGGCTCTTTGTCGCCTTCGCGAGCAACGGTCAAACGAACGGTTGTTCCTTTTTTCCCGCGTATTATTTTGACGGCGTCATCAACACTAAGATTAAATGTCGAGGTTTCGTCTATTTTTAATATCTTGTCTCCCGAACGAACTCCCGCACGTTCCGCCGGCGTTCCCTTGAGCGGAGCAATGACAACCATTTGGTTATCTTTCAAACCGACTTCCATACCAACACCTTCAAAACTACCGGCAATTTCGGTTTCAAATCGTTTTGATTCTTCGGGTGGAAAAAAGACTGTATACGGATCTCCAAGAGAACCGGTTAATCCGCTAATAGCACCCCATACCTTGTCTTGAGTTTTCTTTAACACATCGGATGAAGAAGCCATTGCACGTGTTGAAGACGACGTCGGCACAAACTTATCATTCAGAATATTCCACGCACGCCAAAAGGGCTCAAAATTTACGCCCAACGGCATATCTTTCTCCATGTTTTCAAGAGAAGAAACCTGCTTGATGGCCGGCTGTCCGTTCTCTCCCATGAAATAACCGGCACCAAACACGGAACCGAGAATAATAATAACGCCTGCGTATAATGGTATTTTTTTCATAATTTTTAACCTGGCCATTATCGCAAATTATGCACATCTACGCAACACAAAATAAATTTACCGTGTATAATACGGAGAACTATGATACACAATTATCAATACAAAAAGCTCACATGGATTGACCTCGAAAATCCGTCCGCCGAGGAAATCAAAAACGCAATCGAATCCTACAGCATTCCCCCGTCGATTGCTCGAGAATTAATGTCTCCGTCGCTTCGTCCAAAAGTGGATTTATTTGATAACTTTATTTATCTTATTCTTCATTTCCCGTCGCTTCGTCACGGCAACTTTTCCGAAAAAAAGGACCAAGAAATAGATTTTATTATCGGTAAAAACTTTATTATTACCGTTAGATATGACGCCATTGATCCGATTTACAAAATCGCAAAAGTCCTTGAAGTAAATGCGATCCTCGACAAAGAAAGCGTCGGCAACCACGCTGGTTTTTTGTTTTACTACATGGTTAAAGGCATGTACGAATCAATGGAAAGTGAACTTGCACTTCTGGTTGATTCAATCGTCAGGGCGGAAAATAACATCTTCAAAGGCAAAGAGCGCGAAATGGTAACAGAATTATCCCGACTGACTCGCGACATTCTAGATTTTAAGCGGGCAACATCGCTCCACCTCAGCGTACTTCAATCGTTTGAATCGGCCGGACGTAAATTTTTTGGGGAATCATTTGAATATCACTTGCGCGATATCATCAACGAATATTACAAAGTAGACAATGCAATTCAGGGAAACATTGAATCAATTCAGGAACTTCGGGACACCAATAACGCACTGCTTTCCGCGAAACAAAATGAAACGATGAGAATTTTGACCATTTTTGCTTTTCTCACTCTCCCCTTTTCGGTTATTACCGGATTCTTTCAGATGTACACCAAAGACACGCCTATTATCGGTATGAACAATGACTGGGCATATATAATGGGCGGTATTACCGTCATTACGCTGTTTTTGTTCATCTGGGCAAAAGAGAAAAAATTACTTTAATTCGCAAAGGAAACTATTCATTTTGACTTACCCATATTTCGCGGTACACTAAATTATATGGAAATACATATTTGGAATACGCTCTCGGGCAAACTTGAGCTGTTTAAATCAATCAAACCAAACGAAGTTGGTTTATACGATTGCGGACCGACGGTCTATGATTACGCACACGTCGGTAATATCCGCGCGTACGTTTTTGCCGACATACTTCGACGTACGCTTGAATACGCCGGCTATACAGTGAACCAGGTCATCAACATAACCGACGTTGGACAATTGACCGGCGACGGCGATGACGGAGACGACAAAATGACAAAAGCTTTGAAGCGCGAAGGGAAACCGTTAACGCTTCCCGCAATGAAAGAAGTTGCCGATTTTTATGCAAATGCTTTCCTTGAAGACTTGGCACTACTTAATATAAAAAAAGCGAACACCTATCCGAAAGCAAGTGAACATATTGCCGAGGATATAGAAATTCTTAAAAAACTGGAAAAAAACGGCTTCTTGTATAAAACCGGCGACGGCCTTTATTTTGATACGGCAAAATTCCCCGCTTACGGGAAACTCGGAAATATTAATTTGAAAGGCCTTCAATCGGGCGCCCGCGTTAAAGCAAATGCGGAAAAAAGAAATTATACAGATTTTAATCTTTGGAAATTCAACGAAATCGGCTGGGAATCGCCTTGGGGTAAAGGTTTTCCCGGATGGCACATTGAGTGTTCGGCCATGTCGGTAAAATATCTTGGACAACCTTTTGACATTCATACGGGGGCCATTGACCTTATACCAACCCACCATAACAATGAAATCGCCCAATCGGAATCGGCGGACGGAAAACCGCTTTGCAATTACTGGATGCACAATGCGTTCCTCAATGTTTCGACCGGTGAAAAAATGGCAAAATCATCCGGAGAATTTTTCAAGATACAGCAACTTATCGATAAAGGAATTTCGCCACTCGCCTATCGATACTGGTTGCTCGGGGCACATTACCGCACTCCAATAATTTTTTCCTGGGAGGCGCTGGTGGGAGCGCAAATTGCACTCATGAAACTCATCAACGAATTTTTAGCCTTTGAAAACACGGATTCATTGCCGGACGAAAATTGTATCAAACAATTTGAATCATTCATCGGAGACGACCTCAATACGCCAAAAGTTGTTGCGTTGATGTGGGACTTACTCAAAGATAAATCCGTTTCCGAAAGCGTGAAAAAAGCCACCATACTGGAATTCGACAAAGTGCTCGGCTTGGATTTGGTAAAATTGAGCGAACGAATCAGAAATGTACTCGCCGAAGAATTACCCGAGCATATTTCCGTATTGGCCGATCTCCGGGAAAAAGCCCGCATAGAAAAGGATTGGCAAAAAGCCGACGCATTCCGAATCGAATTAGAAAGTTTGGGCTATACAGTTAAAGATACGCCAACAGGACAAAAAGTCACAAAAAAACTGTAAGTATTAATTGAGAAAAAACGTTTAAATATCATTTAAACGTTTTTTCAATTATCCTTTCTTTAGTATCCGCGTAATTATTGCATTGTTGTCCGATTCTCCCCAATCGTAATCGAACTGGTATAGTCTTCAGAATCGAGTGTTTTGCGAGTTATCGGACCAACCTTACCCGTCTGCGCAATGTTATGCGCCAATTGATACTCGCGAACAGCTTTCGTTGTTGCCTTTCCATACACACCGCTAATAATACCGGAATAAAAACCAAGCTTCATCAAACGCACTTGAAGTTCGCGAACTTGCGACCCTTCTGACCCAATAGCAAGCGTACGAGAAATTGGAACCTGCGGATAATAATTTCGCAAATCAAGACTAATGCTTGATGTATCATTACAATAAAGTTTGTTTATTTTAGCTTTAGTACTGATAAAGACATAGCCGGTCGGATCGGAAATACCCCACGCTTCTTCAAGTACTTCTTTTTTATTTCTAACTTGAAACTGTGAAGCGGCGTCCATCGTTACGCGGTCATAAATTCCACTCACCGGAACATCGGGCAAATTTTCGCGTCTGTTTAAATAGAGCTGAAGTTTTAACACTTCAACGGGATCGTTGGCGCGACCGAATCTAATGTATTTTTTTAAATATTCGCCGCACGGACCGCCATTACCGGCTACATTATTCACCGCAAGCGGTTGTCCTTGATTAGATTCTATTATTGCCGGCGGTGGTACAGAAACAGAAACTGCCGATACCACTAACGGCTTTGGAACTACTTTTCCTTCCGGGGAAAATACCAACGGCGGAACCGGACCATTGCCCATTGGAGAGCCTCCGCCGGCGGACGAACACGCGCTCGTCATCGCAACAACATCAGCACCATATCCCGTCCCCACCGCGTTAATCGCGTATGCACGGATATGATACGTCGTATTACAGGACAACGATGAAATTGTCGCCGTGAAAGACCCAACACCAAAAGCGCCGTTTTCAGTTGTTGTGGCGTCATAAGCTGACGTTAACCCGTACGCAAAACCGCGAACGGTCGCGCCCGGCCCGCCCGTTGCGGTAATTGTTCCGTTTGCCGAAAACGATGTCTGATTTATCGAATTGGCCGAATCGGTAGTTACGGTCGATATAGTAGAACAAGCATCTGATGTGAATGTTTTATCACTACCGTAAGAAAAACCGGCGCTATTGGCCGCCCACGCAACGTAATGATATGTCGTTCCGCAAGAAAGTCCGGATACAGTACTATAAAAATCTCCGACACCAAAACTTCCCGCCTCGGTTGAAGTTGCTGTGTACACGGCCGTTGTGCCATAGGCGAAACCGCGAGATGAAGCATTTTCACCACCCGTAACTGTTATTGATCCGGGTAACGACACCGAAACCGCCGTCGTAGATGTCGCGACCGCGGTCGACACTGTCGGCAACACTATTGACGGCACGCCTGTTGTGACTGAAAAATCAGAAAATGACGTTGCATTAAAATTACAAATATTAGCCGCTATAACACACGTACCAAAAAGAGCCCAGCTTCCGCCCGGAACCTTGTGGTAAATAGAAAGTGTTTCAGTATTATGTCCGGGAGCCACAGATACAACAAGATGAACGGGTTTACTTGTCGACAAAGATGCGGTCGGAACACCAAGTTGCATAGCACCAATCGAAGTTAAACCGGCATTGAGACCGCTGACATCAACAACCAAAGATGAGGTAAACGCGTTAAAATCAATATCTGAAGTGGCGGTAAATGTTGTCCCGCTATCAATGACTGCCTTACTACTGGCACCCAGATTTAGCGTCGTTGTTGCCAAAAAATTAATTTGATTTATGTTTGCGATGCCGTATTCATTTGAATCATGGCCAACATACGGAACCGGATACACAAAACCGGCTTGAACCATGCGAGCCATTCTATTTGGAAACGTTAAAAAATTTGGCGTAGCCTGATATGATTCGGTGGCAATATTATACGGCATATCAATATCCATATATCCCCAACCGTTTCCACTTTGATAAACCGGAGGGTCAGCCGGAGGCGCACTATGAAGTCCTCCGGTCGAATTGTCGTTGAATGTTTGGCCTTTTGTATATCCTCCATAGTAACCCGCACCGTCGGTTCCATAACCGAAACCGTCTCCGTAACCCCACCCTGACGAGGTCATGTCAGGCGTAAACTCAGCACCCCATGCACCGGCCGGTTCGGTACTTTGACGAATCCAAAAACTAGCGAAAGCTTCTTTTCCGAAAGAAAGAAGGAAAACAACAACCATTATGAACACCGTTACATTAGAAAAACGACTTGTCTTCATGCGAAAAATTTTTTGATAAATAAACTATTTTAATTTCTGACCTTTTTATTATAAACGAAAAGCAGAATTTAAAACTCAAAATTGTGGATAACTTTTTTAAACCATTTCTCCATCGCGTTTTTTAGAATTCTATTGCCGATTTGTTTACTTTAAATAATACGATTGAACCAAAATCTTTTTCTAACTGTATGTACGGAAGTAAATCAAGCCAGCGATATTTGTCCCAATCAACGTCTTTTGTCAGTATAATATAGGATATCGGCAGTGAAATAAAAGCACCGGTTGCCGATTGTTTCATATCGCCTTTGACCTTAATCCAATCACTAATAATCTGTCCGTCACGGCTTCCACTCGTGTCATATAATCCGCCCATTTCCATATTTGTCCCGCTCAAAACAGGACACGTAAAAAACTTCTGTGCCGGATTTCCGACAATAGCGCCGGTGAATGAAAAACTCATGTACATGTGCCACGGTAAAAAGAGCGTCGTCTGTTTACAATTATCGTGTTCAATTTTTTGCATATACGAATCCAAAGCAAACCACTCTCGGGGATAAGAAGTCGGCCGAACTTGCCCAAAATATCCAAACAACAAGAAGTGTGCCTGCAAAATTGCCGCCGCAGATAAAAGAATTACCACGACAAGTCTTTTTTTGCTGAAATATTCATATCGTTCTATCTTCGATAATCCATACGATAGCCACACAACATATAAAACAGAAATGAGCGAAATCCACTTTGTCGTATCACGCATTGACTCATAAAATGGAACAGTATCAAACAACCACTGAGTGAAAATCGCGGTAATCGACGATCCAACTCCCATCGCCAAGATAACGGATATGATAAATAGCACAGGCAAATATAGAGGAATGTCAGCCAACACTTCCCCCTTCTTCTTTCTATCTTTAATGAAAAAATATAACCCAAATAAAATAATGGGGGTAAAAATTATCATACTTCTACCACCCACACCGGAGGAAGATTTCAAACCGACATACCGATTTTGCGCTTCTCCCCAAAAACCGAACATTAATAGGACATTACTCGCCACCTCAGTCGAACCACTCCCTACAGTTCTAAATGTGTAAAAATTATCGAAATTAATTTGTTTTAATTGCCGACCGGCCTTACTACCAAGCACCGCCTCACCAAGAAGCCACTGTCCGTTAATGATAATAATTATGCCCGCACAGGCACCAATTGAAAGTAGTAATCTCCGCATTTTCATTCGTCCGTCAGCCCGATTGACACACGAAAATGCGTCATGGATATGCGTAATAATAAACGGCAAAGAAATGCCCGTTATTATAAATATAAAATGTGGCGACGATAAAACCATGAGTCCGGCCGACAGACCCGCAAGATAAACAGTCTTATTTTTTAGTACATTTTTGAATTCGAACAGATATGCCGTAAAGAAAAGTAAACACGCATACGCACAAACGACGCCGACTTGCCCATACATAAGCCTGTCGTACACAAACGGATTAAATAACGCAAACAACGCAATCGGGAATTGATACAACGGCGACTGCACAAAAATCGAAGCAAGCTTCTTTCCGCCCAAAAGCACCACTATAATAACGGCGGAAATAAAACACTTTTCAAGAATTGCTACAGGAAATACAAAAGATAGAAGCCAAAATATGACATCCCGAAAATAATAATAGTTTGAAATATCCGGCACAATATTCGGTCCGATAACAAAATCGGAGAAAAATAAATATCCGCTTTTCAAAAAAAACGGACCGGTAATAACGAGAACAACCGCAGTATACGGCACATAGGGAATACTTTTTTTTATGACGTTACGAATGAATGAAAGTATTGATTGCATTTCTATATTCTTTGGCAACTATCGGCCACGCAAACCTCTGGACACCGCGGTATGCATTATCCACCATTGTAGCAAATTCTGCTTCTGTCATGTTCACAATTTTCTTTGCGAGATTTTCAACTTCATTTGAGTCTTCAAACGCACACAGTAGTCCGTTCTTTCCATCTTCAACTAATTCCAAAAAAGTCGATAATTTCGAACCGATAAATACAGTTCGGCTCACCCATGACTCAAGCAATACATGTCCGAAGGCTTCTTCCTGGCTTGGTAAAATACAGAAATTCGCACATGAATAAAACGCCGGCACGTCTGTCTTTTTCACAAAACCTGCAAAAGAAACATACGATTCCAAATGCAATTCCGCCACCATCTTTTTTAAGTCCGGCAACAAATATCCGTCTCCGACAACAACAAGCCGGACGTTTGCTCCCCGAAGTCTCACTGCATTCAATACTGTAATCGCATACTGTGGCCGTTTTCGTTCAATTAAATTTCCGACATACAATAAAGATATTGCCTTCCCCCTTTTTTTTTCATTACAATCAAAAAGCTTAACGTCAACACCAACGGGAATTATGTGATGCGTAATCTTTCCGATTGAAGGCACCGACCGAATCCATCGCTGTAAACCCGTTATATTATAGAATAGTGCCATTCCAAAAGCGCGATAATACCAACGCCGACAATACGCTCCAATACGATATATAAGCGAAAGTAACGGTTCTTTAACATGTTTAATTGTCACGCGATTCTGCGAATCAATACAGACAATGTCGGCATATTTTTCTCCATACGAAAGTGAAAGCCTGCCGACAAAAACTTTTTTTATTCCAAAGAGATAATACAATCGAAAAAATATAAACGGATTAAAGGAAGACGCACCGTTTGGCAACTGATGCCAAAGCGCTCTATATGCATGTTGAAACGACAAAGAAATCGATTTCGCAAATATCCATGCGTAAAAAGAAATCCTTCTCCATACCGTGAGTTGAAAATTACCGTTCTTCCACAAACAATGTATCCGAATATTTACGGGATATGAAGCGGGATTTGGACAAAAACCACACAGAACGTGATATTCATTCGTCTCGTCGGCAAGCGCAAGTTCTCGTAATAATGTACCCGAATAATAAAATTCGGAAACTGAATTCTCATCAACAATATAATTGGCCGGACTAATTAATATTTTATTTCTTTTACTATCGGATTTTTTTGAATCACGAAATAGAGAAAAAAACGGTCCCAATACGCGTCCCGGTATAATCCAATACGCTATACGTGACAAAAAATTCCAAACAGCATCTTTCCACAAATATGAAAACGAATTGATATTTTTATATTTTTTCCTAATAGCAAACGTTTCGCGAACCATAAACGCAATCTTCTTTTTTGTAACCGAATTTTCATGAATACGATACCTGACCAAAATTTCCGGGCAATTAGCCATAGCGCAGACGCCGGCAATACGAAATAACATATCCAAATCATCAGCCGTACAGTACTTCGAATCAAAAAGCCCGATTTCGGTAAGTACGCTTTTTCTCACCATAACCGTCGGCAAAGCAAGAGGCACATACCGGAATAATTTATTTCGTATTTCCTGATCGTTTGACGGATAATGACGTACTTTATAAAATCCAAAATTATTAAATAACTCAATATGTGCTCCACAAATTCCAATGTGAGAATTGTTTTCTAACACATTCGCCTGTGCCTCAAATCTGCACGGCATTGAAATATCATCCGCATCAGCCCATGCTATAAATTCCCCGTTCGAAAGAGAAATTAATTTATTTCGAGACTGAGGAATACCGAGATTTTTTTCATTCCTAAATACCGTAATACGCGAATCATTCTTTTCCCACATTTTTGCAATACCAAACGTGTCATCCGTTGAACAGTCATCAAGAATCAGCAATTCAAAATCAACGTACGTCTGATGAACGATACTTAAAATCGCCTCATTAATGTATAAACCCGCATTATAGGCCGGCATCAGGACCGATATTTTCGGAAACACAGATTTACGGCGATTACTTTTTTCTAATGACATACAGCGGACGATTAGAAACTTCGCGTTTTATCGACGCACTATACAGGGATAAAATTCCGATGGAACACAACACAATACCAACCAAAAACATATTCAAAACGGCAAGCAACGCCGGACCGGAAAAATTATAATTGCCCGCATTATTCAGTATATATTTATCAATAATCATAAACAACGACAGCGCAATTGAAATAAACGTAATGCAAATACCAAGCAATCCCGCCATACGAAGCGGTAAAAGGCTATGAGACAATAACGCCGATACGGCAAGACGAAACAATGCATTAAAAGAATATCTGGAAACACCATTTTTCCGAATTCCTTGTTCAAAATATACTTCTTCCCGCTTAAAACCGAGCCAGTCAATCAAAACGCGAAACATACGGTCGTGTTCCGACAATGTATTGAAAACATCTATTACTTTTCGGTCGAGCAACCTAAAATCAGTTGCTCCGGGCATAATGCGCGTATCGCCAAAAAAATGCAGAACCCATACAAACAAAGAACTGCACACACTCCGAATGAAACCGGTTTTCGGCCTTTTTCTGACACCTATTACGACCTCCACTCCTCTTTTCCATCGCGCAATAAATTCAGAAATTAATTCTACCGGATGTTCCAAATCACTATCAATCACTATTGCGCACTGTCCCGTCGCGGAAGCCAATCCGGCCGATATAGCCGCTTCTTTCCCAAATCGGCGGGAAAATTCAATCTCATGAATTGATAATACATTCTTTTTCAGTACATCAATACTTTTAGATGTTGCGTCCGTGGATCCGTCATTGCAATAAATACACTCAAAAGTAAATTCGGGCGCTAAACGACCGGCCACAGCGCGGAGAGCAGCGTCAAATACTGCAATCCCCGCCTCTTCATTATAAACCGGCACAATTATTGATACTATCTTTGTCATGCGGATACGCTAATAGTACGGCAGGCTACCTTACTCTGCAAGAATGTGCGACCGGAGATGCCGTATTTGCGCGTTCAATTGCTTAATCCACATCTTAAACACATGTTTATAAACTTTTACAGAGTTGCCATTCAATAGTCCGTGATACAATTCATCCACCATGACGATCACAAAAATAAATAGAGGCAATTTACGAATTCCGCCGCAAAATAATGAGGCTGAAATGGCGCTACTCGGTTCGATTATGCTTCGACCGGAAGTTATTAACGACATTATGGACGTCATCAATGCGGATTCTTTTTATTCCGAAAAGCACCGTATTATTTTCCGCGGAATGTTTGAATTATTTCAAAAATCAACACCGATTGATATGCTGTCGGTTTCTTCCCGTCTCAAAGAAAAAAACGAACTGGATATGATTGGAGGCAGTACGTACCTGACCGAAGTGGTCAATGTCGTTCCGTCCGCCGCCAACGCCTCTCATTATGCGGAAATTGTCCAAAAGAAACACATGATGCGCCGACTTATTGAAGCGTCCGAACACATCTCGTCCATCGGATACGACGAAGACCAAAACCTCGAAGAGCTTCTCGATAAAGCCGAAAAGAAAATTTTTGAGGTTACCAATTTTTCCGGCACTCACAAATTCGTTCACCTCAAAGACGAACTCGCGGAAGCATGGGAACGAATGGAACGGCTTCACAACAACAAAGGCGAGCTTCGCGGAGTACCGACCGGTTTTCGAGACCTCGACAAAAAACTTTCCGGCTTCCAAAAATCAGACCTCATTATTCTTGCGGCCCGTCCTTCAATGGGAAAGACATCGCTTGCTCTCGATATTGCTCGTAAATCTGCAGTTGAGCACCAAGTGCCGGTCGCTATATTTTCACTCGAAATGAGCTCACAGCAACTTGTCGATAAAATGCTTGCAGCTGAATCTCAAGTAGACGCGTGGAGACTGCGTAACGGAACACTTTCTACAACAGAGGAATTCGACAAAATACGCGACTCCCTGGACCGCCTTTCAAAAGCTCCTATATATATTGACGACCAACCGGCCAATAATATTCTAAAAATGCGTTCCGTCGCCCGCCGTCTAAAAAGCGAAAAAGGTTTGGGTTTGATTATTGTGGACTACCTTCAGCTTATGGCGCCGACACAGTCAAAAAATTCGGACAACATGGTGCAACAAGTGACCGAAATTTCCCGATCTCTTAAACACCTCGCCCGTGAACTCGAAGTTCCCGTCATTGCGCTTTCACAGCTGTCGCGTGCCGTTGAACAGCGAGGCGGTAAACCGCGCCTTTCCGACTTGCGCGATTCCGGTTCAATCGAACAGGACGCCGACGTTGTTATGTTTATTCACCGCGAACAAAACGAAGAAGGAGGAGGCCGAAAACAGGACGCGGAAATTCTTATCGAAAAACACCGCAACGGTCCGACCGGAGTCGTTCAACTTTACTTTGATGCCGATAAGTCCTCATTTGTCAGCCGTGAAAATAGTGATTTTGCCGGTTTCGAAGGTGCGACAATGGCCAAGTCCGGCGATTTTGGCGGATTCTAAAAACTATTTCTTACCACAATGCATGCCATACATAAACTGAGCGAATTTTTTAAGGATTTTCCCGGTATTGGTCCGCGACAAGCCAAACGTTTTGTGTACTATCTTCTCTCGCGCGACGAAGCGTATTTGAACGAGCTCTCGCGATTGATAAAAGAAATTCGACGGACAATGAATCGCTGTGAGTCGTGTTTCAAATATTTTGAAATCGGACGCGTGCCGTCCGCCACATGCGCGTACTGCAGTAACCTCGAACGAGACCGTTCAATTCTTACAGTTATTTCAAAAGACATAGACCTGGAAGCTATCGAAAAAAGCGGTTCATACAACGGCATGTATTTTGTACTCGGCGGTTCACTGCCTATTCTCGAAAAAGATCCTGATTCTAAAATCCGCTCGCGAGAACTATTCACCGGAGTCAAAAATTCTCACTCTGCGGAAAGCACGACACCAATCAAAGAAATCATCATTGCTCTCAATTTAAATCCCGAAGGCGATAATACCGCCGACTACATCATTGGCAAACTTCGACCACTTACTGATGAATACTCAATCAAAATTTCCACTCTCGGCCGAGGCCTCTCCACCGGTTCCGAAATTGAATACGCCGACGGCGACACCATAAAAAACGCGTTTAAAAATCGTTTTTAGCGTAAGTAAAATATGAAAAAAGCCCCAAATAAATGGGGCTTTTGCTCTGTAATACGAGCTATTTACAATGTCGACAATCCTTCGTCTCCTTTTGGGAGCGACGAGTGACGCATCGCAATTGTGTTAATGAGATCGGAAATTTCGAAACCGATTGCTCGTTGCAACTTTGCCATAACTGAAATGGTTATCATATTGAGATCAACCGATAGTTCAAAATACTTTCGAACACTGGCCGATTTGGCATTCAGAGCCAAGTCTTCAATCTGACGACCCGTTATCTTATGTTGGCTAAGTACAGGAATAATAATACCCCACACATAATCCAAACCAACATGAGATCCGATAGTAATAAGACTATCGACACTAAACCGATTCAAAGGCAACGCCCTAAAACGATCGAGTCGATATTTTACCTTTTCCGCTTTAGCCTGCTCAGAACAAGTACCCGATTTAAACACATCGGAATGAGTCAGGAGCTTCAGTATCGCTTTCTTTTTTTCATCAGAATAATACATCTTGGACCGCTCTACCACCGGCGTAGATATATAAAACGGAATGAGCGGCTTATTACTGATTGCAGTTGATGTTGATTTCAATTCTATTTTTATGTCAACAATAGGTGAAACCTGGCGAATTTCAAATTGGTACATTCAACATTGAAGTGCAACACTCTGACGGTTAAAGGTTTCTAATGGTGTCCTCCATCCAAGCCTCTTCCTAGGGCGATTGTTCAGTGCCCTCTCCACTGCTTGGATAGCTTCATTTGGTATTGTGGCAAAATCTG
>CAJBMK010000004.1 GCA_903954165.1 uncultured bacterium | reverse complement strand
GGCATTGTAAATAAATAAAATTGTGTTTCCAGTATAACACAACCGCATCAAGCATCTGTTCCCCAGATAAAAGAATTACTTGCACCGCACACTTCGTTTATTGAATTTTCATCCAAAACATATTTTACAAACTTATATTTCTCACAACCTCAACATCCACAATCGGCGTATCTGTTTCGCGAAGCCCGCCGTACACTCTAATTTTATCACCAACAACAAATCGTTTCAGACTCGTCGATTGGCGCTTGTTGTTAAGAACAGATGTTTTATCCGAAAGCACCAACTCAAATCGCTTACCTTCAATGGTCGCAATGAATGTCGTCGGAAGCACAGTAGATGTCATTTGGTCTATGACGCCTTCAAAATTTCTCGGCTTAAATTGAGTCATATCAATGGGCACTTTTATTATGTCCGAAATGAGATTTTTATTTTTGAAATTATATATTCCGGTCACGCTGGTAATAAAATCACCGGGGCGCAAATAATATGGAGACATAAGCCGTGTACCTTTTAATAGCTGAGTCGTCGTACCGATAACCACCGTGACAACCCCTTGAGATGCCGTATTGAGATAAAAGCTATCGCTTGATGTGGAGAACGACATAAATGAACCAAAAAATTCATTCTTTTGGGTATAATCAAGCAAGTTTCGAGTCGTCGATGCGGTAATGGCAAACGTGTCTCCGGACGTTTCAATTCCTCCCATAACGTCAATATAATCGCCAACCTTCAAGTCAGAGAACGGCATAATTTCTCCATATTTTCGAACTAATTTTGACTTGCTGTTCATTTTTACAATCATTCGCAAAAACGTATCTCCAAATATAATACGCGTCTGAAGAGTCGTACCTAAAATCTGAACAATTTTTGCTCCGTGCACATCCACCAGACCGTCTTTATTTATTTGCATTTCTATCACGACATCTTTTGGTTTATCGGTCAATGTATACAAAGGCTCAACAAACGCGTTTGCCGACGCGGTACTGCCAAACAAAACCCCAAAAAAGAACAGAACGGCTATATAATATTTCATAGCTATCATCATAATACGAAGAGGAGAAAAACTCCACCCAATCCTGTGCATCAATCGTCTATTTAAACAGAGCAATAAATTTTATCGGATCGATTGAAATGCCGTCTATTCGAACAGTTGTGTGTAAATGCGGAGATTCGGCATACCCCGTTTGGCCACTCGCCGCGATACGTTGTCCGGACAAAACTAACTGCCCTTCCTGAACATAAATTTTTGACAAATGCATATAGAACGTCATGACTCCCAAGCCGTGATCAACCACGACCGTTTTCCCATAATTGCGAAAATCCTTCACGATTCGCACTACCCCGCGATTCATTGCATACACAGGCGTGCCGACTTTTGCGCGAAAATCTACTCCCTTGTGCGCAATAGAATATTCGCCGGTTTTCCGTGAATAGCCGTATTCATCGGTAATAAAAATAGTATCAAGCGGGTATCTAAACGGCTCTAACCAAAATGATTTACTGCCCGTCTTAAGCCCGGCCAAAATATCGTTTTCACTCGAAAGCGTCGTCACTAATTTTTTTTGACTCGCTACTGTATTACCGCCAAGTTTTGCGGGAATACTAAACGGCTCTTCAATTTTCTTCCTTTCTTCAACGATAACCGTTTTTTCTATCTTTGTTCCGTCACGCAATACGGCGGACAATACGTACGAACCGGCTTTTTTATTCAAATCTATTGCAACCAGCGTTCGAGACATCCCTTTATAGACAATTATATTTTGTTTTTTCCCCGCAAAAGTTACGCTACGAACGAGCGATGCGCCTGACAGACCTTTTATGGTCGCCATAAACGGCTCGCCTTGAATGATTTTCTCCGGAAAAATAATTATCTCGGCGGTTGAAGAAGAAACAGCAAATACAGTAGTGCATCCAAAAAAGAACGCCCCAAGGAACACCCCAATCGCCATCATTTTTCTCATTAGTTCATCATATCACACGGGGTCGTTCTTTTCCGCCGGCAAAACAATAAACATGCATGAATCATACGGAATCCGTATAAAGTTTCTCAAGTATTTTTCGCAACAACACACGAGACCGACTATACCGACTTCGAACAGTGCTTGCCGGCGCTCCGACCACGGTGCCAATTTCCTCAAAAGAAAGACATTCCATAAAACGAAAAACGACAACCTCACGATACAAAGGAGGAAGCATGGCAAACGCTTTTTCCAGAATTATAGCGTCTATTTTTTGGTTCATTACTTCATCAGATAATAATTCATCGTCCGCCAAAGTATCGGTAATTATATTTTCCCCGTCCTCGTTATCAAAATATGAAATCGGAACTACTTTCTTTTTCCGAAGCATATCGACGGCCGTATTATGAGCTATTCCGAAAAGCCACGACCGAAAGGGACGTGGTGCGCGGTATTGATGTATTGATTTCCACATTTTATAAAATGTTTCCGAAACGGCGTCTTCCGCATCATCTTTATTTCCGGTCAGTCGAAACAAATAGTTATAAACAGGGGTCATATAGCGGTCAACGATCTGAGTCAGCGCATTAATATCCCCCGTGCGATATCGGTAAACTATTTCTTCATCAGAAGTATTGCGAGAATTCTGCCCTTCAGAATTTTTATCATCTCCCGGCATAGAAGTCATTTCGTAACGGTATCACGACGCACACAACAATTCAATTACAAACCAAACTATGTTAGTATGAAAAATCATGATAATCCTTGGAATAGAAACAAGCTGTGACGAAACCGCAATAGCTATTATCGAAGCAAATAAAGGCGACAACGGTCTTGAACCGTCTTTTCGAGTTCTTGGAAACGCCCTTTTTTCTCAAATAGAAATTCACAAACAATACGGCGGTGTATTCCCTATTATGGCCAAACGCGAGCATGCAAAAAACTTGACCCCCATACTCTCCCGGGCAATGGAAGAAGCGCGCAACACTCTCACATTTGATGCTCGACTGCCATTACCAACGGCAAAGGAAGATGAAATAAAAAAATTACTTGAGCGGGAAGACAATCTTTCGGCGGAACTTATCCCTTTTTTAAACGGTATCGGAAAACCGCATATTGACGCAATTGCAATCACCTACGGTCCGGGTCTTGAACCGGCGCTTTGGGTAGGTATCAGTTTTGCCAGAGCAATCGGTCTGGCGTGGAATATTCCGCTTATTCCAATCAATCACATGGAAGGACATATTGTAGCGGCACTCTTAAAGCGGGACATTTCATCATTAGAAAATAACGAAACCGAAATCGTCGCGTCTGAGATAGTCCGTTTTCCTCTCCTTGCGCTGCTTGTTTCCGGAGGGCATACGGAACTCGTTATCGCCGACAATTGGCTTTCATACACTGTTATCGGCAAGACTAGAGACGACGCCGTCGGCGAAGCGTACGACAAAGCGGCACGAATTCTCGGACTTCCGTATCCGGGAGGTCCGGAAATCGCACGATTAGCGGAAGAAGCAAGAATAGCAAATATTCAGTCCCCCCTAACTCTTCCGCGACCAATGATACATTCAAAAGATTTTGACTTCTCCTTTTCCGGGCTTAAAACGGCGGTACTGTACGGCGTGAAAAAACTCGGAGAATTATCCGCCGAACAAAAAAAAGGAGTGGCTCGCGAATTTGAAGAAGCGGTCACCGACACGCTTATCGGCAAAACAATAAAGGCAATCGAGCAATACGCACCGGACACAATTATCATCGGCGGCGGCGTTTCGGCAAACACATACCTTCAGAAAAAAATGATTACAGCTGTCGGTACATTGGGCGCAATCAAACTTCTTCTCCCTGATCGAAATCTTTCCACAGATAATGCAATTATGATTGCTATAGCGGGCTTCATCAATCTTTCACATGGCGAAAAAACACAAGACGCCGGCATTCCAATCCGAGCGCAGGGAAACTTAAAACTCTAACAACAGCAGGAATAAAAACCAAAACGACAATTCATTCAATTCATTCCACACAAACAGAAAAGAAGCCCCCTATAAAAAAAGACGCTGTTCGCAACACAAAAATCACAAATGAGAGCTATAAACAAGGGTTTCCGCGAGGTTGAACCTCGCGACAAAACTACCGGCTCAAACGATGAATTAACATCGGAATGACCCGGTACAGATGTTTTGCAAGCGCAATTGTTCCGGCGATTATCGTCACTATTTTAGAAAATCAAATACCTTATTAATTGATTTGTAGATGAATGTCGGGATTGCCAAAACAGCAACGGAAAGCTGGCTCTCTTTTGATTTACGAAGTGCGGAAAGCTCTTCTTCAGCGGTTAGTGTAGTTGTTCCGACTTTTTGCTGGTTCGCAACCGATACTAGGTCCGCCTGAGCTCTTTCTTGCAGAGTTGGCGCTACTGACGTTGGCACAGTGGCACGTTGTACCTGTATTGTTTTAATAGTAGGGACAGACTGTTCAACCGGAACAAACATACTTGTCGTTTTTGATACAACCGGAAGCTCGCGAGACACGATGTCATTTACCACACTCTTTGCTTCCGCAAGCACCAACGATGCGTCCGCTTTTATTCCGCCTTGGTTACAGCGAATTTGGTTTATTTTGGCGCGTGTCGTGACATACACATATCCAGTTGGCTCCGACAAACCCCATGGCGTAAGAACATCCGAAGCATATCTCGATTGAAATACTTTTACCGCAGTAATTGTTGCGGAATCAAATTTACCGGTAATCTGCACTTGTATTTTTTCAACATCATTGAGGAATTTCTGTAATTTAACAACCTCACCGACAGTATTCATGACTCCTGATTTGAGATATTCACCAAGATAATCACATGATTCCCCGACCACAGTCTTATCAACCGGAGATGTAGAAGACGCCGTAGTCAAAACGTCTATTTTTGGAGTAGCCTTACCGGAAATACGAATACTTATTTCTTCACCAACACCTGTTGCTCCCGAAGCCGTATGGTCGGAAACAGGGCGGGCAAAATAAGTGACACCCGTTTTTAATCCGTAGAGTGCGATAGCGTGTGTGGTGGTAGTTCCAAACACTGTCGTTGAACGGGATGTGTACGCACCTAAATTGTTTGAATGACTTACCGTGTCAAAAATAATTTTGCCGGTTGTCGGAAGATTTGTATTCCACGTCACAAGTGCGGTATTCGGGGCTGTTTCAACAATCGCCTGATTAAAGACAACAATTGTTGGTTTAACCGGAAATACTTCTAACTTAGTCGCACCGGTTCCCGCAGGCGCCAATGCTCCCCCGCCACCCGTTCCGGAAAAACCGACAGCCGCGGGCACCACCGGAGGTACGGTGGGACTGGTAACAACAAGCTGTACCGGACTCGATACGCCGTTCACTGTCGTAACGGTAACGGCATATGTTCCCGCAATAATTGTAGCGGGGAGCGTAAGTGAAATGTTTGATCCGCTGTTTGTTGACTGAAGATCCGCTACCGGAATAACGGTACTCCCGGACGTAAATGTGGCGGTATTATTTGACGGAGTAAAATCCTTTCCCGCAAACGTAATCTGCGAAGCTGTTTGAACCGGATTTGGCGTTATGTACGAAACTGTCGGAGCAAACACCGGGTCCTGAGTAACTCTAAAATACATAGCCTGAGATTGGCCGTTTCTATTACCTACGTATATAAGATACGTTCCGGGAAGAACTGACGGAATTATATAGGACAATGTTCTGCCGTCTGTAGAAATTTTATACTCTGAAAAGAATGATGATCCGGTACCAAACGAAATGGTATTTGCCGTATCTGTTGTAAACCCGGTACCGGTAACGGTAACAATGGTTCCCACCGATCCCGCAATGGGATCAATCGACTGTATGACAGGAGCAATAGGCGACGGAAGCATAAAATAACTCACCGTCTGACCATATGTTCCCGTCAAAGAATCGATGACGCGGATTGCGTAATGATTACCCACCGTAACGGTATTTGGAACGGTGATCGTATATGTGCCGTAGTTTGTGATGTTGGTCGCAAGCGTCTGGAATTCAACACCATTCTGGTACAATTTAACATTAACGTTATTCACAGCCAACGATGTCCAATTTATAGTATGTTCACTCCCCATCTCCCACACTTCCGGAGAATACAATGAGGAAACTGAGACGTACGCGATTGGATCCACCACAGGTGCTCTTACTTCAAAGAGAACGGTATTATTTGATGCACCGTTATTATTTTCCACCGAAACGGTATAAATACCCGGATTAAATGATGTTGGTATTCGGATTGCAATTCTGTCGCCGTTTGTAGAAAGAATATTTGAAACAACGTTTAATTTAATTCCGTCCTTCGTCATGTAAACTGAATTTGAATCGGAAGTAAAACCTAAACCATACACCGTCGCGTAGGAACCCGCAAAACCGGATACCGGGTTAATACTGGTGACAACCGGAGCAGCCGCCTTCGGAGTTTCTATGACAAACGGCCACGCGTTTGATTCTTTTCCGTCTTCATTTGTAACAACAACGGAATAGAGACCCGGTGCAATAAACGGAACTCTAAACACCACGGTAATTCCGTTTGACGAATACGGAATCATAAATCCGGTCACACTTTCTATACCATTTTTAAAGGTAACCCATGAACCATTCTCATTAAAATTGGTACCGTTAATAACAACCGTTGTTCCGGACAAGGCGCTCGACGGGGTAATTCCGGTGATTGTTGGAGAAGCCGGAGTTGGCGGTTCGTTTACGGTGAATGCACCGGTGTTTGATTCTTTATC
>CAJBMK010000003.1 GCA_903954165.1 uncultured bacterium | reverse complement strand
TGATATCCCGCCACACCCTCCAACATTTTAGTGAATACTTCCTCCTGAGCGCCCTCACAATACATTTTGGTTGAAAACATTTTTCCAAACACAATCTTATTTCCGCTAACTGTATATTCGCCGCCGACGGTATTGCAATCTGTTTTTGCCGAAAAACGATTTCCGTCCATGAATGTCAACGCAAATTTTTTGGCAATTCGCGGACTGACTTCCGTATCGTTATTGTAAGTTGTTCTTACCCATTCCCACGTCTTTATAGCAAGTGTTGTTGAAGCACTCTTTTGACCCGAAACAACAGACTTGATTGGAAGCACCACATCGTAACGCAAAGTATTTAATTTATACGCATACACACCCGTCAAAATAATCAAAAAAACCGCAACAATAAGCAATAATTTTTTCATTCAAATATCATACCAGAAAATAGAACGGTGAAAAAGAGCGCATTCGGAGACGGGAATCAAAACGTTCCTCCATCATTGCGAAAATTCACATACATTCATTACCTTCCGGGTACTCCTTTTTCTCCATCATTGCAACACTTCACATGCGTTCATTACCTTCCGGGTACTCCTTTTTCTCCGTCATTGCGAGAACGCTTCGTTCGTGGCAATCCAGGATTCGGGAATAGAGTATTCAAAATGGCGAAAGGAAGACAATTACAACACTATGGACTGGATTGCTGTTTACCCGACTCTCGGCGGGCGCTTCGCTCGCAATGACGAGGGGAAAAATGACACAATAATGGTTAAGTTAAAAAATTAAATAGTCTAAAACCTAAGTCTAAAATTAACTTGTGAGAACTAGAGACGGACGGCGATCACCCAAGCTACCGCGGCGGCTATCGATGTCCCAGCCCCACCCCGAGCCCTTCCAGTAGAGGGACAGCATATGGCGATCGCCGTCCATGTCGCGGATAATCGTACCGTCAAAGGATAAGCATTTCTTTTTGAGATCATCAAGTTTCGTTCCATTTGCTTCAGCAATTATAGTTAATTTATTTTCAAACTCTTTCTTTTGTTCTTCGGTACCTTTGAGGAGTTTCCACAAGGAGGCGAAGACGAAGAGGTCGAGGCAGATAATATCTCGTTTTTTCAAATCTTCCAAACGCTTTACTGCAAAGACATACCCATCTTTATCTTTAAGTTCATCGCGAAACCATCCGGTATCTAATCTCACCTTAGAAAGGTCAATTTCGGTTAATCCTTCATTTCGCTCTTCAGACTCGGCGATTGGATTTTTGGAACCAAGCCATTCAATACCGAGGCCGCCCTCGGTTTTAGGTTTTTTAAGGAAATCGTCGACGATGCTGAAACTCCGATCGATTTCTAATATGTATTCAGGGTGCAATATCTCTTCCAGTTTAAGTAGTGATGATTCAACTTCTTCACTCAGTTTTATTCCCGTAGGAAGACTGTCTCGAATATCAGGACTATTGAGAGCAACTTCGTATTCAGCAAACGAAGTCTTGAGTTTCCCCAGTTTCCCCAGTTTCCCCACCACCTCCACACAATTAATTTTCGATTTAGTTGAGCTATTTTCCATAGTGCTATTATTTTACTCTAAAATAGGGAGCGATACCATAAATAACAGAGAACCAAACAAACAAAACGGTCTGGTTTGCCACCTGCCCGAATTTCGGCGGGATAGCTCTACACCCTCGCAAAGACAAAAAATAAACGAATTATCATCGCAAGAGTATTACCGCCAACAGAGGATCGCTCAGGTGTCTCACTTGCAACAACACCTCTTCCGTCATTGCGAGAACGCCTCGTCCGTGGCAATCCAGGATTCGGGAATCGGGAATCAAAATAGCGGAACGGGAAAAAGAAATTACAACACAAAGGACTGGATTGCCGCGCTTCGCTCGCAAAGACGGAAGGAAGTGGAATTAAACCGATACAGACCGAATTGCTTCTGGCATAAATATAGATACATAACCGTAATAATTAAAATAAAAAAACCCAAGACATGCTTGGGTTTTGTGTGGAGTTAGACGCTAATCTCCGGAGCGTTTAGAGACTATTTCTCTTTGAGAGTGGCTTGCGCACCCTCTCTGATAAGGTACTCCTTCATTTCCTCAGAAAAGGTATATGAGCCGTCTTTTTGCTGTGTTGCGGGAAAAAATATTTCCCCTCGGCCATTTTGACCAATGATGTAGGACTCCCCAACCTTTACCGGTTTGCCTTTCCAATTGTCCTTATCAATCGAGAGGAGTCTTTCGCCTCTTTTGAAAACCAAATTATGATATGGCATTTCAAAATGTGACATAATAACCGAATTTCCCAGAAAGACATACGGTGTTTTTTCCAGGTAAATATCACCCGGAAAAACCACCAAATCGTCATACACCTTTTTGGCAAATTTTTTCCAAGACTCGAGATCCTTAAAAATCTCGGCTTTATTGGTCGTCGGGTATAGATACTGACCAAACGTAAGCCCCGAAACGTCCCCGCTGATATTAAAATCAGCGTACAGGTGGGGTACGGAACCCTCTCCCGTATAATTCTTGTCGAGCCATCCTATGCTGACCCGTTTACCGTATTCGGATTGCCACGTACTACCCGGCTGAACCAACAGAATCCCCTTTGGAAATTCCTGGGCACAAACCATAAGCGGCAGCAACGTTGTAATAACCACAAATAATGCAATTATTTTTTTCATAGAACAGACTTCAATCTTCACAACCGGACATTTTGTCCGCTTTTTTGAATACACCCTCTCCTCTATCGAGGCGGGTTAATTCGCTAAAGCTATTGTGATTCTCTATATATTATACACTTATTACATAGTTCTGTCAATATCATAGAAGAACCTCATAATGAGGCTAGAAATAAGACTTTATTCCGGTTATTATCAATCCTCAATGACAAGTCCCAGTTTTGAGGCCAAATAAATGGCTTGGCCGGTATTGACGGTAATACTGCCGAAAGATTCTTTATCGATAGAAATACCTTCGATGTGGGCAGCTTTTAGGCTGACATGTTTTAATTTTGATTGGGAAAATTGGGCGTTTTTGAGCGAGCAGTTTGTAAATGTGACATTTTCTAAATTAGCCGCCAGAAAGTCGAC
>CAJBMK010000002.1 GCA_903954165.1 uncultured bacterium | reverse complement strand
TGTCCGTAGCGCCAAGGAGGTAATTCCCGGAGGTTGTGGAAAAGAAATATCCTTTGTCTGTGTTTGCTAAGAGATAGTTTGCCGACGATGTACTGAAAAAATTTCGCTGGGTCGCGAGGAAATCCGATGATGATGTGCTGAAGAAATTATTCTGTGTTTTCCAGAAGTCGGCGGAAGTGGTGGAAAAGAACGCTCCCTTATCTTTCGTGGCGAGCCATGCGTCGCTTGAGGTAGTGGAGAAAAAATACCCTTTATCTTTCTGAGAAAGGAAATAGTCGGCGGATGTTGTTGACCAAAAAATGGAGGTCGGCAAAGTGGCGAGCCAATAATTTGATGACGAAGTTGCCCATCGCGCCACAGTTGCGTCCCAATACGTAACGGAGGTTGTGCTAAAGAAATTACGCTGTGACGCCAGATAGTCGGCTGATGTGGTGGAGAAGAAATTATTTTGTCCTTTCCAATAATCAGATGAAGTTGTTGACCAGCGATTCTGGACTGAATCCCAATACGTAACCGAAGAAGTGGAAAATCGGTCGGTCGAATTGTACCACGCGTCAGTTGAAGTTGTTGAAAAATATATTCCCTTATCAACACTGGACAAAAGATAACTCGCCGACGTCGTAGAAAAAAACACTCCTTTATCTTTCGTAGCCAGCCATGCATCAGCGGACGTTGTCGAAAAAGTATTCTGAAGTGAAATCCAATAATTCGCGGAAGATGTGGAAAAGAAATTTCGGTTACCGGCCCAATAATCAGCCGAGGTGGTGGAAAAAGACGTGTCCGTAAACGAGAGGCACGTTCCACCGATTGCAAAACAACCGCCGGCCAAATTAATACCGCGATTAAACGTCGAAGTGGCAGTACTCGTAATATTCAAAACACCCACGGTGCCGGTAGCCGACACAATCAAATTTGTCGTGGATGCCAAATTCCGAATATTCAATGATGTTGTCGTGGCACCAAATGCAACCACCAAATTACTGGTAGTTGCATTAAGAGCGGTGAGATTTTGTAATGTTGTCGAAGCCAAAAATGTGTTCTGACCTGAATACACATTGTTCGAGTATGTTTTAGCAATCGTGGACGAACTGTTTGCCCAAAAATTAGCGGATGACGTTCCAAAGAAATTTCTTACCGTCATCCAATAGTCAACCGAAGTCGTTCCAAAGCGAGACTGTGTCGATTCCCAATAAGCAACCGATGTAGTAGAAAAGAAAAATCCTTTGTCCATTGAAGCCAATAAATAACTCGCCGACGTCGTAGAAAAGAACACTCCTTTATCTTTTGTAGCCAGCCATGCATCAGCGGACGTCGTGGAAAAAGTATTCTGAAGTGAAATCCAATAATTCGCGGAAGAAGTGGAAAAGAAATTTCGGTTACCGGCCCAATAATCAGCCGAGGTAGTGGAAAAAGACGTGTCCGTAAACGAGAGGCACGTTCCGCCGACAGATAGACACCCGGATGAAAGATTAATACCACCGGCAAACGTAGAAGTGGCAAGTGATGTAGAAACAACCGTACCGGCCGTTGTCGTTCCGGAAATATTCGCCGTATGTGAAATAACCGTTTCGAATGTACCGGTAGCCGAATTCAAATTTACAATCGTCCCGGTTGCGTTTGTCGCATCGGAACGCAAGAATGACGAACTTGCCAAACCACCCAATCTATTGGATGAACTGGCAAAATCAGCATAAAATGCCGCAGGCACAGAACCGAATTTTTTTCGCGGACTCATTTCCCCATCCCAAACGGGGATTGTTGAGGTACTTCCAATATTTACAGAAAGATACAGTGGCTGATTCCAATCAATACCGTCCAGCGAAGCTATTTCTCCAAGCATTGAACTGAATAAACCCGATTTCAGCGCCACTTTATTGGCTCCCGTTCGAGTTTCAGTCCAAATAGGTGAACCAATGGATGGATCTGTATAAATTTTAAATTCAATATTATACAAATCATCAGGTACCGCCGTGTTTAATGTCGCATCACGAAGCTTACCTTGATAGTTAATTTGATGCACAAAACTCGTCGCCCCCAAGGAAGATGCGTACGAAAACAGACTAATTATTATAAGACCGACAAGAGATAAATAATTTCTTATTTTAATGGACACTATGTATTTCACAAAATACTACGTTAGCCCGCCCGGATAGATAAAACATCACTATATTGCGCACGCAATATACCCTTACCCATCAAGATAATTGTAGCATTTTTATACAACCCCGACGCTCCTAAAAGTGTGGATAACTCCCCACAAAAATGACCGAAATTCAACATATATATGCAAAAGTCTCTTCATTTACCCCTTTTTCATTTTTGCTCAATACATTAATTCAGCCGTCAACCCTTTTACCATTTTCTCGCCATCACGAGAACGTAGTTTTACCCATCAAATTTCGAGTAAATAGGAATCCAGTCAACTGTATTGTAATTCCCTCTCCCACCCCCGTCATTGCGAGGGCGTTTTGCCCGTGGCAATCCAGTCCATAGTGTTGTAATTCCTCCCCTCCGTCCTTTTGGACTCCCGACTATTCCGAATCCTGGATTGCCACGGACGAGGCGTCCTCGCAATGACAAAG
>CAJBMK010000001.1 GCA_903954165.1 uncultured bacterium | reverse complement strand
CCTACCAGCGCGAAAGCTTTTTTGGAGCAGATGCAAATTCAAATAGGTACCCAAATCGAAGCAAAACCTGCTTTTGGATTCCAGGATATTCCCGGGTATAAAGTGTCTTTGCCTCAGGACAAATTTACAAAAGCAAAAATGTATATTTTTTCGCAATTCGGCCAACCGAATATGAAATATAGCTCTGAGCGCGGAAACGGTTTTGAAAACTGGCATATTGTATGCTTTGACGCGGGACTTGGTGCCGATCCGTTGCCGACCGATTTACCTTATATTCTCTGTGCCGATAAGGTTGGTGTTCAGTCTGTTGATGTAATAGTGGGAGATATAAAAAATATTGATGCAAATAGTCGGACGTTTATACTGATGTTGGGTAATGAGAATATGAAGGTCAAAATGCCGACTGTGGTACAAAATACGGAGTATGCTAAGGGTACTTTTATGGAATTTGTAAAAACGGTGAGTGGCGGAAAATTTCAAACGAATGTATTTAAAATGGATGGACGAGTAAAAGACGGTGTATTTGAGGTGACTCAAATACAGTGGATCTTGGGTTAGTGTCGAGGGTTATTTGAATTAGCTTTTTGGAACAGTATTTTCGGTTTTCGGCTCATATGGTATTTTACTATATTTTGTAGTAGAAGATACTTTCAATATTGCCCCGTTAGACCAAGACTATCCCTGAAAAATTTGTTACACTGTATTCGTGGTGTTGCAAAATGAATTTATAATAAAAGAGAGCGCTTTAATTCTCGTGCGGAGGATTATTATTTTCGAATTGTTGGTGTTTTTGCTGATGGCGATGGTGGTATCTCTTTTGAGTTACGATTACGTCCGATATATTAAAAATATCATTACGGTCGTTCGGTTTGATGTTATTGAAATTGTATTAATTTCGATTATTCAAATTGTCACAAATTTTATTTTATTTGTTCAATGGAATAGAGAGCGTTTTGATGTTCAGTCGAGGGAAATAGTACAAACGGCCGGTTTGTTTACGCTTCGTCGAATGTCGTATTCATTAAAAGACGTGGTAAGTGTGGAAGTGAGCCAAAATATGCTGGAACGGCGTTTGTCTTTTGGTACTATACGGCTCGTATTGAATGGTCAAAAACCGCTTACGATTAGCAGTATTGAACATTGCGAAGCTGTTGCGGGTAAACTTAAACTATATATAGACAGAGCAAAAGACGTTCGTGTCGGGTATTCATCGCTTTCGGCAAAAGAATTGCTCACCGCGGCGGAAAGCATTTCGCTGGAATTAAAACAAACGCTCAGGTTTAACGTAAAGACGAACGTTGTTGATAAAAATATGGAAAAAATGGTATTGAAAACCATTACTGGTTTCCTCAATGCCGTTTCGGGCGGGCACTTACTGATTGGTGTTGCCGATAACGGCTCAATTTTCGGTATTCATGAGGATTACAAAACATTGCCTCGTCAAGATAAAGACGGATTTGAAAAACATCTTTCCCAACTAATAGGAAGCGCAATCGGCACGAGGTATCGGAATAATATAGACATATATTTTGAATCAGTGGAGGGAAAAGACATTTGTTTAATAAAGGTAAGGCCGTCGGACGAACCTGCATATCTTACGTGGAATAATGGGGAAGAATTTTTCGTGCGAGCCGGAAATATTACCGCACCGCTTACGCTTTCTGAAACTATGTCGTACATTCATAGTCGGTGGAAGTAAGCATATCAATAAGGTTTTAAGTTTAGACATATTATGAAAAAAATTTCACTTTTCAAAAGTACCGGAGTAAAGATATGGGTCAATGTGTTTCTGTGTGTCCTTCTTCTTATATCTTTGTTTGTTTCGTTTTTTCATGGCGTTTCAAAACAAACAGAAGAATATTTGCTTTTAGGAACTTCAATTCTTGGAATAATTCCGGTAATGGCGGTGGCAATTCGGGCGATAATTTCGCGCCGTATTACTATAGATTTATTGGCGAGTATTGCCCTGCTTCTTACTATATATGAAGGGGAGCTTATGTCGGCCGTATTTATCAACCTCATGCTCGCATCCGCCCGCATATTTGACGCTTATACAGAACGGAAAACGGAAAATATCATTACACATCTTTTAAAATTACGGCCGTCACACATAAAAGTAAAACGTGGCGGAGCGGAGACTGAAATCAAATTTGAGGACGTTTTGATCGGAGATATTGTGGTTGTGGAGTCGGGTGACCGTATTCCTGTGGACGGTGTAGTTATTGGCGGACAGGCGAGCGTTGACCAATCAACGCTTACCGGTGAAAGTGCGCCTATTGTAAAGAAGGACGGAGATGAGGTTTTCAGTTCAACATTAAATGTAAGCGGATCACTGCTTGTTCGAACGGAAAAAATCGGCGAGGATACGACATTGGCAAAAATTATCGCTCTCGTTGATGAAGCCAGTCGTTCAAAAACAAATATCGAAAAAATCGCCGATCGTTTTGCCACGTGGTATATCGTGATAGTCGGACTTGCCACCGCGATAATTTATTTTATATCCGGCGATATGTCTTTGGTGTTAAGTATTTTGCTTGTTACATGCGCGGATGATATTGCGCTGGCCGTTCCGCTGGGTTTTACTGTTGCAATTTCTAAAGCCGCAAAGCACGGAATTATTATAAAGGGCGCCGCGGTTGTCGAACGTATAAAGGATATAAAAGTAATAATTACCGACAAAACAGGGACGTTAACGAAAGGTCAGCCTAAAATTCAAAAAATTATATTGTTATCGGGCGGTACCGATTTTACGGAGGGCACTTTCAAGGAAATATTGGCTCTCTGTTCGGTTAATTCAAATCACCCCGTCAGTAAGGCTATTATGAAGCAGTTAAATAAGGACTCGGTAAATGTCGTTTTGGCGGATTCATTTATCGAGACGCCGGGAGACGGTGTTTTGGCGCAGTACAAAAATAACAGATATCTGGCCGGTAAAGTGTCGTACTTAAAGGAAAATCAAGTACAATTTACAAATGCGGATGATACGGCAATAAAAGAAATTCAAGATGCCGGACTTAGCGTTACGGCGGTAGCGGAAAATAATCATGTCATCGGATGCGTGGCATATGAAGATGAGATTAAACGATTTGCAAAAGAAAGCATCATCGAAACAAAAGAAATGGGCGTGAACCGCTGGATAATGCTCACCGGAGACAATGAGCAGGTTGCAAAACGCGTTGCAGATCAGGTTGGAATCGATGAATATCATTTTGCTTTGAAGCCGGCGGATAAGCTCGCGAAAGTAAAGGAAATAAAAAAGAAACACGGAGAAATTGCCATGATGGGGGACGGGGTTAATGACGCCGCCGCACTTGCCATTGCCGACGTGTCTTTTGCGATGGGTGCAATCGGTTCCGATGCGTCTATCGAGGCTTCGGATGTAGCATTGATGCACGACGATTTGAGACGCGTTCCTGAAGCAATGCTTCTGAGTAGAAAAGCTATGCGCATCATTCGGCAGAATTTCCTCATTTGGATACTAACGAATGCAATTGGTCTTTATCTCGTATTTACGGGTAAAATTGGCCCTATGGGAGCTTCAGCTTGGAATTTTGCTACTGACTTTATTCCCATTATAAACATATTTCAAATATATTTTTTGAAAATTAATAAACACACGTACGATACCGAAGCGGAGGGTGCGCGTATAATTTAGCGTATGCCGTATCGATACGGGCTGGTGATTGTTCAATAATGCTTTTCTGTTGCGGAATAATTGCGGTTTGGGCGCATATTTGTTACACTTTCCACATTAATTTTCACACAATATATGTCATTTTTCAAAAACTTGCTGATGCGTAAAATGTTGAAGTCCCAGCTTAAGGGCGTTCCGGAATCAGAACAAAATAAAATACTCGATATGGTTGAGAAAAATCCCGACTTTTTTTCAAAAATCGGCGTGGAAGTTCAGGAAAAGATGAAAACCGGCATGAGCCAAATGGACGCCGTTATGGAAGTTATGAAAAATTATCAAACCGACCTCAAAAAGATGTACGACGGAAAATAATCCATTTTTAGTTTATAATTAGACCGAGAAGTACAAAAAGCGCTTTCCTGGATGGCGTTTTTTTTAATTGACTATTACGATGCCATTCTGAATATATACAACAATATTTCGCATGAAACAGTCGATACTTTCGAGTAGTTCTATACATTTTTCTAATACTCTTGACATTTTGTACTATCTGTGCTATCCTATGTTTAGAACCTCAACAAAGGAAACCGAATGAAATCAGCAAATATTATCAAGGGAAAAGGCGATACGGCAAAGCAGGCATCCTGGATTGGCTTTAGCCCCAAGAATCGCCGATACTATAAAAACAAAGGCAACCGCCAACTGCGTCGCGTTGAAAAATGCATACTAAAGGCCGAGGACCCGGATGGCCTTGGCCTTGTCCTCGTCCCGGTTTTGCCCGGTCGCTGGAATTAATCCGGCGAAGACAATCTCGCCCCGCATAGTACAACACTATGCGGGTTTTTCTTACTCATATCCAAGTGCTATAATTGGCCATTATTATATTATAGAGCTATGGATTCAAGCGTATTACAAAACCTGAAAGACTGGCGACAGCTTGTGGCTGATGCGGAAGGCTGTTCGGCTGTTGGTATTATTTCAGATATAGTGTTGGAAGAAATTACTGTCTCGAAACCGAAAGATATTGGATCGCTATTTAAAATAAAGGGAATTTCAAACGAACAGTGTTTTTTGTTTGGAGATGCCATTTTGCTTATAATAAATTCGGTTTCTGATAAGTCTGATTATAAAGTACCTAATGATGCAGATAGCAAAGAAAATGACGCACCGTTATCTGTCAGTCGATATCTCGATTATCTCAATAACCAGCTTGACGGTCCGCCTGTACGGGTTCAGGGTGAAATAAGTAGTTTTAATCAAAGCGGGAAAGGGATATTTTTTTCACTGAAAGACGCACGCGATGATAGTGTTCTCAATTGCATTATTTGGAAAAACGTATACGAATTGAGCGGAATCGAATTTAAGATTGGTATGGAAATAATTGCAAGCGGATCTTCGGAAATTTATAAGACAAGGGGGAATTTGTCGTTCGTCACTCGTTCGGTTGAGATGGTCGGTGAAGGTGCCTTGAAAATTGCGTACGATAAGCTAAAAGCGAAATTACAGAAAGAGGGAATATTTGACGAAGCAAAGAAGCGACCACTTCCGCTCTATCCGGTTAAAATTGGTCTCATTACGTCAAAAGGCGGTGCCGTCATATCCGATTTTATGGCTAATATTGGCAGGTTCGGTTACAGAATTTCATTCATCGATTCCCGTGTTGAGGGTCAGCTTGCCACAGAAGAGCTCCTTAATTCAATCAGGACGTTCAGGAAGAAAGACATTGACGTCTTGGTCATTATTCGTGGCGGATGTTCCATGGAGTCATTTTTGCCTTTCAATAATGAAATGTTGGTGCGAGAGATTGCAAACTTTCCCGTTCCAGTTGTGGCAGGTATCGGTCATGAAAAGGATGTCTCGCTTCTGGCCATGGCATCTGATCTCATGGTTTCGACACCGACGGCCGTTGCCAACGCGCTGAATGAATCATGGGAGCAGGCCGAATCTAAAGTAAAAATCTCGGAGCAGAAACTATTCGGAATATTTAACGAAACACTGCACAATCAGACGGCAAACATACGAGACAGTCTTGATACAATAAAGAATGCCTTTCAGAAGATATTTAGCGATTTTTCAAAAGCCGAAGAATCTCTCAAGATTGGTTTCAAATCAATTAAGGATCAAATGGTGGATATCAAGAGAAGGCTTGTTGGCGTATTCGGACCGGTTTTCAGGAAGTTTGATCATTCAATTATGAGAACGCGAACAGATTTAACTAATACGCTTCAAAAAAAAATATTTGTCGCCTTCAATACAGTCAAGAATGGGAACGACTCACTACTCGTATCATACGAAAAGACACTGACTATGAACGACCCGAAACGGCAATTAAAACTTGGATACAGTATTGCCAGAGTGAACGGCTCAATCCTCAAATCAACCGGCCAGATTAAAAAAGGAAACACGGTCACTGTCGGGCTTCATCAGGGAATATTCGAGTCGGAAGTAACAATTATTAAAGAAGATAATCAATAATTTTATGGCAGACAAAAAAGTAAACCTCAAAGAATCGCTCACCAAGCTCAACACCATCGTAGAGTGGTTTGAAGAACAGGAGGAAGTTGACGTCGAAGCAGGCCTTGTCAAAGTCAAAGAAGGCGCCGAATTAATCAAAGTCTGCCGCAAGCGCCTTTCCGAAGTCGAAAATGAATTTAAGGAAATTCAACGCGAGATGGATAAGGAATAAATATTGAAATAGCTATATATCAATTATTCCCATTTCATCATATTTATAGTAAGCTTTACCGCATGTCATTATCTATCGGAATTGTGGGGTTGCCAAACGTTGGGAAATCGACGTTGTTTAATGCGCTGACGCGAAAGGCGGTGGCGTGTGAGAATTATCCGTTTTGTACTATTGACCCTTCGATTGGAGTGGTTGCCGTGCCGGACGAAAGAATCGGGCTACTTTCAACGTTTTCAAAATCAGCAAAGACAATTCCGGCGGCGGTTGAATTCGTGGATATTGCGGGATTAGTTAAAGGAGCCTCCGAAGGGGAAGGTTTGGGAAATCAATTTTTGGCCAACATTCGCGAAACTGACGCTATTGCCGAAGTTGTGCGTATTTTTGAAGACGACAAAATCATTCACGTGGACGGTAAAATTAATCCGGTTAGTGATATTGAAGTCATTAATTTGGAATTAGTATTGGCCGATATGCAGACCGTAACCAAACGTATTCATAATCTCGGCAGGGAATTGAAGCGTGCGGACAAGGAGGCAATTGCTGAAGAGGCGGTGTTGCAAAAGGTTTTGGTACAGCTTGAAGCTGGTAAACTGGCTTCTTCCGCAAATCTTACCGACAAGGAATTACCGTTGATAAAACCGATGCATCTTTTGACCATGAAACCGATTTTTTACGTTTTGAATAAAAAAGCCGGCGGAATGAATTTGGACATTCTTCAGGACGAACGATGGGCTGCACTGATGAATTTTATGAAAAACAATAACGCCGGATATGTCATTGTTGACGCGGCTATTGAAAATGATTTGAAAGATTTGGAACCGGGCGACAAGGAAGTATTCAAAAAAGAGCTAAACCATAATGATGACGGTATTGACCTACTTATTCGCAAGGGATACGAAATTCTCAATCTCATGACCTATTTTACCACCGGAGAAGACGAAACTCGCGCTTGGACCATCCACCGCGGCTCTACCGCACCAATCGCCGGAACAGCCATTCACACAGACTTTAAGGACAAATTTGTGCGTGCAGAAGTCATATTTTGGAAAGACCTGCTTGATGTCGGCTCGTACGGAAAGGCTCGTGAAAAGGGATTGGTTCGTACCGAAGGAAAGGAATACATCGTCAAAGACGGTGATGTTATTGAGTTTAAAATTTAATTAAAATATGACCGTTTTGCTTGAAATGTCATTTCCAAAAAGTGAATGGAATGATATTCAACTACGTCTCAGTCAGAGTAAATCAGTCTATACGATTCGAGTCAGTAATGAATGCGGAAAGTATCACGAGGGTGATATTTTGCATACCGAGTGGAGGGCAGCTATTCGAATTGTATCGATAAAGAATATTTCCAAGGGATTAAGTGAATTGCAAAGAGAATATCAATACTTCGACCAACTAACAGACGACATGAAAAAAGAATTGATGCCATTTCAAAAAATGGAAATAATTTCATTTGAAGCGATATGTTCATAGTACCCGGAGAACTTTTCAGTATGTTCGTTTTTAAAAATATCAGACGAAATAGGCAGATTTACACAAAATATTGTAATTCAAAAATTAGAGAATTTCAATTTTCATAATAGAACACATTTATCGTTTGTACAAATCAATAAAATGTCGTAGTATGAAACTCATAGTGTATTTGAATACACAATATCATCTTGTCAAAATGAACGCATACGATCATAAAAAAATCGAAAAGAAATGGCAGAGCGAATGGGCGAAGAAAAAAATCTTTGTCGCAAAGGAGAAGTCGCAGAAGAAAAAGTGTTACGTTCTTGATATGTTCCCGTATCCGTCGGGCGAAGGTCTCCACGTCGGACATCCGAAGGGATACATCGCAACCGACATTTTTTCTCGAATGAAGCGTATGCAGGGATTTTCAGTACTCCACCCAATGGGTTTTGACGCCTTTGGTCTCCCTGCTGAAAATTATGCAATTAAAACCAAAACAAATCCTGCCGTCGGTGTAGCGCGGAATGTTAAGCGTTACAAGGAGCAGCTGGCAATATTCGGTTTTGACTATGACTGGGGCCGTGAAATCAATACAACCGATCCGGAATACTACAAATGGACACAGTGGATATTTCTCCAAATGTGGAAGAAAGGTCTTGCTTTTGAATCATACGAACCAATCAATTGGTGTCCTTCATGTAAAACCGGTTTGGCTAATGAGGATGTCGAGAATGACGGCACATGCGAGCGTTGCGGTACCAAGGTTGAAAAGAAACCAATGCGACAGTGGGTGTTGCGTATTACCGATTACGCGGAAAAACTTTTGTCCGGACTTGATGAAAAAGATGCTGAAGGAAATTTGTATGTTCAATGGCCGGAATCAATCAAAGAATTACAGCGAAATTGGGTTGGCAAGAGCGAGGGTGCCCTGGTGAAGTTTAAAATAAAAGATTCGGAGGATTTCATTGAAGTTTTCACTACGCGCATCGATACAATTTTTTCGGGTACGTTTCTTATTTTGGCTCCGGAACATCCGTTGCTCGAAAAATATGCGCCGATTATTTCTAACAAAAAAGAAATAATTGCGTATCAGAAAAAAACTGCCGAAATTACCGAAATCGACCGTACCAATGCGACCCGAGAAAAAAGCGGTGTTCTGATAAACGGTTTGATTGTTATAAATCCGGCAACAGGAAAAGAGATGCCTGTTTGGATTGCGGATTTTGTTCTTGCTCAATATGGAACAGGCGCCGTGTTTGCCGATGCGCACGACAGACGTGATTTCGATATGGCTAAGAAATATAATATTCCGCTCGCAGTATCAATACGACCGGCGACCGGGGGTAATGTGGAGTCCGTTAAATCTTTGACCGAGTGTTTTGAGGGAGACGGCATACTTTTTAATTCGGGTGAATTTGACGGATTATCATCCGAAACGGCACGAGGAAAAATTACCGCATGGCTTGATTCAAAAGGGTTAGCAACGCCGAAAATTCAATACAAACTCAAGGATTGGGTTTATTCAAGACAACGCTACTGGGGTGAGCCGATTCCTCTTATTCATTGTGAGAAATGCGGTGTCGTTGCGGTACCCGAAAAAGAGTTACCGGTAAAATTACCGAAAGTAAAAAAATATGAACCGACCGGTACAGGGGAATCTCCGCTTTCGGCGATTGATTCGTGGGTTAATGTAAAATGTCCAAAATGTAAAGGAAAGGCAAAACGGGAAACAAATACAATGCCTCAGTGGGCCGGTTCGTCCTGGTACCACCTTCGATACACGGATCCAAAAAACACAAAGAAGTTTGCCGATCCGAAAAAAGAGAAGTACTGGATGCCGGTTGATTTGTACGTCGGCGGAGCGGAACATGCAACGAGGCACCTTATCTACGCCCGCTTCTGGCACCGATTCTTGTTTGATTGCGGTTATGTTGGAACGCCTGAACCTTATAAAAAATATCAGTATGTCGGTCTCATAATGGCCGAGGACGGCAGAAAGATGAGCAAGCGATGGCAAAATGTGGTCAATCCGTATGAAATAATAGCTCTCTATGGTGCGGATAGTATGAGATTGTATGAAATGTTTATGGGGCCGTTTGATCAGGCGATTTCGTGGAATACAAACAGCATGATTGGCTCCCGAAGATTCATTGAACGAGTATGGAAGCTGTGCCAAACCATGCATGAAAAAGATATCCACATAAAAAGTACCGGTACGGTTTTACCGTCATATTTCCATCGGACGATAAAAAAGGTAGGCGAGGATATTGAATCATTGAAATATAATACGGCGGTTAGCACTCTGATGATGTGTTTAAACGAAATGGAATCGGATAGTGAAGTAGGCAAAAAACAGTGCGAATTGTTTCTCCAGATTTTAGCGCCGTTTGCTCCGCACGTGACTGAGGAATTATGGCGATTATTCGGGAACAAAAAATCTATTCATGTTTCGGATTGGCCGTTATTTGACCCAAACAGAATTTCCGAATCACGGCTCAATATACCCGTACAAATAAACGGAAAGGTACGGGCGACAATAATAGCCGATGCTACGGCGGGGGAAGAGAAAATCAAAGAATTGGCGCTCGAAGATCCGGATGTTGCGAAATGGCTCGTTGGAAAGAAGGTGATCAAAGTAATTTATGTAAAAGGCCGATTATTAAGTCTTGTCCTTGCATAAAATATCGCGATAGTTTACAAGGAGTACTATGTGTGTTATATTTGACGGGCAAAGTCAAAAGACGGCTAACAACATGGTGGGGAATTGTTGACTTATGAACAACTTAGTGATAAAACATACTTATTAATTAATCCTAATTAGGATACATTTTATGGAGAGCCTCCAACACAAACCGAAGCAGATTGTAAAAAAGCTTCTCGCCGTACTTCCGGAGAGGGCGAAAGACGTCATCATAAGCAGATACGGATTGGGAAAAGATCCGAAAAAAATGACGCTCGAGGCAATCGGCAAAAAGTACGGAATCACCCGTGAGCGTGTTCGTCAGGTAGAAAATTACGCGCTCAACAGTATCCGTAAATCGGACGCATACACAAAAGAAAAGCCTGCATTTAAGGAGTTGGAGGACTTGATGCATAATCTTGGCGGTGTCATTTCAGAAGAGGATTTTCTTAATCATCTTTCGAAAGATAAGAGTTCGCAGTACGCCATTCATTCTATGCTTGTTTTGGGCGAGGCATTTAAGAAAGAGAAAGAAGACGACCATTTTAAACATCGCTGGTTTATCAATGATGAGCTTTCACGGAAAGTTCACGATGCATTGAAAAAGCTCTACAATAGTCTCAATAATGACCACCTTGTATCTGAGCTAGACATAATCGCACAATTTTTGAATCAGGTGGAGGAAATTTCAGATTCATATAAAGACGATACCGTTGTCCGTCGCTATTTGTCATTATCAAAAATGATCGGCCGTAATCAGCTCGGTGAATGGGGCTTGATTACGTCGCCGAATATTCGTGCGAAGGGTATGCGAGATTACGCTTTTCTTGTTATTCGAAAGCACGGTTCCCCGATTCACTTCCGTGAAGTCGCCAAACAAATTGAAAAATTATTCGGTAAGAAGGCGCACGTTGCCACAACCCATAATGAATTAATCAAGGATCCTCGTTTTGTTTTGGTGGGTCGCGGATTGTACGCGTTGGCTGAGTGGGGATATATGAGCGGTGTGGTAAAAGATGTTATCAAGAAAGTAATTGAGAAACACGGACCGCTTACGAAAGATCAGGTTATCGAAAAAGTTTTGAAGGAGAGATATGTGAAAGAAAATACGATTATCGTAAATCTTCAAAATCCAAAGTATTTTAAAAAAGATAGAGAAGGAAAATATTCAATAGCATAAGTGCAAAACATATCCCACAGCGGGGGTTCTTCAATACGCATGTAAAACCATTCCTTGACAAGAATCAGAAGGTGGTGGTCATAGTTTCAGACGCATTCCGCTATG